>NZ_CP051240.1:3352348-3657107 GCF_017794965.1 Alcanivorax sp.
GAACCTACGACTTCGAGGGACGTAGCACTGTCAAGCTGCTCCTCAAGGGCAGCAATACGGCTATTGCTTTCTTCTATCGCAGTCACCAATGCACCAAAATTGGCATTAACCTCTGCCGCAACCGCATTCTCGCCTTGCGTAAAAGTATTTGGTACAGACACTTCCGCCACAGCCACGGAACTTGCCATTGCAGCAGCCAGAGCAGTCATCATAAATTTTTTCATTGTGTTGTTCCTTCTTCCGTAATTAGTTGGCGAACCAGTTTATTGCCAGTTCGCTTCGTTCCATTTGGTTTCACCCCATACTGCCTCGACAGTCGTACCGGTACAGGCACTAACAGTGGTACTGGGCACACAAGGGTCAGCGGGATCCGGATCAGCTACGTTGTCACCAAAGCCGTCACCATCGGCATCTTCACTTTCGGTAAAATCATCAGGGAAGGCATCTGAATTATCGCCGACCCCGTCGCCGTCAGAGTCGGCGCTTTCATCGGGGTTCTCCGGGAAGGGATCAGTATTATCCCCTACACCATCACCATCCGTATCTGCCGTTTCTCCTGAGTCGTTCGGGAAAGCATCAGTGTTATCGCCGACACCATCGCCATCGGAGTCCACGGTCTCGTTCCCGTCTTCCGGGAAGGCATCCGCATTATCGCCCACGCCATCGCCGTCAGAATCAGCGGTTTCTTCCGGATCATTCGGAAACACATCCGCGTTGTCACCGACACCATCGCCGTCGGAGTCCACGGTCTCGTTCTCGTCCTCTGGGAAGGCATCCGCATTGTCGCCCACGCCATCGCCGTCAGAATCAGCGGTTTCTTCAGGATCATCGGAAACACATCCGGACCGACACCATCGGTCGGAGTCCACGGTCTCGTTCTCGTCCTCTGGGAAGGCATCCGCATTGTCGCCCACATCGCCGTCAGAATCAGCGGTTTCATCATCGGGGAAGGCATCATCACGATCAGGGTTGCCAGGTGCAAGATCGTCGGCGTTCAGGACACCATCACCATCAATGTCAGGATCGGTACTGTCCGGGTCACCATCGCCATCCAAGTCGCTCTCGACCTTCGCGGGGGCGGGATCGGCAGGGGCAGCTAAGGCTGTGCTGGTATCCACTTCATCCTGCCCCGTATCCGCCGTTTCATCGGCCACGACCGTGTTGGTCTGACCAACCGTGACGCCATCTGTGCCGGGAATAACCAGCATTGACGGGTCCTGAGTAACTTCTGTCGCCAGGTTAGGGATGTCACTGAAGGCATTCAGGGCCTGCCCATCTGACTGGCCATCAATCGTTCCATCAGAGAAATCCTGCAGCAGCGCAGAGAACATGCTGTCAGCAGACTCTTCACTGGCGGCATTTGCCTCTTTCGCCTTTTTGGCAAGCTCTGCCGACAATGCAGATACAGCCTCTACAGCCGTACGCAGCTTAACCACTTTGGCCTGGTCATCGCCGGCAGAAGTGATGAGAGGAGGACTGGAAAACAGATCGACATCATCACCAAGCAGGTCAAACCCTAGAGCGCTCTTCACTTTTTTCTGAGCAATCCCCAGAGCCTGAAGCCACTCATCCTGGGAAACATTGCCATCACCATTACCGGCAAAGCCTCCGTCTGGGCTGTCTGCATTTTTCAGAGCTAACTGCAAAGCCAGCGTACTAAGGGGGGTAGGATAATTCGTTCCACCGTTTGCGATGTCTTCCGCAGTAGAGACGGACAGCAATCGGCCAATGACCGGCGCCTGGCCTGTGGTCAGATCAATGGTGTCAGCATCTGCTACAACTTCAACGATCACAGTGCCTGTAGTGCCATCGGGCACCGAAACCCCCGAGAACGCGGCGCTACCATTGGTATCACCTCTATCCAGCAGTTCGCCAAGTCCGTCAGGCTGATTCGGATCAGCGGCATACAGCGAGACCGCCGCGTTGGCCAATGGGCCTTTCACAGCAGAGCCCTTAAGAGCCGTGCCAGATGAACCGCCACCATCGTTTGAGGAGCCTCCCCCACCACTACTGCCACCGCCGCCGCAACCAGCGAGCAATAGCGCAGCAACGAGGGGGGTGAGGGCAAAAATTCCCTTCATATATTTCCCTTCCCTGAGTTGGTCTTGATATTCCAAGGTGCCAAACTAGCAAAATGCGACTTGTGTCTCAATTCTTTCGTGACATGAGACACAATTCATTTGCCGTTGCTACAAAAAACCTAATGAGGCATGGGCTTAATAGTCGCCATCTGGTTGCAATTAGCTTCATCTATAATATCCCCATATGGGGGATGCGCGCTTATGACTCCCTGCTCAATACTAGTAGTCAAAGCTTCGTGCCGGTTTCTTCCCGGGTTTCCCGCCAAGCCGTACACTGGGCCAGCTCACCGTCTTCCAACGTCCCGCCCGGCACCCCCAACTTGTCGCCCCAGCGATGGCTGAGCAGCAACACCTTGTCATTCTGAATAATCAGGCACCCGGCGTTGGCCAGGCACGCAAGACCCAGGTGCCACCAACGACCATGTCTTCAACCGCCTGACCCATTCTCTGGAAGTCTCCTGTGTGGGCCGCACTCCGTGCGTTACTTCGCTACGCCACGCTCCCACATCATGATCGAAAACCGCCTTCGGCAATCCAGCTCCGATCCTGCCTTACGTAGTTCTGCGATAAAAAAAGCCCCGCATCTGCGGGGCCTCTCGAATACAGAGATCAACACACGTTCATTAAGACCTACTGGATTGCCGCCCAGTTGAAATCACTGGAGGTGCTCCATACATCGCTCCAGATCTCGCCTTCCTTGGCTTCATCGCCAATGGACACGACACCATCAGACTCTTCCCAGGCAGAATCCTCTGAGTACAACCGGAATTCCCAGAAGTCTTTCCCGTCACCGAGTTCATCTGCACTGTAATACACCAGACTCCATAGCTCGGAAATGACTTCCTGCCCATCAACGAAGGTCAGCTTGATCACATTGGTGTCGAAGTCAGTGAAGGTCACCTGGAACACTTCATCATCTCCTGTGCCGTCGTCAAAGACACCATTATCACCGGGCTCAACAACGGTTGCATTACCGGCACCATCAAAGGTCAGCATGGCCTCATTCCCTTCTTCATAGAAGGTAGTATTGGCCAGCATTGCCACACTCAGTGCGTTACTATCGTGGATCTGCTCACAGGACGCACGCACCTCATAGTAATCCGTCACGGAGTTGAAAGTTTCCGGCTTTTCGTTGATGTCATCCCAGCCGGAATCATAATAACAACCCAGCGCCTGACCATCCGGATCGGTCTCGGACCAGGTCCAGTTCCAGATTTCACCGTCCTGCATGGTGGTATCCATATAGTCCTGATCAGACTCCAGCCAGTAGTAATCCTCATAGAACACCTTGAACTGGTATTCGTTACCGTCGGAGTACAGCAGGGTCAGCACGTCGTAGCCTTCTACCATGCCACCTTCGGTAAGTGAGTATTCCAGCATGACCTGATTGGTCCCGAAATCCGAAACAGTGACGAAGAATGCTTCATCGTCCCCTGTGCCCTTGATCTCGTCATCACCGTAATCCAGGCCTGTGGCGCTGTCACCATTCAGGCTGAAGGTCATTTCCCCTTCACCGTCATAGAAGGTTTTATCCGCCAGGTCGGCAGCAGAGAACGACGGCAACGGGCCATTCTGCAGGTCACAGTCGGCAATCACGTTGCTGTAATCATCCAGTGAGTTGAACACCAGCGGCTGGTCATTCATGTCGTCCCAGCCAGATTCATAACCACAGACCAGAGATTGTGACTGTGAACCGACCCGGTTGAAGAGGTAGCTCCCTTCATCCGCGTCGGTAAAGGTGAGCACAGTCCCGTCGATCTCTATCGCTTCACCCTGCTGATCCGCTGAATCATCTGCATTGAACAGACCGCCCGCACCATTGGTATCTACCGATACCGAGGTAGCCTCGAAGTTATAGCCATCCCAACTATAGAAGCCAAACTCACCGGACAGCGCCTGAGGTGAACAGGTATCGCCATAACACTCCTGATTCTGAGTATGCACGATGGCGTACTCAGTGGAGGACAGGAAGGTGAGGATATTCAGGTCATCGCCTTCGCCGAGAACCCAGGAGCCCACCAGGGGCAGCGCCTCATCGACAATACGATCAGCACCGAAGCCATCATCAGTGGTAAAGGCATCACCGTTCACCTGCAGATTGAACGAGGCACCATCCAGACCACCTTCTCCGTCAGACTCTTCGATCATGCTGGCGGTAAAGGCACCGGTCTCCTGATCCCAGCTATAGGTGCCGTACTCGGCAGAGCCGGCCGTCTGATCGGTGTTGTCACCCTCGTGGAACACCACGTAGTGAGTGTTATCGATAAAGGTCAGGATGTTGCGCTGACCAGCGCCCTCATCGATCAGCCAGCTGCCGATCAGAGGATTACCTTCATTTGCCAGCTGCATGCTGTCGGCAAACTGCTGTGCGGCCTCTTCATTAAAGAAGAAGGTTTCCACGTCATCACAGCTGTCCCAACACACCTCGAAGCCATTCCCCAGAGCAGCCATATGACCGGCCCCGATATTGGGGTCGCTAGCGATATGCCAGGTGATCACATCGGCACCAAACGTCAAGGAGCTCTGCGTCATGGAGAACGCCAGCACTTCCGGCATGTAGTAGCTATCAGCAAACGAGGGCTCATCAGATGTCCGCTCGCTCAGCTCGACGGTACCGGCACCGATCACCTGAATCTTCTCGATGATCCAGTCACCTGCATCGCTATACACGTTATAAACCGGCGCCTTGAGAAGCTGAGGGCCCTGGAAGTTCTGGGTATACGTGGCACCCGGAGTTTCGGCTACTGGCAGCGCATTCCATGCCGCCTGTGCTTCGCTCAGGGTGTGGTAGAAGCGATCCACGTTATCCGGGGAACCATCTTCGTTACGGAATACCACTTCCAGATACTGCTCGGTGTTACCGAGGAAGTTGATGCCGGCGCCAGACACGCTGTCACCCAGCTGGCCGTCAGCATTGATCGCAAGGGCAATCCCGAGCTCCTCACACTGATCGCCGGCAATACCGGTAACGTCCACGGTCAAGCCATCTGCAGAGAACACCAGCTCACTCAAGCCACGGTCGCTATTGGTAATCCACTCGCAATTAGCATCGTTGACATTGCCGTACCAGACATCGTACAGGGTACGACCTGCCAGCCAGGTGTGGGAGAAACGCTTGGTATCGAAAGTATCGGCGTGTACATCGGCCAGATTGAAGTAGAACGCATCGTAACCGATCCAGTCAGCCAAGGAGTAGAACTGACTACCCTCACCATTGCGGCAGATGTCCAGCGCAGTTGCAGAATCAAGGATATCCTCATCATCAATCCAGCAGCTCTGCTGCTTGCCATCCACCACTTCGGCATCGGCAGTCACATAGTTTGGCTGATCAAAGTCGGGAGAAGTCAGTACCAGCACCTGGTTGTCCTGTTCAAAAACCCAGTTACCGGAAATGCTTTCATCGTTACAGGCAGAGGTCCCCTCGAAGGTACCGCCAGCATCGAATGCCATGCGCACAAAGGTGGTTGTGCCCGCACATTCACTGTCATCGCCATCTTCTACATAGACATCGTAGACCGTCTGGCCCGAGAAGCTGGCAGGATCGAAGGCGGCAGCCTGTGCGGACGCTTCAATGGTCACGGCAGCAGAATCCACGCTTTCGGGTGTTTCCTGGGCATCCGTGTAGCTGGCATTCACATAGACATCCAAGCCCACATCTGCCTGCTGAACGTCATAGGTCGGACCGAAGCCGGCGCTGACTGCATTCACAAACCACTCATACGTCACCGAGCCCATACCGTCTTCATCGGAAAGAGTGTTGTTTGCTGAGAGGGTATTGCCCGGTGCAGGCTCACCACTGATGGTGACCTCGCCCTCCGGCAGATCGTTGACATTGTTTACCGGGGTAGTGTCAGAGGACAGCAACACCTGGTTGCCAAACACGCCATCGTTGAAGGTCACCTCCACGGTGATGTTCTGGCCCACTTCTGACTGGGTGAGCACCAGACTGTCCGTGGTGGCCCCGACAATATCTGCGCCAGCGGCTTTCCACTGGTAGCCCACAATGACAATTTCACCATCCGGATCAGACAGGTCATTGGTCGCCGTAAGCACCTGATCTTCGGTGTTGTCACCGGTGATGGTCACGCCACCGGTATAGGGGTCATCCGCATCGAGCACCACCACCGTCTCGGAATCCACTTCGGTGAGATTGTCGTCGCCATCGGTGTAGCTGGCGCGGACAAAGATGGACGCTCCAACGTATTCCTGACCCGGGGTAAAGGTAGAACTGCTCTCGTCATCAATCGCGCCGCCATCGGCATACCACTGGTAGCTGATCACCAGCGGATCGGGACCATCGGCGTCAGCCAGGTCATTGCTCGCGGTCCAGGTCTGGTTCTGGGTATCACCGGTAATGGTCACGGAGCCAGTGGGCAGGTTGTTGAACTGAGCTACCGGTGCAGTTGGCTCAGAGGTTACGGTTTCGGTGGAGTCGCGGCTATCCGGGAAGGTGATCTCCACGGTGATGAGCGCGCCCACGTCCGCCGTTACCAGGGTATAGGTGGCCGCATTGGCACCACCGATATCGCTACTATCGCGCTTCCACTGGTAGGTAGTTTCCGCCGGAGGCGTGCCCGGCAAGCCGTCGTCATCACTCAGACCGGAGAGGAAGTTGGCAACCGACAGCTCCTGGGTGTCCATGGCCTGTCCGGTAATGATCACGGAGCCCTGAAGCGGGTCGTTTACGTTCTCAACGGCAATGGTTGGCTCGGAGGTATCACCACCCGAACCACCGAGATCGTCGCTGAATGTCACCTGCACGGTAATGGCTTTGTCGACATGGCTATCGTCGAGGAGCAGCTGGTCACTGGTTTCCCCATCCAGCAGCTGGCCATCGGCAAACCACTGGTAGAGATACTCGACGTTCTCCAGCCCATCTTCATCGGTAAACTCAGGCACCGCCTGCAGGGTCTGATCTTCTTCCACGGTACCCGTGATAGTGACAGAACCCTCACTCCCATTGTCCACGTTGGCAACTGGCAGGGTGGCTGCGGTGGTGACAGTCTGATCGGCGAAGGTGCCATCGGTGTAGGTCAGCACCACACTGATTGCCTTTTCTACCTGGGCCTGGCCAAGCAGCAGGGACGACTGGGTGGCACCGTCAATGGTCTGGCCATCCGCCAGCCACTGGTAGCCGGTGATGGTCACCGTGCCATCCGGGTCCACCAGATTATTGCTGGCGGTCAAGGTTTCACCTTCTTCCGGGACACCCAAGATCTCCGCGGAACCGCCGGTAGGGTTGTTATAGGTGTTCGGAATAGCGGCAGTTAGGTTGGAAAAGACTTCCACGGGGTCAAACACGCCATCACTGACAACCACGCCCGCACTGATCTGTTGCCCCACATGGGCCTGTTGCGGAGTAAAGGTTTCCCCGGTAGCGCCATCAATCGTAGTACGATTTTCCTCAGTGCCGACATACCACTGATACGCTTCGTAAGAGAGCGTGCCATCGACATCACTAAGCTGCTTATCGAGGCTCAGTTCTTCGTTCTCATTGCCTGTGCCTACGATGGTGAGGGTACCAGCTGGGTCATCGTTCACCGGCGTCACATCAATGGTAATAATGCTCACGGGAGAACTTTTCTCGCCATCGCTTACACTGTAATCCAGCACCACCTGACCTGAGGAATTTAGATCCGGAGTGAACTCATAATAGGATTGCCCTGCAGGCAGTACCTGACCGTCTACGGTATAGGTCAGGGTATCGCCCTGGGCGTCAGAGCCGCCAAGATCGATAGTGATAACACCACCGTCCTCTGGCCCACTGCCGCTAACCGCAACGATCTGAGGAGCTGCCTCACAGGCCGCGCCCACACCATTGTCGTTGGCGTCCAACTGGTCATCTTCATTGGCGCCATTCTTGGTGTTGATACAGTTATCAACATCGTCTTTGACGCCATCAAAATCGGTATCGGCAACGGTGACCACTTCTTCGGGCTCCACCGTCACGGACTGGTCCACGGTTACCGAGGTACCGAGGCTTTGCGCTTCGCTGTCGAGCACCTGGGTAATATTACCCACCGGTGTGGAGGTGCCGGGAATAATCAGATTGGCAACCGGCACCGCATCCACATCAACACCCGCAAGTTCCGGCAGATCGTCCTCACCCTTCTTGCCGTCAATCACGCCATCACTGAGGTCCAGCGCCATGGAAGACAACACATCGGTAGCAGAGTCGCCTTCCTCAGAGGAGTCGGCGGCCGCATTGTTCAGCACCGCAGAAACCGCCTCTACCGCCAGACGGTAGGCCGCCACCTGGGCCTGTTTTTCCGGGGTATCGGTGTCGTCGTTCAGTACCGGCGTAGCGGTAAAAATGTCCACCGACTCATTGAGGCCAAAGCCCAGCGTGGACTTCACAGTATTCTGGGCGTCGCTGAGATTCTGCTGCAGGGTTTCCGGGGTGGCGCCCTTGCTGGCCGCCACTTCGGTGGCCAGCGAGGTCAGCGGTGTGGCCACCACCGGGGTACCGCCATTGAGCATGTCGGCAGTAATCACGGTTTTCATGATGGTGATCACCGGTTCAACGCCTGTGGTCAGATCCACCGTGTCATCATCCGCTTCCACCACCACGATATAGGGAGCCCCCGCGGGATCCAGACTCAGGCCAGTGATTTGCGCCTGGGCATTGGTAGTGCCAGTACCCACCGGTGCGGCGGCGCCAATCAGATCCGCCGCTGAATAGTCCAGCGCATAGGCTTTCACCGTGGCATTCACCAGCGGCCCCTTCACCGCAACCCCTTTGACGCTGGTGCCGGAGCCAGTCGGAGGCGTTCCCCCGCCCGACGAAGCTCCACCACCAGAACTAGAGCCACCACCGCCGCCACAAGCCGCCAGTAGCGCAGTAGACAGCGCAATGGCGAGCGGCAGCTTCGCTTTGGATCCCAACATATTGATTCCCCAGTTTTGTTTGTTCACTACTTGTCAGTTGCAGAATACCCGCCAGCCTTTGCAGCCCTCATCCCCCATTTAAGGGATGAGGGCTGCAAAGTCTTATCGCGAATTAACGGGCCGCTTCAGCCACTGTCCCTCAAATCTGCGAAGAGTCTTTTTCCGAGCCCTAAATCTATGGGATGCACAAACCATCCCGCATCACCCATTTGAGGTATGCCGTTACAAAAGTTGTTAGCCAAAAGTTAATGAATTTAATTCAATGCCAATTCGGAGTGATTAAAAGGGCGAGCACAGGGCAACGGCGCCTTTTCCCGGCGACAACGGGAGGCAAAAGCAGGATCAATGGCTGAGGATAAGGCGCCTGAGCGCGTCAGGAAGGAAGGGACGTGCCGGGCTACGCCGGCACAAGGGCATTCAGGTGCGGTCGATCAGAGTTGCTTGAGCACCCGGGCCAACAGAGTGGCAAACACTGCAGGCTGCTCCATTTGCGGAAAGTGCCAGGTGCCGGGTTGCAGCCATTCGGTGACATGGCCTTCACAGCGAGCTCTCGCGGCATCACCGATCAGATCACCATTGATGGCATGGACAGGACAGTGGAGCTCGTTGAACGCCGCCTCCGGGGACCAGCGCAGCAGGTCGGACCAGAGCGGCAGCATGGCTTCAGCAGGGGCTGACGCCATGTCCTTGCCCAGCGCGATCTTCTGGTCTGCGGGCAAGTCCGGCCCCGCATTATTGGCTACCAGGTTGTCGATGGCCGCAGGAAAGTCTTCATAGAACCCTGCCTCAACCCCCTTGGCACCCTCTTCATCCAGATCCCCATAGGGAATCACAAAGGTATCCACCAGTACCACGCCCCTTACCGGCTTGCGTCGGGCCAGCTCCAGTGCCACGGCACCGCCCATGGAGTGGCCCACTACAATGGGGTTGTCCTCGTCCTGTAATGCGTCGGCCAGGCAGTCCGCCAATGCGGCCACCGTCCAGGCGGCCGGGGTCACGTTCCGCGCCTCACCATGCCCCGGCAGATCCACTGCCAGCAGCCGAACACCCTCAGGCGGGCTATCCAGCAGCGGCTGCCAATGGCTGCGCCTGCAGGTCCAGCCATGCACCAGCACCACCGTTTGCGCGCCGTCGCCACTTTCCGTTACCGGCAGGTTCTGGCCATCCGCCAAGGTCCACTTCAACTCCACCATGTGATGCCATCCTCTGTTTTGACACTTTGCCACCCATCCGGGAAAGTGTGATGCACTTCTAATTTTGTCGCCAACCCGGTACCTTAAGAGGCACTGAGGGGAACGACAATATAATCATGACTGCTTCTGCATGTAAGGGATTGCAGGGGAAAGCACACGAGTCACTGCTGGACACGCTGTATGACGCGCCGTGCAATCCGGATGCCTGGCCCAGGTTTCTCGATCAGCTGATCGAGGCGACCGGCTCCCGCTCTGCCCGTATGCTGGTCATGGATCGCGCCGCCCAGTCGGTGAAATCCAGCATCAAACAGAATATCGACGACGCCGACCACCAGGCCTATGTGTCCCACTTTGTGAATACCTGCCCGTGGCGCCCCGAACTGAAAGACAAGGCACCGGGCCAACTGTATTCCAGCTACCTGGATTTTTCCTGTCCGCAGAAGCAGTTCTACCAGACCGAATTCTATAACGATTGGGCCTCAAAACAGGATATTCACCATGGGGTTTGCGGTACGGTCTGGCAGGATGACCACCAGACGGTGCAGCTGCTGATCCAGCGCACCCGTGGACAGGGCCACTATCAACGGGAAGAGACCAACCGCATCAACGAACTGGTGATGCATGTGCGGCGCGCGTTGCGTCTGCAGAGCCAGGTCAGTGCGCTCGACCATACCCGCATGGCGCTGGAACAGACCCTGGAGATTCAGGCGCAGCCCTTTGCCCTGGTGGATCGCCACGGCAGGATTGTGCACCTTTCCGGCGAAGCAGCAGCGCTGCTCGACGAGCTCCCATGCACCCACACGTTCAACCAGACCCTGACCCTGCAAGACCCGCGCCTGCAGGCCGATCTGTTATGCCTGCTGGAGCAAGTCACCCGCCCTGACAACGATCCCCGCGCCGGGGCCGGTGGCGTCATCATGCTGCCACGGACAGTGACTGAAGGGGTGCGCTGCCTGGTGAGCCCGCTGCGCGGCAACCCGCTGTCGCAGCATTACACTGACAGCCGCCAGCCGCTGGCCATTGTCTATTTCCAGGATCCTCGCGCCGAGGTCTATATTGATCTCAACTGCCTGATGCAGCTGTACGGACTGTCCGAAGCCGAATCCCGAGTGGCCGCGGGCATCAGTCGCGGCCTGGGCCCGCAACAGGTGGCCAACACCTACCAGCTATCGGTGCATACCGTGCGCACCCAGCTGAAAAGCGTGTTCACCAAGACCGGCACCACACGCCAAAGCGAACTGGCCAAGGAAGTACTCACTTCGCCGGCAGTACGTCACTGGCGGAACCCGGATCTGGTGCTGTCTCGCTCTGCATAGCGTCACCCGCCACCTGCAGAAACTGTTCAAACTGGTATTCAAAACGCCAGCGGTCCTTGCTCAGCGAGGATAACGGATACCAGCCAATGGCCGAGACTTCCGTCATCGCCGAGCGGGGCACATCCACCGCCGCCCCGGCCTCCACTGGCTGCAGGAGATGGCAGCGGTAAAGATGAAAACCGTTGCTCATCACCGCCAACCGCCGGCCTACCGTCACGGCCATGCCCGACTCTTCAGCAGTCTCCCGCCAGGCCGTGCACTGCGCCAACTCGCCCTCTTCCAGCGTGCCCCCCGGCACCCCCAGCTTGCCACCCCAGCGATGGTTGAGCAGCAATACCTTGTCATCCTGAACGATCAGACAGCCGGCGTTGGCACGACGGTCGTCCTCCTCGCCGGGCACGCGGGGGCAGTCCGCCAGGGTCATGGTGGGCAGGAGAAGCAGCGTTGCGATGAGGCGGCGGTTGGTGGTCATGAGGGTAGATTGGCGTTTGCGGATGACGCTGTCATGGCATTTTTCCCGGGGCTTTAGGTTTTAATCGAGCGCTCTGGGAGAGTGAACAGTTAACAGTGAATAGTGAATAGTGAACAGCGGAGAACACACCGTTTTTTCCGGCGCCGGCACTCGCACATAAACCTGGTGCGCGGCCCAAGATCTTCGAGATAACCCCATGCGCGACCGAGCAACTGTTCACTGTTAACTGCCCCTCCAGCTCCCGGTATTGCATCGGCGCGCACCGCGGGGCATCCGCTGCAGCACATAGACAAAAGCGTGACCGTACTCTGTCTGCAACTTCTCGCGGCGGTACACCCGAGGCACTTCTTCCAGGTGATCCAGCGAGGCCAAGGTCAGCGCATCCACCTCATACACCTCACCTTGAAGAGATTGCGCACCCGGCATCCAGGCGCCGGGGTAATCACCCAGGTCAAACAGCTGAAAATCTGGCGGCGACAACGTCTTCCCCACAAACCGTGCCCGGCGCAGGTAATGGTGATTGCTGTAACCCTGTTTCAGGGCGCCGACACTCGCCCAAGCAGTGGTGCGCGGCCACGGGCCTTGCAGAAAAATCACATGCGCGACCGCGCAACTGTTCACTGTTAACTATTCACTGTTAACTGATTAGTGGCAGCCTGTGCTCCATGGTCGCCGAAATCACATCGTCCGGCACGATGATTTCGGTGGCCAGCGGCAGGTGGTCGGACAGTTTGCAGTCTTCCAGCACGCGGGTGTGCTGGCTGGTCAGGCCTGGGGACAGCAGGATGTGATCAATATGTCGGTCCGGCGCCCAGCTGGGGTAGGTATTCAGGTTATCGGCCATTACCGTGTCCAGCCCCAGCTCCGACAGCGGCGAGGCATCCAGGTGTTCCAGCCGGCAATTGAAATCCCCCATCATCACCACATACTTGTACTCACGCAGCAACCGATACAGGTAAGCGAGCTGGGTATTACGCACCTTTTCTCCCAGTGCCAGGTGCGCCACCACCACCACCAGCGGCTGGATCGGGTGGCCGTACTTGATCACGATGGCGCCGCGCCCGGGCAGGCCCGGAAGGCGGTGGTCCGTAACTTCAAAGGGTTGGAGGCGGCTGAGAAAGCCGTTACTGAACTGGCCAAGGCGGCCCAGATTACGGTTGAGCTGTTGATGCCAGAAGGCAAAGTCGCCCAGGGACGCCAACCGGACCAGCTGGTTCATATTGCGTGAACGCAGGCTGCCGCCGTCCACTTCCTGCAAGCCCACCACATCGAAATGGCTGATCACCTGGGCGATCTGTTCGATGTTTTCCACACTGCGGGGGTGGGCAACCAGATGTTTCCAGCTGCCGGTGATGTAATCGCCGAATTTCTGCGTACCGATCCCGGCCTGGATATTGAAGCTGATCAGCTTCAGGGTATTTTCCGGTAACACCACTTCACGGGTCTGGCGGGTTTTTCTGACCCCCTCCCGAGCGAAGGAAAAGCCCGCAGGGCGGGCTTTCCAGTCACGATAGGCAGTGCGTGCCTTGTTCAGCAGCATGGCTTAACCGTCGTTCTTTTCCTTTTGAGCCAGGTACTCGATCACTTCGAACAGCTCCTGATTGCTCTTCAGGTTGGAGCGCAGGATCAGGTACTTGCCGTTCACCACGAAGTTGGGGACCCCGGGGATCTTGTAGTCCCGGCTCAGGGCATCGGCCTGACGAATCTTGGTCGACACGCCGAAAGAGCTGTACAGCTTGCTGAACTGCTCCGGTTCCACGCCATACTTGCGGAAGAAGTTGGTCAGGGCAGGCTCGCTGTAGAGGGGCTCACGGTGCTTGTGGATAGCATCAAACAGGGGTGCGTGGATTTCGTCCACCTTGCCCAGCGCCTCTTCCACGTAATAGGCACGGGCCAGCGGCTCGGCGTTACGCAGGAACAGCACCGGAGTGCGCACATAGTCGATGTACTCCGGCTTGTCTTCCAGCCAGTTGTCTACCGCCGGCTCCAGGGAATAGCAGTGCGGGCAGCCATAGGAAAAGAACTCACGGACCTCCACCTTGCTGGGGTCATTCACGGAACCCTGGACATCCAGAATCTTGTAGTGGGTATCCAGCGCAAAGCGGGAATGTTCTTCCTCGGCATGGGCCGTAGTGGCCATTCCCAGGGTCAGCAGCAAGGCCGTAACGAAGCGAAGCATGTGGAGTCCTCTCCTTTTTGTTAGTGTCCGGCAGATGTGACCACCGGCAACGCGTTTTTCTCCCGGTCAGGGACATTATCTTTTCATGATAGCAATAAAAAGGTGAAGGACGCATTTCCGTGAAAGCCAGACCGGCACACACCCAGGGATGCCTGCCCCACCTGGAGCCCGACAAGAAGTTCATCGTGCAATTGCGGGAAGGTGCTGCTACCTGGGCCTTCCTCCAGGAGCGTCGGTTATTCGCTCCGCTCACCCCTGCGGGGCCGCCTTGTCGGGCGTTCCTTCGCCCTGGGTGAAACCCCTGTCTGGTGGGAGATTCAGCTTGCTGAACGAAGGTTCTGGCAGCATGCCCTGGTCTACAGCCGCATTCGTCCAGCAAGCTGAACTTCCCACAGAACCAGCAAAGCGAGTTTGACCACAGAGGGCGCCGAGATCACTGAGTTAAAACAATGGGAGCCCTCGTGGTCTCAGTGATCTCTCAACCCCGCCGCAGGAACGTAGCGCGGCGGAGTAACGCACGCAATGCGGTCCGAAGGGTCAGCGAAGCGAAACCTGCCTGCAGGCGATCGGAGCGACAGCGAGAGGGAAGAAACGAGCGTCGAGATGCGCTTCTGGAATCCTTACCTCGCTTAGGCTCGGATCGCCTGCAGGCAGGCTCCTACGGAAAGGCGGGGCTTTCCCGGAACGCCGCGGTGGGCCCGCAGGGGTGAGCGGAGCGAATAACCGACGCTCCTACGGCATGGGTCGTGCTGCGAGCCATACCCTCAAATTCGCTATGAACCAAAAAAAAGGCAGCCCGAAGGCTGCCTTTTCTACAAACCGGAACCCGCAGGCTTAGTTGGACAGCCCGGAAATGAAGCTGGCCACAGCCTTGATCTGGGTATCGCTCATTTCAGCAGCGATGGTCTGCATCATGCCCGGCTCTTCGGCAGAGCCGTCGTTGGTCCGCTTGATCACGGCATCGCCGAGGTCATTACGGCCAGCGGCACGGAAGGCTTTCAGCTGGTCTTCGGTGTACTGGGCGTTCTGACCTGCCAGATGCGGGTACATGGCAGCGTCCATGCCCTGACCGGCAGGACCGTGACAACCGGAGCAGGCGGGAATGTTGTTGGCCATGTCGCCGCCACGGTACAGACGCTCACCCTGGGCCACCAGGTCCGGGTTGGCCTGACCGGCTTCCGCGGTTTGCTTGGCGTAGTAGGCCGCGATGTCCTGCATGTCCTGCTCGCTCATGTTGGCTACCTGGCCAGCCATGATGGCGTTGTTGCGCGCGCCGGACTTGAAGTCCTGCAGCTGCTTGACCAGATACTCTTCACCCTGGCCCGCCAGTTTCGGGTAGGTGGGGATGGCGGCATTACCGGCCTGACCGTGACAGGCAGCACAGGGAGCGGCCTTGGCTTCACCGGCTTCTGCGTCACCGGCAGCCATGGCCGGGGTGGCGACGGCGGCAACCGCCATCAGCACGAACAGTTTTACAAACTTCATGACCTATCCTTTGTACAGCGTCTTATTTGCTATTTGCCATGTACTCGATCAGAGCACGGTATTCGTCGTCGCTACAGTCGTTGCACATGCCTTTCGGCGGCATGGCATTAAACCCTTCCCGGACATGCTTCACCATGGTGTCCATGCCTTTTTCCATGCGCGGCTTCCAGGCAGCTTCATCATGGGATTTTGGCGCACCGGCAGCACCGTTGGAATGACAGAAAGTACAACTGGCGTTGTAACGTTCCTCAACTGTAGCTGCGTGGGCGGCAGAGCCCATCACCAAAGCCAATGCAATACCTGCAACCATACCCTTCATAAGCGCTACCTCTGCTAAGCTGGCGTCACCGCTGGCGAAGTCGTTTGCCTTTCATGGCAAACCCTTGTAGAACGTCCGCGGTCCCCCAGTGGGACCGGCGGCCGCGATTATATACCAGACTAACACGCGCCGTCATATTCCATGTGAATAGTAAGGTTACAGAGGCTCCCGATCATGGCTCAGCACCCCGTGGAAACCCTGCTGCACCAGGCGCACTTCCTGCAAAGTGCCCAGCGGCTGGACCAGTGCCCCCCGGATGAGGGCCGTGAAGTGGCCTTTGCCGGCCGCTCCAACGCTGGCAAATCCAGCGCCATCAACCGACTCACCAGCCAGCGCACCCTGGCCCGCACCTCCAAGACCCCGGGCCGCACCCAGCTGATCAACTTCTTCGAGCTGGATGAGCAACGCCGCCTGGTGGATCTGCCCGGCTACGGCTACGCCAAGGTGGCCAAAACCAAGCGCAACGAGTGGCAGCAGCATCTGGATCACTACCTGGCCGAACGCCAGGCCCTGATCGGGCTGGTACTGATGATGGATATCCGCCATCCGCTCAAGGAATTCGACCAGCTGATGCTCAACTGGTCCGCCCAGGCCAACATGCCCATCCATATCCTCATGACCAAGGCCGACAAGCTGAAGTTCGGCGCGGCCAAAAGCACCCTGCTCAAGGTCAAAAGCCAACTCAAGAACCACCCCGCCCCCCTCAGCCTGCAACTGTTCTCCGCCACCAACGGCACCGGCTGCGAAGACGCCTGGAACAAGCTGGGGGAATGGCTAGAGGTGGACGGGTTTGGGGCTGAGATGCCTGATGGGCCTGATGCCTGATGCCTGATGCCTGATGCCTGATGCCTGATGCCTGATGCCTGATGCCTGATGCCTTTTTGCATCGGTAAAACCCTCGCTATACCCCGCGTAGGAGCTCAGCTTGCCTGAGCGATCCGAGCCTAAGCGAGGCACGGATTCCAGAAGCGAGTTTCGAGTACCGAGTTTCGAAAATCTAAAACCGGTGGTCAGGTGTGGGGTTTTAATCTTGGCCTTTCGAAACTCGCGTCTCGTAACTCGAAACTCATTACCTCGCTGTCGCTCGGATCGCTTGCAGGCAGGTTATTCGCTGCGCTCACCCCTTCGGGGCCGCACTCCGTGCGTTACTCCGCTTCGCTACGTTCCTACAGCGGGTTCTAGCCAGGTCGTAGTATCGGTTTGGGGTTTGGGGTTTGGGGTTTGGGGTTTGGGGTTTGGGTTTAAGCGTCAGGCGTCCGGCGTCCGGCGTCCGGCATAAAATCCAGGCAAAAAAAATCCCTGGCAGCAACCTTGGGGGAAGGGAACGACTGTGCTGCCAGGGAGGCTTGCCGCCCCGGCTCTTTGGGGGAAGAGGCCCGGGGCTATATCACGACGAACCGGTGAGGGTACTGGGGGATCGGGGGTTCCGGCCCGTCGCTGTAAATAAGATGCCTTCTTTCGATAAAAGTTCCATCCCCCCCAAAGTATTTTTTTACGTTTTTTTGCCAACCTGCCGATCTGCGTCACAAAACCGGCGCGAAATGGCACTCACGCCCCCTGTTTGGGCAAGGCAAACAGATGCCATCCCTAGCTACAGGGTCTAGCTTGTTGATTCACAAGCAGTTAGTTCGGACAAGAAAAAGTGGCACAACGATTGCTTAACTAGCGTCAGGAGATTGATCAGGAAATAAAACAGGTCACTCCGCCTCTAGCCTTTTGCTTGCTGACCCTGTCAGCAGGCAAAAAAAATCCCTGGCAGCAATCTTGGGGGAAGGGAACGACTGTGCTGCCAGGGAGGCTTGCCGCCCTAATCTCGGGGGAAGAGATCAGGGAGTCCAAATAAGCTACGAACCGGCTGAGGGTACTGGGGGATCGGGGGGTGCCAATCCGTAGCTATTTCTTATGACCGCAGCGTTTTTCCAGAAGTTCCAGCCCGCCGCACATTTTACATTTAGGCACGCAACACGCTGCACGCCTCACGCAACAACGCGCCAAACACCCTGCCAGACGGCTACCTCAACGCCGCGATCAAAGATCAATCGCTTGCAGGCAAGCTCCCACAGCGGCTTGATCCCGAGGACGAATCTGATCCTTGGCTTTGATCTTCGACACTCAGTACTCGAAACGCGTTTCTGGAATCCTTACCTCGCTTAGGCTCGGATCGCCTGCAGGCAAGTTATTCGCTTCGCTCACCCCTTCGGGGCCGCACTCCGTGCGTTACTCCGCTGCGCTACGTTCCTACAGCGGCCCTGTAGCAAGGCCGTGGGAGCGGTGGTTCCACCGCGAAATCCGCTGCCTTTACGGCAGCAATCCCGCTCGAACACCGCTCCACCACCACAGCCGGCACCCGCGTGCTGCATGAAGCGTGATGCGTGCCGCGTCTCTTACTGCTTCCACGGTTCGCCGCGGGTTTCCTTCATGCGCTTGAGGTCGCGGTGCATGGCCGCCTTGGCCAGCATGTGCGCGGAGACCGGCGCGGTGATAAACAGGAACAGGGTGATCAACACCTCATGCAGCTGCAAGGCATGCTCCTGCCAGGAGAAGTAGATCAGTGACGCCAGGATAGCGCCGCCCACCCCCAGGGTGGTGGCCTTGGTGGGGCCATGTAGTCGGGTATAGAAATCCGGCAGCCGCGCCAGGCCGATGGAGCCCACCAGCGCGAACACGCCTCCAATAATCACAAAAATCGACACCGCCCATTCAATCAGAGAATCCATTAACACCTCGCTTGCAGGCAACACGCATCACGCAACAACGCGGCCACCGCCTGCCAATCCATCCGACCCATCACTCGCGCCGACACCGCATAGCGGCCCAGCGCGAAACACCCAACACATCAGCACACATAACCTCTCTCGCGTTGTTGCGTGCAGCGTGTTGCATGATGCGTCATTCAATAATATCCCCACGGGTGACGTACTTGGCCACGGCCACCGTGCTGACAAACCCGATCAAGGCAATCAGCATGGCCGCTTCAAAGTACATTTTGCTGCTCTGCTGGATGCCATACAGCACGATCAGGGCAATGCTGTTGATGTACATGGTATCCAGTGCCAGCACCCTGTCGGGCAGACTGGGGCCGAAAATCAGCCGGCCCAGGTTCAACACCCAGGCCAACACGAACAGGCCCATGGCTATCGATAATGCCGTATTCAGCATTCGAAGATCTCCTTTAACGGGCGCTCGTAACGCTGCTTGATCTCCGCCACCAGGGCAGCGGGATCATCCACATCCAGGCCGTGAATCAGCAGGGTGGTACGGTCCGGGCTCACATCCGCCGACACCGTGCCCGGCGTCAGCGAGATGGTGCTGGCCAGCAACGCGATGGCGAAATCGTCATCCAGCTCCAGCGGGAACTCCACAAACCCCGGCCGCAATGATTTCAAAGGCCCCAGCACTTTTATGGCCACCGACACATTGGCCACCACAATGTCGTAGAGCACCACCACCACAAAACCGAACATGCGCGGCAAATTACGAACCCGGGGGACATTGGGCCAGAACGGCTTGGTGGTGAGCGGCAGCACCACCGCCAGCACCGCCCCCAACAGGGCATGACCGGCCGTAAAACCATTAAGCAGCAACCAGGCCAGCCACAGAACCAGGCTCAGGCTGGGAAACGGCAGCACATGATTCATGAATCGGCTCATTGCGCGTCCTCCCCCAGTACCGCATCCACATAGGCTGTGGGCATTTTCAGCTGATCGGCCACCGCATCCGCCCACTGCAGACCCGATTCACCCCACACCACCATCACCGGACTGATGACCAGCAGCCACAACACAGCCAGCAGGCGGCGGCGGGACGGACGCAGGCCGGCACTTTCACCGGTGGTGCGCCAGAACAGGGTGGAACCGGCACGGCTCATGGCGATCAGGCCGCACAGACCGGCAAACAGCAACAACGCCCAGTAGAGCGGCTCCGGTACAGCTTGCATAAGCCCCACCTTGCCCACAAAACCGGACAGCGGCGGCAAACCCACCACCGCAATGGCCGCCACGAAGAACAGCAACGACAGGCGCCCGCCACCCAGGATAGCCGGCCCCGCCACCAGTTCGTCGCCCACATCACCGCGACCACGGGCAATCAGCCCCGCCAGCAGGAACAGCGCCCCGCAGATCAGGGTGGAATGCACCATGTAGTACAGGGCCGGAGCCAGTGCCGCCCCATAACCCGCGGAGAACGCAGCGATCAGCGTGCCCACCGACATCACCACCAGGTAAGCCACCGCCGTTCCCAGGCGCCGGGCGCCCAGCACGCCCACACAGGCCAGCAACAGGGTAATCAGCCCCATCCACCACAGGCCCTGCTGGCCGATGGCCGGAATCGGCGCCAGAATCAGGGACATCACGCGCACCATGGCGTAGATCCCCACCTTGGTCATGATGGCAAACAGGGCCGCCACGGCCGGGGTAGCACTGGCATAGGTGGCCGGCAACCAGAAATACAACGGAAACAGCGCCGCCTTGAGCCCGAACACTACCCACAGCAACAGCAGGGCCACGGAAAACAGGGTGGTATCGCCCAACGGCAAGACCTGGGCCTTGGTGGCCACATCCGCCATGTTCAGAGTGCCGGTGGTGCCATAGATCAAGCCGAGGGCAATCAGGAACAGGCCGGACCCCACCAGGTTCAGCACCACATAATGCAGCCCTGCCTTCACCCGCTCGGGGCCCCGCCCGTGCAACGCCAGCCCGTAGGAGGCGATCAACAGCACTTCGAAGAACACGAACAGGTTGAACAGGTCACCGGTGAGAAAGGCCCCGTTGACGCCCATCAGCTGAAACTGGAACAGCGCGTGGAAATTGGCGCCCTTGCGGTCATCGCCGCAGCTGGCATACAGCAGCGCCGGGAAGGCCAGCACCGCAGTGAGCAGCACCATCAGGGCACTGAAGCGGTCCAGCACCAGCACGATGCCAAACGGCGCCTCCCAGTTACCCAGCTTGTACACCGTGTAGGTGCCATCCCAGGCCTGCCCCACCAGCACCACCGACACCGCCAGCAAGACGGCGCAGGACAGCAGCCCCGTCAGCCGCCGCAGGCGGTGCCGCTCGCGCACTTCCAGCAACAATAGCAGCCCGGCCAGCGCCGGAATCAGAATAGGCGCGATAATCCAGTGGCTCATTGCTTGCCTCCTGCATCCGCACCGTCACTGCCATCCACATGGTCGGTGTAGTGCTCCCCCTGACTGCGCAGGGCCAGCACCACCAGGAAGGCGGTCATGGCAAAACCGATCACGATGGCGGTGAGCACCAGCGCCTGGGGTAGCGGATCGGTGGGATTGTCACTCATGCCCACCACCGCCACTTCGTTGATTTTCAGCCCGCCCATGGAGAACAGGAACACATTCACTCCATAGCTGAGCAGGGTCAGGCCCATGACCACCGGGAAGGTCCGCGCGCGCAGGCACAGATACACCCCGGTGGACACCAGCACACCAATAATGATTGCGACCAGCAGTTCCATCAGGCCTCCTCCCTCTTGTCATCCAGCAACGACAGCTTGCCCAGATTGGCCAGCATCAACAGCGTCGCGCCCACTACCGTGAGGAACACCCCGATATCAAACAGCATGGCCGTGGCCAACTCGAACTTGCCCACCACCGGCCAGTAAACGTAGGTGAAGCTGCTGGTCAGGAAGGGATAATCAAATGCCCAGCTGCCAATGCCGGTGAGCCCGGCCAGCAGCACACCCAACGCCACCACCGGGTGGTAATCCCCCGGCATGCGGCTGTGCACCCAGGCCACCCCGGACGCCACATACTGCAGCACCAGTGCCACCGAGGTGATCAGGCCCGCCACAAAGCCACCCCCCGGCAGGTTGTGGCCCCGCAGGAAGATGTACACCGCGATCAGCAGCGCCAGCGGCAGCAGGGGGCGGGAAATGGTCACCAGCACCAGCGGATGGGCGTCCTTGGCCCAGGGCCGTCCCAGCGAATCGTAGCGTGCGGAGCGCAGTTCCAGATCCTTGAGCAGGGCATAGATGCCCATGGCCGCCACGCCCAGCACGATGATTTCACCGAAGGTATCGAAGCCACGGAAATCCACCAGGATCACATTGACCACATTGGTGCCCCCGCCGCCGGGCTTGCTGTTGTCCAGGAAGAACTGGCTGATGGTGCTGTTCTCACCGGTCATCACCAGGAACGCCATTATCGCCACGCCCACACCACAGATCAGCGCCAGCGCCACATCCCGGATCACCCGGATCGAGGAGGATTCCGCCCGGGTTCGCACCGGCAGGAAATACATGGCCAGCATCAGCAGCAAGATGGTCACCACTTCTACCGACAGCTGGGTCAGCGCCAGATCCGGTGCCGAAAAGCGCACGAACAACAGCGACACCATCAGCCCCACCACACTCAACGACATGATGGAGGTCATCCGGTGGCGGTGCAGCAGTGTGGTCAGCAGGGCAGCCGCCACCAGCATGAAGGTACACAGGATCGCCACCCCGTCCATGGGCAGTTTGTACTGGCTGAGGTCCAGCGCCGGCAAACGCACCAGCTGGGTCAGCAGGATCACCGCCACCAGGGCAATCAGCCAGGCCACATAACTCTGCAGGGAGCCGTTCTGGAAACGCCCGGTGATCGCCGCGGCCCAGCGGTTGAGTTGCTGGATACGGCCTTCGAACACCAGCTTGGCATCCAGCTGGGGGACCCGGGTCCACAGATCAAACAGGCGACGGCGCTGGGTATAGATCAGCACACCACCGGCGGTGGCAATAAAGCTCATCAGCAGCGGCAGATTAAACCCGTGCCACACCGCCAGGTGATAGTCCGGCAGGGTACCGCCCAGGGTGGCCGTCGCCGCCACCGCCAGCAGACCCGCCACGGTGATCGCCGGGAACACCCCCACCGCCACACACAGGGCCACCAGAATTTCCACCGGCACCTTCATGTAACGCGGCGGTTCATGGGGCGGATACTTGGGCAGGTTCACCGGCTCGCCATTGAAGAACACGTCATGAATAAAGCGCGCCGAATAGGCCACCGAGAACACCCCGCCCAGGGTGGCGCCCACCGGCAGGATCCAGCTCAGTGCCCCCAGCTGATGGGAGCCCAGGGTCTCGGCAAAGAACATCTCCTTGGACAGGAAGCCGTTCAACAACGGCACCCCGGCCATGGCCGCCGAGGCCACCATGGCCAGCACCGCGGTATAGGGCATGTATTTCCACAGGCCGTTGATACGGCGCATGTCCCGGGTGCCGGTTTCGTGATCGATAATCCCCGCCGCCATGAACAGACTGGCCTTGAAGGTGGCGTGGTTGATGATATGGAACACCGCCGCCACCGCGGCCATCTCGCTGTTCAAACCGAACAACAGGGTAATCAGCCCCAGGTGGCTGATGGTGGAATAGGCCAGCAGGCCCTTCAGGTCATGCTGGAACAGGGCCACAAAGGCCGCCCACAACAGCGTCATCATCCCGGCCAGGGACACCAGCATGAACCACAGATCGGTGCCGGCCAGGGCCGGGTATAGCCGCGCCAGCAGGAACACCCCCGCCTTCACCATGGTGGCAGAGTGCAGGTAGGCACTCACCGGCGTGGGTGCGGCCATGGCGTGGGGGAGCCAGAAATGGAACGGGAACTGGGCGCTCTTGGTGAACACGCCCAGCAGCACCAGACACAGGATCACCGGGTACCAGCTGCTGGCGCGGATCACATCCCCGCTTTCCAGTACCGTCTGCAGGCTGAAGGACCCCACCACATTGCCCATCAGCAGCACACCGGCCAGCAGGGCCAGGCCGCCCATACCGGTCACGGTCATGGCCATGCGCGCGCCCTTGCGCGCCCCGGTCTGGTGACCCCAGAAGCCGATCAGCAGGAAGGAACTGAGGCTGGTGAGCTCCCAGAACACCACCAACAGCAGCAGGTTGTCACTGGTGACCACCCCGAGCATGGCGCCCATGAAGAGCAACAGATAGGCATAGAAGCGCCCGGCTTTCTCCTTGGCGGAGAGGTAATAGCGGGCGTAGAGAATCACCAGCAGGCCGATGCCCAGCACCAGCAGGGCAAACAGCAGTGCCAGGCCATCCAGGCGGAAGGCCAGCGACAGGTCCAGCGAGGGAATCCAGCGCAGGGTGCTGTGCAGGGTTTCCCCGGCAAACACCTGCATGGCCGGGCTCACCAGCAGCGCCAGCGCCGTGGCCGGCAGCAACGCCGCCGCACACGCCATCAGGGTGCGATTGGACGACACCCTTTCCACCAGCGGTGGCAGGCACGCCCCCAGAAACGGGAGCATCACCACAAAGGCAAGGTTCATAGATCAATCCGTTGTCATGAATCCCACTTCCCGGAAGCGGATTCTTCGTTTAAACAGGCGGCAACCCGCCCGATAGCTTGATTGCAGAAGACTAGAAAAACAATGACAACGGCGGATCAGGAAAATACGGACGCCGCCCCCGGCGCGGGCACTGGGACAGGGTGATGCAACAAGGCTGGACCAGAGAAGCGGTCATGGCATCCGTATTAATGGAAAGGGACACCGAGTATGCCATGGGCGGGCGGCGGGCGCGATACGGGACAGGGGCGAGTTGAAAGTTCAAAGTTTAAAGTTGAAACGCGGCTCCAGGCCGAGGGGATTGCCCACCCCTCTCCGCGATCACCGGTAATGGCGCGGGCACACCCCATGAACGCCATGAGAGCCTCTCCCGCGCTTTTGAACTTTCAACTTTAAACTTTCAACTCGCCTCCCCCCGCCCTGCCGAATCCCGCCATTTCCGCTACACTCTCCCCACTCACTCATCAGCAGAAGCCGAACACCATGTCCGCAGCCGAAAAACCCATCATCCTCGTCGATGGCTCCTCCTACCTGTACCGCGCCTTTCACGCCCTGCCGCCGCTTACCACCTCCAGCGGCCAACCCACCGGGGCGGTGCGTGGGGTGGCGGCCATGCTGCGCAAGCTGATGAAGGACTACGAGCCGGAATACATGGCGGTGATCTTCGACGCCAAGGGCAAGACCTTCCGCGATGAACTGTTCGAGGAATACAAATCCAACCGCCCGCCCATGCCCGACGACCTGCGCGCCCAAGTACAGCCCCTGCACGACCTGATCCGTGCCATGGGCCTGCCGCTGATCATCGAAGAAGGGGTGGAAGCGGACGACGTGATCGGCACCTTCGCGCGCATCTTCGGTGAACAGGGCAAACCGGTGCTGATCTCCACCGGCGACAAGGACATGGCCCAGCTGGTCAACGACAAGGTCACCCTGATCAACACCATGAACGACGCCCTCTACGACATCGACGGCGTGATCAAGAAGTTCGGCGTGGGCCCGGAGCTGATCATCGACTTCCTCGCCCTCATGGGCGACAAGGTGGACAACATCCCCGGCGTGCCCGGCGTGGGCGAGAAGACCGCCCTGGGCCTGATCCAGGGCCTGGGCTCGCTGGAAACCATCTACCAGAACCTGGACAAGGTGGCCGAGCTCAGTTTCCGCGGCGCCAAGACCCTGGGCAAGAAGCTGGAAGCCCACAAGGAGCAGGCCTTCCTCTCCTACAAACTGGCCACCATCAAGCTGGACTGCGAACTCAGCGAAGACCAGGACGACCTGAAACTGCAGACCCCGGACGCCGAGAAGCTGGCCGAGTACTACCGCACCCTGGAATTCAAGGGCTGGCTCAAGGAGCTGCTGGGCGGCAAGGACCCGGTGGCCGAAGACGCCGGCAAAGACGTGGACATGGACGCCGATGACGATGCGCCCGAAGCCCCCGCCTTCGGCCGCGACGCCTACGACATCGTCTACACCCAGGCCCAGCTGGACAAGTGGGTCGGCAAACTGAAAAGTGCCGGGGAATTTTCCTTCGACACCGAAACCACCAGCCTCAACTACATGAACGCCGAACTGGTGGGCTTCTGTGTGGCCGTGGATGACAAGGCCGCCTACATCCCCTTCGGCCACAACTACCCCGGTGCGCCAGACCAGCTCGACAAAGAACTAGTGATGGACGCCTTCAGACCGCTGCTGGAAGACGACAACATCAAGAAGATCGGCCAGAACCTGAAGTACGACATGAGCGTACTGGCCGAAGATGTGGGCATCACCCTGCGCGGCGTGGCCTACGACACCATGCTGGAATCCTACGTGCTGGATTCCGTGGCCACCCGCCACGACATGGACTCCCTGGCCCTGAAATACCTGGGCCGCAAGACCATCAGCTTTGAAGAGATCGCCGGCAAGGGCGCCAAGCAGCTCACCTTCAACCAGGTGGGCCTGCACGAAGCCAGCCGCTACGCCGCCGAAGATGCGGACGTGACCCTGCGCCTGCACCAGACCCTGTGGCCCAAACTGGAAAAGGAAGGCCGCCTGCCAGACGTGTTCCGTGACATCGAACTGCCGCTAGTCACCGTACTCAGCCGCATCGAGCGCAACGGCACCTACGTGGACGCCACCCTGCTCAAGCACCAGAGCCAGTTCCTGGCCAAGCGCATGGCGGAACTGCAGGAAAAGGCTTTCGAGATCGCCGGGCAGGAATTCAACCTGGCCAGCCCCAAACAGCTGGGTGAAATCCTCTACGAAAAGCTGGAAATCCCTGTCATCAAAAAGACGCCAAAAGGCGCGCCCTCAACCGCCGAACCGGTGCTGCAGGAACTGGCCCTGGAATACCCCCTGCCCCAGGTAATCATGGATTACCGTGGCGTGGCCAAACTGAAGAACACCTACACCGACAAACTGCCGGAGCTGATCAACCCGCGCACCGGCCGCGTGCACACGTCCTATCACCAGGCGGTGGCCGCCACCGGGCGCCTGTCCTCCAGCGATCCCAACCTGCAGAACATTCCGGTGCGCAGTGAAGAAGGCCGCAAGATTCGCCAGGCGTTTCTCGCTCCCAAAGGCAAAAAGATCGTCGCCTGCGATTACTCCCAAATCGAACTGCGCATCATGGCGCACCTGAGCGGCGACAAGGGCCTCACCGACGCCTTCGAAAAAGGCCTGGATATTCACCGCGCCACCGCCGCCGAAGTGTGGGGCAAAAGCCTGGAAGAAGTCAGCGACAACGACCGTCGCAACGCCAAGGCCATCAACTTCGGCCTGATCTACGGCATGAGCGCCTTTGGCCTGGCCAAACAACTGGGCCTGCCGCGCAAGGAAGCGCAGGACTACATCGACCTCTACTTCGAACGCTACCCGGGCGTAAAACGCTACATGGAAGAAACCCGCGCCCAGGCCTCGGAGCAAGGCTACGTGGAAACCCTGTTCGGCCGTCGCCTCTACCTGCCGGAAATCCGCAGCAGCAACGGCCAACGCCGCCAGGCCGCCGAACGCACCGCCATCAACGCCCCCATGCAAGGCACCGCAGCGGACATCATCAAGATGGCCATGATCAAGGTCCACGACTGGCTCGACACCACCCACTTCGACGCCAAGATGATCATGCAGGTGCACGATGAACTGGTGTTTGAAGTGGCGGAAGATCAGGTGGAAGATCTGGTCAAGGAAGTGAAGGAGCGCATGGAGTCAGCGGCGGAATTGAAGGTGCCGTTGATTGTGGATGCGGGGATTGGGGAGAATTGGGATGAGGCGCATTGATTAAGAGAGACGCTGCACGCAACACGCTTCACGCAGCATGCTGAGGGCCGGCGTTCGCGCGGCCCTCACAGGCCTGACTCTGGAACAACTTCAACCAAACAGTGTGTCCTTGAAGCTAAACCAGGCCCAAAGAGCAAACAGCATATAAACCGCTATCATGATATTGGCTTTTTTTCCTTTTACCTTTGTCCTCTTGGGCTTCACTGGGGCAATCGACTCTCCAGCACGAACAATGTCCAGCTCGTAAAATCCATATCCCAACCGCCGTTCGACATCCACAGATTCACCATGGACTTCAAATGAAAAATTATCACCCTCGGACTCTGACACCCTGACTCCGTCGACATAGAGAATCTTGGTTTCAGACGACGAAGAATAGGCCACTATCCATTCAACACCTTCAACTTTATAGATGTCATAAGCCCAGCCATCAGGAATATCGGGCTGTTGGCTCTCTACCACTTCAGAAACTTCGTAGACGTTTTTTTCGTTATCCATAACTGCTTCTTCCTTCCATCAACCGCTCAAGCAACGCATCAATTTCCGCTTTCAGTTCCTTATCTTCCAGCTTGTTCGCGTTCACCTTTGCCGCTTCAAGACTACTGATCGCCGCCTGGGTTTGTCCCAGTTCTGCCTGCAGCCTGGCCATGGACAAGCCGATGGAGGCAAGATGATCTTTGGCATTGATCGCCTGTGCCTTTGCTATGGCTTTTTCATACAGCGCCAGCGCAGAATCGAAACCTTCGGTGAAATCAGCCAGCGTTTCCCATTGCTCGGGGTGGTCTTTCTGAGTGTTTTCGTTATCCGTGCAAATGGCTTTGAGCTGGCAATACAGCGAATCAAATTCCGCCTTGTTACCTTTTCGGTCCGCCTCCATCAGCTTCTCAGCCAGGCCGTAAACAGCCTTGTATAACTTGGTGTTAATCATTTTCTATCCATCAAAAAGCAAAGGCGGACATAAGGAAACCAGCGCCAGGCCTTCTATTTCCTTCAGCCCAGACTGACTTCCAGCTTCTTGCCGATTCCCCGTGCCGCCTTGACCATGGTTTGCAAGGTTACGCTGGGGTTCTCGGCATCCAGCAGCCGATCCAGCTGAGAACGGCTGGTATGAATGCGCTTGGCGAACGCCGCTTTACGCACGTCATTGGCGACGAGGTAGGCCGCGACTTCAGACGCTAGCACCCGCTTGATGGCGATGGCCTCCACTTCATCCAGCATACCTTCATCGTCAAGGAAGCTGTCGAAGCTGCTGCCTCGATGTTTATTCTTTGCCATGTCGATGACTCCTCTGATACTGCTTCAATCGGTCTTTCGCCAGATCCAGATCCTGTTTGGGCGTTTTCTGGCTCTTCTTGATAAATCCGTGCAGCAGAATCATTTCTGAACCGATGACCGCAAACAGGACGCGGGCGATTCGTTTGTCACTGATATTCGAGCGCACCTCACACACCGCACCGTCCAGGTTCTTCACCAGACTTGGCGGGTGGTAATCCCGGGGCCAGCCAAACTCGATGGCCTTGATGTCTTCTCCGATGGTGCGCTTGTCCGGATTGCCCAGTTTCACCAGCCACTCCCTGACCGGCTCCGAGCCCCCCCGTGGCGAAGAAAAATGCTGAAATCCGTTTCATGAATTTTATAGTACCAAAATTGGTACTATTCGTAAATTGGGGAATTGCCCGGCTCATCGCTTGCAGGCAAGCTACGGAAGGTTATTAGCGCCTCTGAGTTTGCAGCGGGGGCATCAAGCGAAGCGCTACGTTGCCCCGTTCACCTCCGCCAGCAACGGCCTGGCCTCCAGCTTGCCAGGGCAAACTAGAAACTAGGGGACACGCACTCATTCCACCCTACCGAATATCATACTTCTCCGACCACAACCGCAAATCCTCCAGGATATCCAGCGCACTGCGCCCCAGCTCGGTGAGTTCATAGGTCACGGCAATGGGGCGGTCGTTGATGACGGTGCGGAGCACCATGCCGCGGGCTTCCAATTCCTTGAGACGCTGGTCGATCATCTTCTTGGTGGCGCCGCCCAACATGCGGTTCAGATCATTGAAGCGTACCGGGCCATCCTTGAGGTGGTAGATCAGCGATCCGGTCCACTTGCCGCCGATAATGCGCATCCCCCGCTCAATGGCGCAGGGCTCCATGCAGGCATCGATGACTTTTTTTCGGCCATAACCATCTGTTTCGATGCGACTTTTCATTTTCTCACCGCCGTTTTCACCAGGTTTCCAAAAGGATACTAATTGATCCGCGCCACAAGGTGTAAATAGTATACCTGAAATAGATTGGTAACCAGCCGCCGCTGCCCCTTTACTGTTTCATGGAGAGCCCAATGAGCAAGATCCTGATCATCAACGCCCACCATCACTACCCCTTTGCCGAGGGCAGGCTCAACGCCTCGCTGGTGCAACGGGCCAGCGAACAGCTCCAGGCCAATGGCCACCAGACCCGCATTGTGGAGGTGGACAAGGGCTGGGACGTGGAGCAGGAGCTGGCCAATCACCAGTGGGCCGATGTGATACTGCTGCAGACCCCGGTGAACTGGATGGGGGTGCCGTGGGTGTTCAAGAAGTACATGGACGAGGTGTACACCGCCGGCATGGGCGGGGCGCTGTGTAATGGCGATGGCCGCGCTGAAGCCGCCCCCAAGGCCAACTACGGTGCCGGCGGCACGTTGAACGGCAAGCGCTACATGCTCTCGCTGACCTTCAACGCCCCCGAAGAAGCCTTTGATGACCCGCAGGAATACCTGTTCCAGGGCAAGAGCGTGGACGACCTGCTGTTCCCCATGCACATGAACTTCCGCTTCTTCGGCATGACACCACTGGACACCTTCGCCTGCTTCGACGTGATGAAGAATGCCCAGGTGGAAAACGACTTTGTGCGTTTCCAACAGCATCTCGACACCCAGTTTCCGGCCGCCTGAAGGAGTGCCCCTGATGAAGACCTCTGCGATTGCCATTGTGCTACTGGGCATGGCTCTGAATCTGAGCGCCTGTGCCACCGCCAGCCAGCAGGATCATCGCCCTGCCCATGTGACCTCCCCCGAGCACTACCGGGTACTGCTGGAGAACGATCAGGTGCTGGTACTGGAGATGGTGCTGGAGCCGGGTGAATCCGACCGTCTCCATGACCACCGTGATGAAACGGTTTATTTTCAGCAGGGCGGGTCCCTGCGCATCAGCCTGCCCGGCGGCGAGGCCATGGACGTGACCGTACCCGACGGCCATGTGATGTGGCACGAGGCCTGGACGCACCAGGTGACCAACACTGGCAGCGAGCCGGTGATGGCCATTATTGTGGAAGCGAAACCCTGAACACGAATACCGGTAGGCGGGCCATTGGGCCCGCCATCGTCGCAACAAAAAGGAGCACACCATGACAGAACAGCATCAGGTGCATTGTGATTGTGGTGAGGTGGTCATCACCCTCAACGGCAGCCCCAGAGTGCACGCCCACTGCCACTGCGAAGACTGCCGCAACCTGCTACAGGTGCCCTACCATTCCGTGCTGGCCTGGGACGGCGACCAGGTCAGTGTCAGCAAGGGCAGTGACGCACTCACCGTATTCCAGTCCCCCACCAGCAACATGACCCGCGCTTTCTGCCAGCACTGTGGTGAGGTGCTCTACAACACCAACGCCATGGGCTGGAAGATCGTTTCGCAATGGCTTTACCGAAAAAACCACCACGACACCCTGCCGGAAAGTTGCCAACCTAACGCGCACTTTTTCTATGATCGGCGCACCGTGGACATCGACGACACCTTGCCTAAACGATGATCTGTTTACGTTCTCCCCAAAATCACAAAATGACATAGCGATTTTGGGGACACGCATCCCTTTCGCCACAATCACTCCCCACAACCGCCTCCGCTGCCATCACCACAGTCGGAATCGAACGCTCCGCCTACTGCGATAGCGAAGAGACCGGCCACAGGCCCCAACCTGGACCCTTTCTCAAGAGCCGACGCCATAATCTCTCGCATCTCCGAAAGTTTTTCTTCCGTGAACACAGCGGGATCCAGCGCCTTTTCATCACAGAATAAAAGACATGCGTACTCGGCGTAGTGTTCATTCAAACCAAGATCGCTAACCGTTCGGCATACTTGAGCTGGTGAATACGGCAGCGAGCCGCCATATCGATTCGGAAGCGCATCGGGCAGTAGCTGCTGATACTTTTGTATAACAGAATCTCTTTTTCTCACCGGCCTTTCCTCATTTTAAGAATTCCCAAATAGGGTCGAAACAGGTTACACGCACACCTTTACCCCCTCTTTATCTAAACAGAAAGCAATAACCCAAATGGGCGATAACAAAATGTTGAAATCCTGCTACTTTACGTTCGGGGAAGCGTTTTCGTTACGCTTAACGTATGCACACTTTTCATCAGGTAATGCCATGAAAACAAAATCCACCCTTATTGCTTCATCTTTCCTTGCTATTGCACTTCCGGCTCTCTCTTTCGCTGACTCGCCTTTCAATGGAATCCAGGCGGGTGTGACTCTCGGCTACGAAGACGCCTCCATGGACTGGGATACCGATCTCGTCATTGATGCGTTCAACCCCAACAATGTTGCAGCCCCGGGAGCAAACTCCTCAGAATCATTAGACGATTCTGCTTTTGCCTATGGCGTATTCGGCAGCTACAACATGGCCCTCAGCGACAGTTGGATTCTGGGTGCTGAACTGGCCTACCAGGGCAGCGACATCAGCGACTCCCTGAACAGCATCCCCGGTTTCTTTCTCTCCCCAAGCAACCAGACAAAAGCTGAAGTTGAGGTCAATGACACCTTCCTGTTAGGGGTCAAAGGTGGCTATCTCCTAAATCCCACCACCTTGGCATACAGCACCTTGAGCGCCACTCTCACCGAAGTGGAAGTTAGCTCTAACTGCCCTTCTGATGGAGCAATCTGTAACCCTGGCTCGCCTGCTCGTTCTGATAGCGACGATGACGACATCACTGGCTGGGCTCTGGCTGTAGGGGTGGAGAAATCCCTGTCCAGTAACCTGTCCGTTCGCGCCGAGTACCGTTACGCAGATCTTGGCACCGCTGAAGTTTCTGCAGTGAGACAGGAAACCGGCGAGTCCTTCGGTATTGATGCTGACGTGGATGTAACCAGCCAAACCCTTCAAATTGGTGCGGCTTACAAGTTTTAAGATCCGCGCTTTGTGTGCGCAGGCCAAGCCTGCGCACACGCCCCAGATTCGAAACACCGTAATTCCCGTTCGAACCAGGGCCAGGTTCCCTATTTCCCAGATCACCCCAGGCTGACCTCCAGCTTCTTGCCAACCGCTCGAGTACAGCATCACTCGCCAGATTCACAGCTACACCCCCATCACTCTGACACTGCATGAGTTCATTGCACTGTTTAAGGACATGGCCAAGCCGGGGCCACTTTGGCTGCGACTGAAGCACCTGTGGGCAACGCTGGAATGGCAACGGCCGGAAACGGAACGGCCCCAGCCATCCACTTCAACGTCTGCGACACCCTAGGATCGTCGGGAATCTCAAAGGGGTGGTAAACACACGGCTGTCACACAGTTTGACTTAGCGAAGTGCGAAACCCGCCAGGCTGGCAAGCCTGCGGGTTTCTCTGTTTAGGGGAACAGGATTTAATCGCCGCATTTTGACGCTCGCAGATGCCTGTCTCGTGGGAGCCTGCTTGCAGGCGAATGTTGGTGCGACAAGGGCTATTCGCTTGCAAGCATACCCTGACGAGCACAGAGAGCTCCCACAAGAGAAAGCGCCTCCGCTTCCTCAGGACCTGAGGGAAACGGTGGGACAGCAGTGCTGGCAAACAGCCCTTTGAGGGCTCACCAACAGGGTTCAGGGTCTGAAGGCCGCTCGAACCGCACTGCCGGAATGGCCCGGTTCCACACCTGCCAGCTCAATGCCGGAATAATGCTGGCAAAGTGGACGAACGTCGCTGCTACACTCACGCTGAACAATAATTCTGCATTCCTGCTGTACGCGGGTCTGCAGTGTCCGAGCCTCCTTATCGCTCAGCCCGTCCTGCTGATAATTCAGGGTTTCAGCGACACAGTTGTCGACGATTTTAGTCAGCGCAACACTCTCCCCCTGGGCGGCACCGCCCATGGACAAGAACCCCACCACTGCAACAAACATTAACCGGCGCATAGGCACTCCCTGTGCTTTCACTCATCCTGATTGTTCTGAACCGTGCCTGGAGTCCCTCTCCGGACGACCCCCCGCGACCAAGCCCTCGTTCCTGCCATGGACCCTTCCCTGGCGCCCCGAACCTGATCGCCAGATAATACTAGTCAATCTCCTCCCCAATCGTTGTACGCCATTTCTTACATCACGTAGGACTTCGACTGTTCAGACACCCTGCTCACCATTCGTCGGTTATTCAGATTGACAGGAAACACAATGCCTTAGGTTGTTTAATTGGGCATTTGTACCGTTGGTCAGGTTTTGAGATTCTGCAGGTAAACTGACAAGGCATGGGCAGGGAGCTTCGCTTGCAAGCAAGCTCCCACAAAAAAAACGATATGCCGTGATTAGTCGGTTTGTTCGGAGGGGTTCATGCGGCGCTTGCGCGCCTCTTCTTCCTCGAAGGCGGCCTTGATCTCCGCCAGCACGTCGTCCACGTCCGCTTCATGGGTATCTTCTTCGGCATCGCCACTGAGCTCCACATGGGGATGCAGTTCGCCGCCTTCGTAGAGATCCCAGATTTCCTTGGCGTAATTCGTCTCAGCCAGCTCCGGGGCGAACAGGGAGTAGTAACGACGCATGTTGTTCACGTCGCGCTCGAGCATGGCGCGGGCGTTGTTGTTGGCAGCGGCATCCACCGCCTGGGGCAGGTCGATAATCACCGGGCCGTCTTCATCCACCAGCACATTGAATTCGGACAGATCGCCGTGGATCAGGCCGGCGCACAGCATGCGCACGATGTAGCGGATCATCAGGCGGTGATCTTCGCGGGCCTGTTCGGCCTCCATAACCACTTCGCCGAGACGCGGCGCCACATCACCATGCTCATCAGTGACCAGCTCCATCAGCAGCACGCCTTCCAACATGCCGTAGGTACGTGGCACCCGCACGCCCGCATCGGCAAGGCGACGCAGGGCCTCCACCTCGGCGCTCTGCCAGACTTTTTCCTGCTGCTCGCGGCCGAATTTGGAACCCTTTTCCATGGCACGGGCACGGCGGGAGTTTCTTACCTTGCGGCCTTCCTGATACTGGGCGGCCTTCTTGAAGCTACGCTGCATGGCTTCCTTGTAGACCTTGGCACAACGCACCTCATCCCCACAACGCACCACAAAGACGTCCGCTTCCTTACCGCTCATCAGGCGGCTGAGGACTTCGTCGACAAGACCATCGTCGACCAGGGGCTGGAGGCGTTTTGGGGTTTTCATGGGCTCCTTGGTTACCGTTAATGTGATTGAGCTTTGGCCCGGTTGTCACCGCAATCCCCTCAAATGGGGTATGACAGCGTTTACGTGCCCAATGATACTGGTTCACCCTCATTCGCCAAGAGTATCTGATCCATGAGTAAACTTTTGAAGATTTTCGCCCTGGCGCCGCTGGCTGGATTGGGCCTGTTTGCCGGCAGTCACGCCCTCGCTGATGAGCCTCTCAGCTACCATCTGGAAACCGCGCTGGAAGATGGATATTACGGCTATGCAGCCCGTACACCAGAGAATTATCGCTTTGTAATGGTCAAGGAGGGGGAGCCCATCCTTTATTACCCGAAGAACAGCGGCAGAACCTCCTGCCCCCCCAACTCGGGCAGCAGCACCTTTTTCTTCAGTCTGGGGAATAATGGCACGTTGCTGCGAGTGAAACAGGGCAGCGCCTACTCCAGGGCCGGCCTCTTCCAGAAAAACATGGCCACCCGCAAGGGCATTGAGGCAGCCGCCGGCAAGGTAAGGCTAGACCAGCATTATCCCTGCCGTGGCCAGGTGATTCGCGACTGATCCTTGCCGCTCAGGCACTTCAAGGCCTGTAGAGGGCTTGCACCGGCAAAGACAGCCTGTCCGGATGGCGCGGGGTGGCTGTGGCGAAGTGCTGGTAGATTTCCTGCAGATCCGCCTCCATGTCATCGGAGGGATAAATCACCACCGGGAAGGTGAAGGTCTTTTTCTGGTAATCGGCCAGGGCCAGGATGATCGGCACGTTGGCGCGCTTGGCGATGTGATAGAAACCCAGCTTCCATTCCTCCGCATTACTGCGGGTCCCCTCCGGGGTGACGGCAATCAGTAGCCGGTCGCGCTTCTTGAACTGGGCTACTGTCTGGGTCACTACACCGCCGGCGCGGGCCCGCTCGATGGGCATGGCGCCGAGCTTGCGCAACAGCCAGCCCAGCGGCCCCTTGAACAGGCTGTGCTTGATCATGATGTTCACGTCTTTCTGCAGGGCAGACCGGCTGACCAGGGCAATGACCCCATCCCAGTTGGAGGTATGCGGACCACCGGCAATCACGGCACGATCAATATCCGGGAAGGGACCGGCCTTCCAGCCGGTCAGTCGCAACAGCGTCTGAGCGATGATCTGGGCCAATGGTCTGCGGCCCGCGGCGTTCTCTGATGCCTGCATGATTTCCCCTATGCAAAGGGGTGGCAGTGTACCGGCCAGACAGACGTTACGCATTGGGGGAAAGTGTTGCCGGAAATTGCCGTCCGAGGCGGGGTCATATCCCGGCGCTGGACAACCGCTCCCGCATCATGCTGTAGCTCAGCCCCCAGATGCAGTACTCCTGATAATGACAACACGGGAACGTCAACGTCCCCAGCGGGGTAGCAATTGGCAATCGGGATTGATGGACCGGGTCGGCAAGATACGCCATTGGAATCCACACCCCCCGGCGGGCTTCGTGGTTAAGGGTGAGAGTGTCATCACCCTGCCATGTGAATACGTGAGGGGTTACCACCATGGGGCGCCAACGGCTGTGGTGGCGGGTTAACAGATCGGAAAGCCTGCCCTGATAGGCACCAGCACGGTAAAGGTCCAGCCCGGTTTCCTCCAGGGTTTCACGCATGGCGGTATCCCTGCTGGATTGGTCACCCTGCTGCAAGCGCCCGCCCGGAAAGGCCATGTCTCCAGACCAGGGATCGCCCTTGCGCCTGGCGCGCTGAATGAAGAACAGCTCCCGGCCGTCGCGACCCTCACGCTCAATCAGCGCCACCGCGGCGCGGGTGACGCGACGCCGGAAGGGCAGCTTCTGCGGCCGCGCTTTACTTAACCAGGCACGAAGGGACAAGGGCATTTCCTGTGGGTGTTCATGATAAGCCTATCAGCCAGGCAGCCAACACCGGCAACCCTAACGGGCCATAAAAATGACGCCTGCCAGCAGCAGCCCCAGCAGGGCCACCCCCATATTCACGGCGATACCCCAGCGGGCCGCATAGCCATCCGGAAAGTCTGAGGGCTTGAGCGTCGCCAGCAGCCTGCTGTACTGGCGCGAGGCGAACACCGCCACGCCTGCCCCGATCAGGATGAACAACAGCCCGACCATCACGGTAACCCATTGGGACAGGGGCGCCGGGGGCTCAGGGGACAACATCCGCATCAACATGCCGGAACGCTCAACCAGAAAACCGAACGCAATCAGGGCGATACTGGTGCGATTCCAGGCCAGCAGCGTGCGCTCGGCGGCAAACAGGACTCGCGGATCTTTTTCTTCTGACATGGGCTTTCCTTTGTTGTCCTCCTCCAGAATAGCGAAGCTCGGGGCTCTCCACATCCTGCCAGACGTTACCGACCATCTGAATTATCACGATTTCGATGGACAGACTGGTCGAATCCCTATAACTTGCGCGTCAGCTAAAAGATCGCGCTTGAATCACGACTCCATTTCGTTGTTGTATAACTCGTCCTGCAGTTCCGAAGTCCAAGTTCCCGTTTTTCAGCTACACCCGCCCTCTGGGCAAAACTTCATTTTACAGGATAGTGTTATGTCTACTGTTAAAGGCACCGTTAAGTGGTTCAACGAAGCAAAAGGTTTTGGTTTCCTGGAGCAGGAAAACGGCCCGGACGTTTTCGCTCACTTCAGCGCCATTCAAGGCTCTGGCTTCAAAACCCTGGCCGAAGGTCAGGCTGTTGAGTTCACCGTGACTCAGGGCCCGAAAGGCCCGCAGGCTGAGAACATCGTTGCTCTGTAAACGATAGTTCCAGTAAAAAAGGCGCCTCATGGCGCCTTTTTTGTGCCTGCTGCAAGCCTCAAGCTACAAGCTACAACGCGAAACAGGGCTTCCCGTAACGCCAAGCCCTGCCCCACTGCTGTCCCACAGTTTGTATCTGCTTGACTGAGTTCTGCAGGGGCTGACATTCCGGCAGGGTCTTTCGTGATATGAAGACATGAATTGGCGGCGAGCCCATTTTCAGATGTCGCCCCCCAGCCTCCGTAGATTCTTCCTGGGTAGGGGCTTGCTTGTAGGCGAAGACGTGTTCGCAAGGGCGGAATTCGCTTGCAAGCAAGCTCCCACAAAGGAAGGAACTCCTGTCCCAAAGGGGGGGGCGGCTAAAAATGTGGCACAGCAGTGAGCCGTGCCCGCGCTTTGTCGTCCTGCCTTGAAAACCTTCGTTCAGCAAGCTGAATCTCCCACAAGGGACGCCAGCCCCGGAAGCCGGATAGCTGTTTTGCAGGAGAGGCAACATGTTGGGCGAAAACAGCCCACGAATCGCGGGCACGGCCAGCCCGGAAAACGACTCACCTCTTTCGCGTTGTAGCTTGTAGCTTGCGGCTTGTAGCTCGCCTCTCGGGGCTGGGCTACGGCGCCTTTGGCATGGGTCTCTCCAGGGTGAAGGCCCCTCGCAGCTCACCCGCCTGATAACCCCTTGCCTGATCTTGCGGGTAGCGATCCTCCAGTGCCTGTACCACCGGGGCTGAAAGTGCTCTGCCGTGGCAAGCCAGGCAGGGCCCTTCCACCATGATCGCCTTCATATAGCGTTGCACCGGTTGGCCATCAAGGTTTTCTGTGTGCAGTACTTCCAGCGAACCCGGCTCGACCCCGGCGTCCAGTTGCTTCTGGAACCACAGCAACTGTTCTCGCTCCCAGGCATCCGGCGTATTGGCCGGATTACGCACCTTCAGGCTGGTACGCGCCACGGTCCAGGGGCCCTGCTCGCTGACCTGATCGGTAATCGGCATGGCGGACAGGTTGCACACCTCAATGGCGGCCAGCGGCCCACCTTCTTTCATGGCAGACATCAGAGCCTGCTTCAACGCGCCCCCCAGCGCCATGCTGGCCTGGCGTGCCCCCGCCTGGTCAGATTGCGCATCAGCAACCGCCAGTCCCGCTGTGAGCACCAGTGCCAGTCCAGTCAACAGAGTCCGTTTCATCACATGCTCCTTTCATTGTCAGCTGGCCGGTCCACTGAGGCCGCCGGCGTCAATTTGCTGTTAAGGGTCGGCGATAGAATTTATATATCGCAACGATATAAGCATATATCTTGAAGATATATGGTGCGCATTTTAGTCTTTCCCTGCAAGCCCACTGACACCACTACTTCCCGCAAGGAGAACGACTCATGGAAACCCCCGCACAGCAAACCGCCGGCCTGCCGCGCATCAACGAACCCGCACCGGATTTTCAGGTTTTGACCACTGACGGCGAGAAATGCCTGGCCGATTACCGTGGCAAATGGCTGGTACTGTTCTCTCACCCCGCCGACTTCACCCCGGTCTGCACCACCGAATTCATGGCCTTTGCCCAGGCAGCCCCGGAATTTGCCAAGCTCAACTGCGAACTGCTTGGTCTGTCCATCGACAGCATCCACTCGCACATTGCTTGGATGCGCAATATCAAGCAGAACTTCGGCGTGGAAATCCCCTTCCCCATCATCGAAGACCTGAAGATGGAGGTGGCCAATGCTTATGGCATGATCCATCCAGGGGCTGCCGACACGTCTGCGGTGCGCGCTACCTTTATCATCGACCCCAACGGGATCCTGCGTGCCATGGTCTACTACCCGATGAGCAATGGACGTTCCATTCCGGAATTTCTGCGCCTGGTGAAAGCCATGCAGACCAGCGATGAAAACGGCATCGCGACGCCGGAAGGCTGGCAGCCCGGCGACAAGGTCATTGTTCCTCCGGCCAAGACCGCCGCTGCCGCCAACGCCCGCGCGGAATCCGGCGACTATGAGTGCAAGGATTTCTACTTCTGCACCAAGACGCTTTAATCCAGAGTAAAAAGCACAGCGCCCTTTCGTGGCGCTGTGTGATTGCTATGACCGTCAAGGAAAATTCCCCATGAAAACTGCCCACGATCTGGTTCAGGAAGCCAAGGCACGGATTCATGAAGTGCCACTGGAAGAAGCCCAGGCAGCCATCAACGATGCGGTGCTGTTGCTGGATGTACGTGAGGGCGACGAATATCACGCCGGCCACATTCCCGGCGCTGTCTCTATTCCCCGCGGCATTCTGGAATTCAAACTCAGCAATGACCCGGCGCTGGATCTTCGCGACCAGCCCATCGTGATTTACTGCAAGACCAGTGGCCGCGCTGCGCTGGCCGCAGCCACCATGAAGGAAATGGGTTATCTGCATGTGCAGTCCATCGAGGGTGGCTTTGATGCCTGGCAGGACGCTGGCAAGCCGGTGGTCACTCCGGACATGCTGGATTTTGAATAGTCTGAAAGCGGGGAGGAAAGTTTCGAGAAGCGAGTTTCGAAGATCAACATTCAAAACCCGTAGAAGGGGGGGCAGGGTTTGCCTTTCGAAACTCGCTTCTTGCAACCCGAAACTCATTCCCTGGCGAGGCTCTCCTGCTCTCCGGACAGCGTTTCTGGAATCCTTACCTCGCTCAGGCTCGGATCGCCTGCAGGCAGGCTCCTACAGTGGGGGCTCTCCCGGCTTTGCGTGAGGCGTGTTGCAACCGCAGAGCGGCCAAAAAAACGGGCCTCAATGAGGCCCGTTTTTGTCTTGCTGATCTACGCTGTGATCAAGGCTTGGCTTCGTAGCACACATCGTGCACACGGAACGCCTTGTTCACGTTGAAGGCGCCGGCATAGGTCAGGCTGACCGAATCAAAGTTTTCCGGGGCGTCCGCCACCAGGAATCGTTGATCGGTGTTGGCACCAATACCCAGCAGATCCACATCAATCAGGCTGCCATCCACAACTCGCTTGGCAACCATGTCGCCATCGTCATAGAAGCGGATGGTGATGAAGTTACCCAGCACTTCGATGTTCAGCAGCGGCGAGGTGGTATCGGTCACCACAAAACCCACCTTGCTGGCATTCAGGTTCTGGGCTTCGTCCTTGGCATCCGCAGCCACATAGGCACCACCTTTGAATACGGCTGCACCGATGTTCAACTGGGCAAACGTTGCGCCATTTTCATCGATGGTGTGCTCCGGGTTGTCCACACTACAGGCCAAACAGATACCGAATTCGCCAAAGCCGCCCAGGCCATCGCCGTTGGCGTCATGGGTTGCGCTGGTCAGCGGCGTGAAGGCGTTGTCGGCACCACAGCTGAAGCCGTCGTCGTCACAGACATCACCTTTGCCATCGCCGTCGCTATCCTTCTGGTCACCGTTAGGCACGTTCGGGCAGTTGTCCACGTCATCGTTGTGGCCATCGTTGTCTTCATCGCCTGCCGGCTCACTGCCACCATCGGTGTCACACAGATCACCGGTCATGTCGCCATCGGAATCCAGCTGGTCACCATTGGCAATCAGCGGGCAGTTATCTTCATCGTTGTTGACGCCATCGCCATCGCGGTCGCCGTCACAGATATCACCCTGTCCGTCCAGGTCCGCATCCAGCTGATCCGGGTTGGGCATGTTCAGGCAGTTGTCTTCCTCATCAGCAACGCCGTCGCCGTCCGCATCCCCTTCGCAGGCATCCCCCACGCCATTCAGGTCTTCATCAGCCTGATCCGCATTGGCCGTGAAAGGACAGTTGTCGCTGTCATTGTCCACACCGTCATTGTCGCCGTCGGCATCACAGGCATCGCCTGCACCATCAGCGTCCACGTCGTGCTGTTCCGGGTTGGCAACAAACGGGCAGTTGTCCACGCCATCATCAACACCGTCCTGATCCGAGTCGGTATCCATATCGCAGGCATCACCCAGACCATCCAGATCCGCATCCGCCTGGTCAGCATTGGCTACCAGTGGACAGTTGTCGGTGCTGTCATCAACCTCATCGCCGTCACGATCATCGTCGCAGACATCGCCCACACCATCGCCATCCGCATCGTCCTGCATGGCATTGGCCATCTCCGGACAGTTGTCATCGATATCGGCAACCCCGTCTCCATCCTGGTCCACGTTACGGGACTGCGGATTCGGATTCTGCACCACATCAACGCCGCTGCTTCCCCCGTCCGCTTCACAGCCTGCCAGCAGCATGGCTGCAAACATGGCCAGCATGACTATCTTGATTTGATCCCTCATTTTCTTACCTCCATAACCCGAAATTCGACACGACGATTCATGGCTCGCCCAGAAGCTGTTTCATTACTCGCCACGGGATCCAGTTCCCCATAACCGCGCGCGGTAAGACGATCACCCGCTACACCATTATCAATCAGCATCTGGCGCACTGATTCGGCTCGCGCCTGGGACAGCTGCTGGTTGTACTCGGCAGAGCCCATGCTGTCGGTGTGGCCGGTGATTTCGATGCTGAAATTGGTCTGCGCATTGAGCGCTTTGGCAACACGCTCCAGTACAGGCCGCGTAGAGGCGGTCACCTGGTCCGAGTTCACTTCGAAGCCGATATTGTGGAAAGTGATGGTCTGATCCGTCAGCAGACAGCCCTTGCCATCCACTTCACCGCCTTTCAGCGTATCCGGACATTCATCCCGGCTATCCGGAATGCCGTCCCCATCGCTGTCCGGTTCCTGAACCATGACTTCACGGGTCTCGTAGACAACTTTCTCAACCACCTTCTCCACTTCGCGCACCTTGGTGTAGCCAAGCGGAATTTCCAGACCCAGGGAGAAACGCAGGTCGTTGAAGCCGCCATCCCCCTTAGTGTTGTTGAAGCTGGTGCCGTCGTAGTCGTCATACATATAGCGCGCTTCGGCACGGAGCTTGACCCCGTTATCAAAAATCGGCGCGGTGATCACACCCAGGCCCACATTGGCATGCAGGGTGTAATCGTCATCATCATCGGGCACCACATCGTTGCGGATCAGACCCACGGCCCCGACCACGAAGGGGGTAAACGACAGCCGGTCACCGAAGGCGTACATCAGGCCGGTGGTCAGCGCGCCCTGGTAAAAATCGGACATGAATTCTTCACCGGAATCGAGACCATAGGCCGCAAATTCCGTTTCCCACCACCATTGCTCGGCGACCTCACGGCCATAGGCCACACCGCCACCCAGGCCCTTGCTGCCCAGCTCACGCTCTTCGTCCAGCTCCACGTAATGGAACATGGGGCTGAAATACTGCCGGGGGTCGGCTTCCTCAACGGTGACTCCGGCAAACGCCGGAAGACTGCAGGCACCAACACAACACGACAGGAAAGGGACTAGCTTGCGTCCGTTCATACTTCCCCCTAAAAAATTGAGTGCAACGAAATGCGGTGCAATTTGAGCCGAAGCGGCTGCGAGATAAAATCCGCCTAAAGTACCAATGTTCACACCGGAGTGACGCAAACTTACAGCCGGGACACATTTATCGGATAAACGCCTTGTTTTTATTGGCCTGACCGCACAGGGAGCGGCTTGGGCAAACTCCTCCAGATTGTCAGACAACAGCCTTAAAAAAGCGCAAAACTGTGCACAATGGCTCACATAAACAGTATTCCTACTGCTATACAGCTACGCTGATTGGCGTAAGACAAAGACGCTCATCTACGCCAATAGGAGGACAGACAAATCAAGCCATAGCCATTTTGTATCGGATCGTGTCAGTCGATCCCTCAATGGCAGAGTCTGCGACCGGTCTTAGCAGCCGCTCGCAGCAAGCCTGTCTCGCCAGCTGCAATGCGGGGAGTCCACACGGGAGGAACGACGGAATGGAGGAGGGGTAAGGGATGCGTCAAATCCGGCAATGCTGACGGACCGTAATGAGCACAGGAACTACGCTGTGACCACCCTGCTCGCCAGGGCAGTAAAAGCGGGAGCGCCCGGTGCGCCCCCGCCCGTTGACCGCTAAACGTGACCGGGCTTGTGCATCAGGAACCGTGACAGCGCGGGGATCAAGATCAGGGCACCGATCATGTTCCACAGGAACATGAAGGTCAGCAGAATGCCCATGTCTGCCTGGAACTTGATGGGTGAGAATACCCAGGTGCACACCCCTGCCGCCAGGGTCAGGCCAATCAGCCCGACGATCTTGCCGGTAAAGCGCAACGCCTTGGCATAGGCCACCGCCAGCGAATCTCCATTGCGCTGGTTGGCCAGCTGGATGCTCAGCAGGTAGAGAGCATAATCCACACCGATGCCCACGCCTAACGCGATTACCGGCAGTGTGGCTACCTTGATGCCGATACCCAACACCACCATGAGTGCCTCGCACAACATGGACGTAATGATCAGCGGCACCAGCGCCACGACCACGGCCCGCCAGCTGCGGAAGTTGATCAGGCACAGCAGCCCCACCGCCAGATACACCAGCAGCAGCATCCAGTAGTTGGCCTTTTCCACCACGATGTTGGTGGCGGCATCAATCCCGGACGAGCCCGCTGCCAGCAAGAACTCCACCTCCTCGCGGTTGTGGTTGTCGGCGAACTCCTCGGTAACGTCCACCACCCGCGACAATGTCTCGGCCTTGTGATCGGTCAGGAACGCAATCAGGGCACCGGAGCTTCTGTCTTCGGTCACCAGCTCGGGGTTGGAAACACCGATCTGGTTGAGGGTGTCGGTAATCACCGCCGGATCCCGGTTGATGGAAGCCCATTTCAGGTTCCCTTCGAAGAACCCGGGGGTGATACGGCGAATCAGGCTGGCCGCGGCCACGGTGGTCTGCACCCCGGGGGTGGCACGCAGCAGTTCTTCCAGCCGGTCCTGCTCCATGAGGGTTTCATAGCTGCCCATGCCGCCTTCTTTGCTGCGCATCATCACCACAAACAGGTCGCTGGATAGACCGAAGTTCTCGGTGATGAAGGCATTGTCCTGGTTGTAGCGGGAGTCCGTTCTCAACTCGGGAGCGCCGGCGTCCAGGTCACCGATACTGATGTCTGTGCGCACCACCATGGCCACCACAAACAGGCCAGCGAAGAACACGATGGCCAGCATGGCCGGCTTCGGCTCGGTGAATTTTTCCAACAAATGGAACAGCGGGTGGCGACTGGATTGCGCAGAAAGACTGCGCTCGGCGCCGGTCTTGCTCACACCGGTATAGGACAGCATCACTGGCAGCAATACCAGGTTGGTGAAGACCAGAATGAAGATACCGATACTCAGGCTGATGACCATGTCACGGATCACCGGAATATCGATGATCGCCAGCACCGCAAAGCCCACCGCATCTGCCAGCAACGCAGTCAGGCCGGCGGCAAACAGACGGCGGAAGGTATAGCGGGCCGCCACATAACGATGGGTGCCACGACCGATATCTTCCATGATGCCGTTCATCTTTTGCACGCCATGGGACACCCCGATGGCAAACACCAGGAACGGCACCAGAATGGAATAGGGATCCGCCACGAATCCCAGCAACTGCATGCTGCCCAGTTGCCAGCTCACCGCCACCAAAGAACACAGCAGCACCAGCAAGGTACTTTTTGCACAGCGGGTATAGAGAAAGATGATCGCCACAGTGATCAACGCCGCAATCAGAAAGAACAGCGCCACTTCGGTGAGACCGTCAATCAGGTCCCCGACCAGCTTGGCAAACCCGATGATATGGATGCTGACGTTGTCGTCTTCCAGGCTGCGAACTTCCTTTTCCAAGGCATGGGAAAAGGCCGCATAATCCATGGGCTCACCGGTATGCGGGTCGGTCTGCAGCAGGGGCACCACGATCAATGATGAGCGCTGATCGCCGGCCACCAGGGAACCGACGATGCCCGAGCGCATGACGTTATAGCGAAGTTTCTTCAGGCTTTCCGGCGAGCCGTCATAATCATCGGGCATGACCGGGCCGCCCACAAACCCGTACTCACTGATCTCTGTCCACCGTACCAGGGGGGTCCATAGCGAACGCATGAACGAGCGGTCCACGCCATCGAGCAGAAAGATGCGATCATTGATCTCACGCAGTCGTTCCAGATATTCCGGGTCGTATATGTCGCCGTCACGGTGATGCACCGCAATGCGCACGGAATCCCCCAACCCTCTTAACTCATCACTCATTTCCAGGTAGTTCTGGATATAGGGATGGCTGTGGGGGATCATTCTTTCAAAGCTGGCATTGATCGGTAATTTCAGCGCATTGAAGGCCAGAAACCCGGTGAGCAATGCACAGAAAATCATGATGGCCAGGCGGTGATTGAAGATCACCCTTTCCAGAAAATTGCCTGAATTTTTGTCAAAATCTTCGAGCTGCCGGATCACCGGCATGCCATCGTTATGGGATGGTGTCGCCATGTCCGGTTACTCCTCGCCTTGAGTCTGGTGATTGTCAGAAGCATTGAGAGGAATCGGGATAACCCCTCCCAGACTGGTTGCGATCAGTGCATCTCCCGCCAGCAACAAGCTGGTATAGGGCACCGGCGGTGCCGGAAGATCCACAAAACCTTCTTCATCTGCACGACGCGCTTTCAAGCGCCCACCGGCACTGGCAAACACCGTCATGTCCGGGGTGCTCACGGCATCACTGATGCCCACATGAAAGCCTGCCTCCAGCTTTTCCCAGCTGTCGCCATGATCGAGACTCTGCCAGATGCTGCCACGCAAACCGTAGGCGATTAATTGCTGGTTGTTTCCGGTAATACCGAAGTAACTGCCTCGATAACCGGTTTCGATTTTTTCAAATTTTTTTTCGTCCTGGTTGAGTCGAAATACCGCTCCCCTTTCACCCGCGATATAAATATCATCACCGATTTTTTCCAGCGCATTCAGGTTCATGGCCATGGGATTGTCGATGCGGTGCAGCCACGGCTCCCAGCTTTCTCCACCATCGTTGGTATGGGCAATCATCCCGAAGGAGCCGACCACATAGCCTTCCTGTTGGTTTTCGAACAACACATCCAGCCAGGGAAGACTTGGCCCCTCGCGGAAATTCATCGCCATTTCATCCAGGTATTTGGCAGAGGCTTCGGCGTCAAAACCATTTTCTTGCTGGTAATAATCCTTGAAAGGCTTTTCTGACAGGCGTCCATCCAGCTGTCTCTGCCACTGTTGGCCACCATTGTCACTGTGCAGGATGAGGCCGTCATGCCCCACCATCCAGGCGTGATGGTCATCGAGCATGAACACACTGGTGAGATCGGAACTCACCGGCATGTCGACCTGTTTCCAGCTTGCGCCGGCATCCTCTGAACGCAGCACCACACCGCGCAGACCGGCGGCAATGATGACCGCATCATGGCCATCCACAGAGAGCAGCGGTTTTTTCCATGGCTCTTTGACCATGATCGGGGGTGTATCGAGAGGGTCCTGAAAGGGCGCTGCGGGAGCCGTGCCTGCCATCAGGGCACACAGCAGGGCACCGCCATGGGCCAGGGTGCGTAATCGCTTCATTATTGTTGTCCTGGATAGTTCGGCCGGCTGGTGCCGGCCGGGAAAGAATGAATGGCGGTGGCAGGCTCCCTTCCGCCCCGCCAGGTGTGGACACAACCGGGCTGGCCGTGGCGGCCAGCCGTTCTCACCTAGCGCACACCGGATGCACGGAGTGCATCAGGTACAAACAAGGTCTTGTTGATGACTTCATCGTGGGGACGCAGATAGTTTCGCTTGCTGCCACCCAGCCAGTTGGCCATGACATAGTTGTTTTTCACCAGGTCATACATGACGAAGGAGTTGGTCCAGTTGGCCTGCTTGTCGTACATGAAGATCGGGTTGATCATGCCCACGCGATAGAGCTCGCCGGCGTGATCATAGGTCTCCACCATCAGCATGGCCCAGGTGTCTTCATCGATATAGAAACGACGCTTGCTGTACACATGACGCGCGCCTTCCTTGAGGGTGGCTTCCAGCACCCAGACACGGTGCTTTTCCCAGCGCATGTAGTCCGGATTGATGTGGTCCTTGCCGAAGACCTCGTCCGGGTCCAGCCCGACCTGGTTCATGCGGTTGTTGTTGTAGGGCACCAGGATTTCCTTCTTGCCCACCATTTCAAAGTTGAAGCGGTCCGGGCGGCCTTCGAACAGGGACACCTCATCGTAGAAGATGGCGCCACCGTAACTGGATGCCGGGGTGTCATAACCGAAATCCGGAGCAATACGTACCCGACGCTGACCCGGGGTGTAGACATAAAACACCTGGTCGGCTTTCTGGTAATCCTGCGAGTAGTACCACAGCACCTGACGACCGGACTGGGCCGGCGGGCCCAGGTATTTGGCACGTACCTTCTGCTTGTAATCCCCATCCAGGCTGTCACGGGTGGTATCCTGGGTCAGCTTGTTGGATTGCAGATAGAGCTCGGCCAGCAGGGTACGGTGACCGGAGGCATCCACCAGATAGGACGGTGCCCGGTATTCCAGCGAGGCCGGTTCAGGACGGTTGAAGTGGTTCCAGAGCAGCTCATAACCGTCTGCCGGTTGCGGGAAAGGTACCGGTCCATAGGTGTTCTCTACCCCTTCACCATCGTGGACCAGTTTTGAACGCTCCGCATTCAGCTTCACCTGTTCGATTTCCCAGTCGCTGTAACGCTGGGTCCGATGGGTGGGATAGACATCCATGCGATAGGTGGGGAAGCGCTTCATCAGCCCTTTCATCCCTTCGGTGAGATGCTCTTCATATTGCCCCATGTTTTCCGGGGTCACCGAGTACAGCGGTTTCTCATCCGCAAACGGATCCAGGTACTGGCCGCGCCCGTCCTTGTGGCCTTCCGGTGCAGGAATGCCCTGGTCAGGATAAGCGGGAATGGAGCCATCCGCGTTGGCGCCTTTCACTGCACCCCACGGCGTCAGTTCTTCGGCATGCAGGACAGACGCCGCACCCAGGGAGAGCGAACCACACAACAGGGCGGTGATACTTTTTCGGGTAAAACTCTGTGTCATTGTCATCATTATTCCCCTGATAAAGGTGTGATTAGAACGAGGCTTCGAACGCCAGGGAAACCCAGTCCTTGTCATTCAGGAAGTAGTAACCGTTACCCTTGCTGGAATAGCCCGGCGTGGCATCGATATCCTTCTGGCGATAGTCATAACCGGCATAGGACAGGGTAAGGGAGTAGTTGCGATACAAGGTGGCGGATACCCCGGCGGAGTACACCACGGAGCCCTGGAAACCGCCGCTGAGGGTGGCACCGGTGCCGTAGGCACCCCAGGTAACGCTCATGGGCAGGGACAGATCCAGACCGGGAGCTGCTTGCAGCCACTCCGGCTCGAACCGGCCGGCCACATTGATCACATCACGGGTGGCACAGCCATCCCATTTGTCATCGCCCACCGGGCAGCCGTCATAGCCTTCGCCCTTGTAAAGGTGCTCATTCTCGTTGACGTCCATCAAGCGGCCCCAGGCCACTTCCAGTGCCGCACTACCGGTATCATAGAACGCGGTGGGTTCCAGGCCGGCCAGAGCGTTGATCACCATATGGAAGCTGTCGCCGGTGGCGCCTTCACTACCATCGGTGCCGGGCGCCGCTACGGCGGAGGAATTCAGGGCGGTGTTATGGCGGTAGGACATTTCTGCCCCCACACTCAAATCACCGATCTGTTTGTCGATGCTCAGACCGAACAGGTCCACCCCCTGGTTGTAGGACTGGTGGTAGCTTTCTGGCAGGCCCAGGGTGTTGAAGACGGCAATGGGCGCCCAGGGTTGGGTTTCATCCATACGCCGCTAGTAGGCACCCACGGTGCCGGCCAGGGCATCAGGGGTCCAGCGCAGGGACACACCATGGTTGTTATTGTTGTTGTCCGGCTCGAAGTTCTGTGCCCGGCGTGCGGCATAGCCATCCGGGAAGCCCGGTGTACCCGGCGCAATGAGTGGCCACTTGTCCGGCCCATTGAACATGAAGTCGATAAAGCCCAGGTAGGTCCCGCCTTCCGGGAAGCGGTTGCTTTCCCAGCCATAGAAATACTGGGCGGCCAGTGTCAGTTCGCGGGTCAGCGGGATCTGCATGTAAACCTGCTCACGGGGCAGGAACAGTTCGCTGAGATCCGAGCCTGGTGTAGCCAGGGACTTGCCCAGGTTAATCGGGCTCTGGGAATAGGAAATACTGTGGAAGCCCTGGAACAGGGAGGTGCCCCAGTACTGGGTCTGCTGCCCCACTTTCAACGACAGGAAGCGGTCTCCCAGGGGGATGTTGGCAAACACGAAGGCATCCAGCAGCTCTGCGCCTTCTACATAGTAGCGTTCGGTGTAGTGGGAATAGCGGTCGTTGTCGTAACTGCTACCCAGCGCGGCAAACTCCGGGGCCGTTTCCACCTTGTCATCGTAGGCGAAGTCTTTCCACACCGAGCCGCTAACCCGGGCACCGAACTTGCCCTTGTAGGAAATATCGAATTCGGAAAGCAGGGAAGAGCGGTTGGTGACAATGTCACCGCTGTCGCTGAACTTGTAATTCGATTCATCAAAACGGGGGTCGTAGGCAATATCATCATCAATGCCCTGCGTCCGCACGCCGACGATATGCCTGAAGGTGTTATCCCATCGGATCATCCAGTCCGGGTTGTAGCCGATCTCCATGGCCGTGGCCGGCTGGCTCAACAGCGCACTGGTGATTACCAGAGGCAATCCCAACGCCGGGGCCAGACTGGGTCGTAATGGTCTTATTCTCATTGTGTCCTCGCATTCCGCTCAAGTTCGCTAAAACGACACTGTCACCGTGGTTACCAGAATCCGCGCCCGGCCCTGCCGGCTGACTTGCGCCAACAGCAGTCGACCGTTTCAGGCAGAACCATTGAAGCCGGTTCATGAACCACGACTATCTTCTTAGTTCCCCGCCATTTAGCGACGGCTTGGCCGCCGACTCCAGACAGGAAATCCGTGAAAATGACGGCTTCCTACGAAACACGGCGGTCAAGCAGTCATATCCTGTGAAACAGCGCACACAAACAACCAAATAGCATCCGTAGAATACGCCGCCATTTTTTGGCACTGCCCAGGCACGCCATAATTCGCCTCTCCCAGCCAAATCCGATTATTTTCTGACCTCCCTCCCTTGCTGGCCGGTCCTGAATCAACAACATCGCAGCCAAACGTAAAATATGAAGATTTGTACGAACTGAGACAGTGGTCGCGTTTTTGTTTGCTGCCTGACGTTGGAAAAGGCGCTCGGCTCGCTGGCCACGATGAATGGACAACCGCTTGATTTCCCTCACAACCCTGTCATGCCTTCGTGCTAAGGTGTCAGCACAAAGACCACAAGGATTCGGTGGCGTACCACCGACGGATACGGAGATCAGCCATATGCGCTGGATGATATTGGGCCTGCCACTCACCGCCTTTTTACTGAGCGCCTGCGAAGAACCCGCCGCCCCCCAGGCACCCCCGCCGGAAGTCTTTGTGGTGACGGCCAGCGAGCAGCCCTACCAGCCGGAACGAACATTTACCGCGCGCATTGATTCGCGCAGCGATGTGAACATCACCGCCCAGGTGTCTGGCAAGCTTATCGCCGTACACTTCCGCGAAGGTGACAATGTGGAGGCCGGCGCCCCCCTGTTCGATATCGACCCGGCCCCCTACGAAGCCGCCCTGGCCCGCGCCCAGGCCGAGCACGAGCGCGCCCGCGCCACCCTGGCCGATGCCAAGAACAACCTGAATCGCGCCCACAAGCTCATCGACAAGGGCTACATCTCCGATTCGGAATACGACACCCTCAAGACCCGTAAACTGGAAGCGGAAGCGGCGGAACAGTCTGCCCGGGCGGCATTGGAAAGCGCCAAAGTCGATCTGTCCTACACCAGCATTTCCGCACCACAGGCCGGCCGGGTGGGCCGCTCCATCGCGTCCGTGGGGGATGTGGTCAGCCCGGGATTCGGCACCCTGACCACCCTGGTGGGGGGCAACGACATGCAGGCGGTCTTCCAGATTCCCGAGCGGCTGCTCACCGACGCCGCCATGAGTGAAAATCAGCCCAAGCCATCGGAAATCGAGGTGGGGCTGGAGATGCCCAACGGCAGCCAGTACCCCTATACCGGCAACATCGTCTATGTCTCCAACCGGGTGGACAGTCATACCGGCACAGTGGAAGTCCGCGCCGCCATGCCCAACCCCCGCGACCTGCTCCGCCCTGGCATGTTTGTTCAGGCCCACGTGCGCCTAAAGGACAGTCTGCAGGGCCTGATGATTCCCCAGGCCGCCCTGCAGGTGGATCAGCAAGGCACCTATGTCTTCACCGTGAACAAGGAAAATCGGGTACTGCGCAACAACCTGATGACCGGCGACCGGTTTGGCGAAAACGTACTGGTCAGTGAAGGTCTGCAACCCGGCGACAGGGTGATCCTGCGCGGCATCCAGAAAGTGCGCCCGGGCAGCGACGTGCAGGTGTCCGAATACAAACCCGCCACCGAACCCCATACCGGCAGTCAAACCGCTGCAGAAAACGATACCGCTGAAAACGGCGAAGCAGCAGCCACCTCAGGGAGTGACGCCCAGTGATCAGCGGCATCTTTATCCAGCGGCCCAAACTGGCCATGGTGGTGGGTCTGGTGATTACCTTCACTGGCCTGCTGGCCATGAAACTGCTGCCCATCTCGGAATATCCGGAAGTGGCGCCACCGCAGATTTCGGTGAGCGCCAGTTGGCCCGGCGCCTCGGCGGCGATCATGGAAGAATCCGTGGGCCAGGTGATCGAAGATGTGGTCAACGGGGTGGAAGGCATGGAGTACATGTCGTCCAGCTCCTCCAACAATGGCAGCTATTCTCTGTCGATCACCTTTGAGGTGGGCGAAGACCCGGACATGGCCCTGGTACGGGTGCAGAACCGGGTCAAACTGGCGGAACCCTCATTGCCGGCGGAAGTGCGCGCCCAGGGCCTGACCATCGACAAGCGCTCTCCGGACATTCTTTTTACCATCAACCTGTACTCCCCGGACGGCTCGCTGGACGAGCTTTTCATCGCCAACTACAGCCTGCTGAATGTGCAGAACCCGCTCAAGCGGGTGGAAGGCGTTTCGGATGTGAGCGTGTTCAGTGCCGCCGATTACTCCATGCGGCTGTGGATGGACCCGCCCAAGATGACCGCCCTGGGCATCACCCCGGACGACATCAACAACGCGTTGCGTGAGCAGAACGTTCAGGCACCGGCGGGCAAGATCGGCGCGCCGCCCTTCGACGGCAAACTCAGCACCGAGTATGCCCTGCAGCTGGAAGGCCGCCTCAAAGACGTAAAGGAATTTGAGAACATCATCCTGCGCGCCGACGAAAATGGCGCCATGGTGCGCCTGGGCGATGTGAGTCGCATCGAACTGGGCCAGCTTTCCTACAGCATTGCCGCCAACTACCAGAACCACCCTACCACGGTGATGGCCGCCTACCTGGCCCCCGGCGCCAATGCCCTGGCCACCGGCGATGCCCTGAAACAGGCCCTTGAAGAACAGAGCAAGACGTTCCCGGATGGGCTGGACTACGCCATCGGTTATGACACCACCCGCTATGTGGAAGTGGCCATTCAGCAAGTCACCACCTCATTGCTGATGGCGGTGGGCCTGGTCATCCTGATTACCTTTATCTTCCTGGGTGACTGGCGCCCGACCCTGGTGCCCACGGTGGTGATTCCGGTCTCCCTGATCGGCACCCTGGCGGTGATGCTGGTAGCGGACATGTCCATCAACACCATCACCCTGTTCGGTCTGATTCTGGCCATCGGCATCGTGGTGGATGATGCCATCCTGGTGGTGGAAAACACTGACCGGCATCTGCATGAAGACCCGAACATCAGCACCCGCGATGCGGTGACCCGCACCATGGAAGAAGTCACCGGCCCCATCATTGCCACCACCCTGGTGTTGCTGGCGGTATTCGTGCCGGTGGCGCTGATGCCGGGCATCACCGGCATCATGTACAACCAGTTCTCGGTGACCATCTGTGTGGCCGTGGTGATTTCCTCCATCTGCGCCCTGAGCCTGAGCCCGGCGGTGGCCAGCCTGGTCATACGCAGGGAGAAAGGCGAAGCCGCCTGGTATCGTGCTTTCAACAATGGCTTTGCCAAAGTCACTCTGGGCTACTCCCGGGTGGTCGGCGCCCTGCTGGGACGGCGAGGCCTCACCCTGGTGCTCTACGGGCTGATCATGGCAGGGCTGTTCTTCGCCGCCCGAGCCGTGCCCACCGGCTTTGTGCCGGCCGAAGACAAAGGCCTGCTGCTGGTCAACGTACAGCTTCCGGATGCTGCCTCCATCAACCGCACCGAGGCCGTGGTCGAGCAGGTGCAGACCCTGCTCAGCAATGATCCCGCCGTGGAGTCCGCCACCATGATCGCCGGCTTCTCCATGCTCACCGGCGGCGTGCAAAGTAACGGCGGTACCGGCTTTGTGGTGCTCAAGCACTGGGACGAACGCCCGGACTTCCAGGACATTTCCCTGGCCGTGTCGGCACGCGTCACCCAGCAGGCCTACCAGGCCATTCCGGAAGCGCAGATCCAGTCATTCCCACCCCCCTCGGTACCCGGCATGGGCGCAGTGGGCGGCCTGGAACTGGTACTGGAAGACACCCTGGGCCGCAGCCATGCGGACCTGGCCGGCGCCATGCAGATCCTCACCGCCGCCGCCAACCAGTCCACTCTGATCGGCAGCGCCTACACCAGCTTCCGGGCCAACGTGCCCATGTACCGGATCGATATCGACCGCAACAAGGCCAAGACCCTGCAAGTGCCGCTGACCAATATCTTCTCGGCACTGCAAAGCCATCTGGGCTCCAGTTATATCAATGACTTCTCCCTGTTCGGGCGCACCTTCCGGGTGATGATGCAGGCCGACCCGGAATACCGCTCGGACCTGAAAGATCTGGAACGGCTCTACGCGCGCAGCAACAATGGCGACATGGTGCCCCTCTCCACCCTGCTGACCACCGAACCGGTACTGGGGGCGGACATCAGCAACCGTTACAACCTTTATCGTTCGGCCATTCTGCGCGCCCAGCCCGGCGACGGTGTTTCCAGCGGCGATGCCATGGACGAGCTGGAACGGATTGCCGCCGAGGTATTGCCGGAAGGCTATCAGGTGGAGTGGACCGGGCAGAGCTATCAGGAACGCAAGGCAGGCAGCCAGATCGGCATCGCCTTTGCCCTGGCCATGGTGTTCATCTACCTGTTCCTGGTGGCCCAGTATGAAAGCTGGTCGATCCCGGCAGCGATCATTCTGGTAGTGCCCATCGCCGTGGCCGGCGCCATCGGCGGCCTGTTGATGGTAGGACAGATCGGCATTCCACAACTGGGGGCACTGGATCTGTTCGCCCAGGTGGGGCTGGTATTGCTGATCGGCCTGGCCGCCAAGAACGCCATTCTGATCGTGGAATTCGCCCGCGAACGGCGTGAGCAGGAAGGGCTGAGCATTCTGGAAGCCGCCGCCGAAGCCGGTCGCCTGCGTTTCCGCGCCGTGTGCATGACCGCCCTGTCCTTCGTGCTCGGCATCCTGCCGCTGGCCTTTGCCAGCGGCGCCGGCATGTTCAGCCAGCTTTCACTGGGGCATACGGTGATGTGGGGCATGCTGGCAGCACTGCTGATCGGCACCCCGATGATCCCGGCCTTCTACGCCATCGTGCAAGGCACCCGGGAAACCCTGAAGAGAAAGTTACTGAAGTAAACGCTGCGGGCTGTCCGACATGCGACAGCCCCGCCGTTAGCCCGAGGGCAAGAGGAGTTTCGAGCTATGAGCTATGAGCTATGAGCTATGAGCTATCAGAATTGTGTTTACCCGATGGCAGCCAGCAAGCTGCTGCTGACCTCACCACGAAACCACTGTAGGAGCGGTGGTTCCACCGCGATTATCCGCTTTAACCGGGTATCGCGGTCGAACGACCGCTCCCACAACAATATCCCGCCGCTGTAGGAACGTAGCGTAGCGAAGTAACGCACGCAGTGCGGCCCGCAGGGTGAGCGTAGCGAATAATTCCCTTCCAGGGGGCGAATCTTGCGAAGCGCGAAATCGACCGCAGGGCCGATCAGGGGCTCCAGGTTATGGCAGGTTTCAAAAAGGTGTTCACGAACTGGCAGAATCTTCCCTCGCCAGGGCTCGGGTTCGCGCCTCAAGATGCGCTCCTACAGTGGCATCGCTGCGCATACTAGCCCCAGCCGCTACGAATGCACCCAGCCTTTCCGCTAGTGAGATTTAAAGCGTGCAGCCTGTTGCGTTAAGCGTGTTGCTGCCTTCCAGGCATAAAAAAACCCGGCGATTTGCCGGTTTTTTTTATGCCTGGACGACCCCTACTTGATCATCTTCTTGATCATGTTCACCTTGTCCAGGTACGGCGCATAGCGCAGTTTGATGTCGAACAGGGTGGTGGCCTTGAGGATGCCGCGCTGGTGGGAGAAGGCATCGAAAGAGTTCTTGCCGTGGTAGGCGCCCATGCCACTTTCCCCCACACCGCCGAAGGGCAGGTTCGGGTTGGCCACGTGCATCACGGTATTATTGATACAACCGCCGCCGAACTGCATGTTGGCGAGCACGTGCTGTTCCACATCCTTGCTCTCGGTGAACAGGTACAGGGCCAGCGGGTGCTCCGGCAGTTTCTTCATGTTGCCGATCAGTTCATCCAGGGTGGAATAGCTGAGGATCGGCAGCACCGGACCAAAAATCTCTTCCTGCATGACCGCATCGTCCATGGTCACGTCTTTCAGAAGGGTCGGCGCAATGAAGCGCTGGCTGGCATCGGTTTCGCCACCCACCAGCAGCTTGGCCTTGTCGATCAGGCCGGCCACACGATCGAAATGACGGTCGTTGATCATCCGCCCCAGATCCGGGCTCTGCGCCGGGTTGTCGCCGTACCACTCTTTCAGGGTGGCCACCATTTCCTTCTCGAAGGCGTCCTTGATGTCGGCATGGACATGGATGTGATCCGGCGCCACACAGGTCTGGCCCACGTTCATCATCTTACCCGCCAGGGTACGACGAACCGCCACCTTCAGGTTGGCGTCCTTGTGGATGATGGTCGGGCTCTTGCCGCCCAGCTCCAGGGTTACCTTGGTCAGGTGCTTGGCCGCTGCCGCCATCACGATGCGCCCGACACGCGGGCTACCGGTAAAGAAGATGTGGTCAAAGCGCTGCTCCAGCAACACGTTGGTCACTTCGGTGCTGCCCTTGAAGGTAGTCACGAATTCATCACTGAAGCATTCCTTCATCATCTTCTCCACCACGTCGGCCACGGTGGGGTTCAGAGAGGACGGCTTCAGGACTGCAGTGTTGCCTGCGGCAATGGCACCGATCAGTGGCTGCACCAGCAGCAGGAAGGGGTAGTTGTAGGGGCCCATCAGCATGGTCACGCCCTGGGGAACGGACTCGATACGGCTACGGCCCGGCTGTGCCCACAGGGTGGTGCCCACACGCTTGGGTTTCATCCAGCTCTTCAGGTGCTTGATGGTGTGCTTGAGGTCTTCGTAGGCAGTGCTGATTTCGATATAGGCTTCAAATTCCGGGCGCCCGATATCCGCTTTCAGGGCTTCCTGAATCTCGGTCTGGTACTTCACCAGCGCGTCTTTCAGCTTCTTCAGCTGCTGGATACGGAATTCATAGCTCCGGGTGGCACCGGATTCGAAATAACGGCGCTGCTTGGCGACCGCCTCGGCAGCCCAGTCCTGGGACTGATTGATATTGTTGTCGTCGAGTACCGCACCCATGATTTGCCTCCTTGATGTGCCTGCAACCACTGCGATTGGAAACAGAGTGTTTCATGGGTGTCGAGACGGCACCATGAGATTTGTTTCTTTCAACTGACCAAAAACACCATGGTCTTGATGACAACCCCCAGAAAGAAACAGCGCGTGTCACTATGTATATCAGGTTGTCATTTTCCGCCCCCTCAGCAACCGGTAATGCATCCAGCGCACACTTACGTGTTCAGGCAGAGGCACCCCATGGCCGAATGATTTCAATTCACTTAGTATCAGACAGACTCTGCCCGGTTGTTTACCTGCCAGCGATACACAACTGGCCGCACATGGATGACTGGATATGGATCTTCTCTCGCTCGCAGGCGTTACCCGCCGCCTTCGCACTCCGATTCTGGCCCTGCCAATGGCCGCCGTGATCAGCGGTTGCGCCACCCTGGACGGGCTCAGCAACACCGATACCCGCAAGGACACCCCCCGTACCCTGGCGTCGCTGAGCCAGCCCAGTGACCAGCAGGTATGCTACGACCGCGATGCCGAGCCCTACACCCCACTGGTGGATGCCCATTTCCATCCCCGTCCGTTTGGGGGCGCGGCCATTCCGCCCGAAAAGCTCCATGGCATGCTGGAATCCCAGGGCGTACGGTTCGTGAACTACTTCGGTATCGGCCAGATTCTGGAACTGGACTCCGGCTGTAGCTATTACCTGGATTGCCCCGGCGTCACCGCCATGCCCAGCATCAAGAACGATTTCGTCAACGGCATGGAAACCGTGGCCTACCCCAATGACAACCTGCATATCACCCTGTCCATGACCTTCATGGACCTGGCTCACCCGGATAACATCGCCGAGCTTATCGAACTCTATGATCGCGAATACCCGGGCATGTTCAGCTGGAGCGGCGAACTCAACGTGATGAAGCAGGCGCTGCTGAAAAACAATCACGAGCCCGCCACCATCGAAAGCATCAACCAGTGGGGGCCTTTCATGGAGGTACTGAAAGAACGGGGCATCCCGGTAACCTTCCATTCGGATCTGGGCAATGATGCCCACCCCACCGAATTCCTGCCCCTGATGGAACACATTCTGGAAACCTACCCGGACAACAAGATCGTCTGGGCCCATATGGGCCTGTCCAAGGAGCTGGGCAATATGGATCCTGCCCGCCATGTGGAGATTCTCAGTGGTCTGCTCGATAGCTATCCCCACCTGATGCTGGATATCTCCTGGGACGTGCTCTACAACCAATACCATCAGTGGGGCGACATCTACGTGCCCTTCCTCAACAAGTACTCCACTCGCATTCTGCCCGGTACCGACTTCGTAGCTGCGGGTTACAAAGCCGATGACCAGTATGCCAAGGAGCTGGAAGTGACCAGCCGGGTCCTCAGGGCACTGGATGATCAGGCGTTCCACAACATTGCCCTGGGTGCGAACTACTTCAAGCTGATGGAGCTGGATTACAACGCTCCCAATGTCTGCCCGGCAGATACCGATAGCTGAGACCAACAAGAAGGGAATCGGGAATGCGAAAAATTGCCACTTTTTCGGCCGCGCTCTGCGCTGCCATGCTTGCACCCCACGCCTCCGCGGAAAACAGCGATCAGGACGTGGAACAGCAACTTCAGGAATTGAAAACCCTGCGTCAGAACCTTGAACAGCAGAGCCAGCAATTCGACCAGCGCATCCAGCAGCTGGAGACCGAGCTGTATGGGGAAAGCACCCCGGCACCGGCCGCCACGCCCCAGCCAGGCAGAAGCCTGGGCTACCGTCCCGGCCGGGGCTTCAACCTGTTCAGCTCGGACATGGGCGAGGTAAATTTCGGAGTCTTCAGCTACACCCGTTACCTGAACCAGAAAGACTTCGACCGCACCTATACCGACAGCTTCGGCAACACCAGCAACATTGATCCACGCAACGACTTCCAGTTCCAGAAAGTGAACATCAGCTTCAAGGGCTGGATCTTTGATCCCAAGCTGCAATACCTGTTCTACACCTGGACCTCCAACACCAGTCAGGGCGACCCGGCCCAGGTGGTGGTGGCCGGTAACCTGGGTTATCACTTCAACCCGGCGTTCAAACTGTATGCTGGTATCGGCGCCTTACCCTCCACCCGGTCTACCAACTACACCTTCCCCAACTGGCTGAAGAACGACCACCGCACCATCGCCGATGAATTCTTCCGCGGGTCCTACACCACCGGCATCTGGGCGGAAGGTGAAATCGCCGACGGGCTCAAGTACCGCGCCATGCTGGGCAACAACCTGAGTCAACTCGGGGTCAGCGGTAACCAGCTGGATGACGGTCTGAACACCGCCTCCGGCGCCCTGTGGTGGATGCCCACTACCGGCGAATTCGGCCCCGGTGAAGGGTTTGGCGATTACGAGTTCCACGAACAACTGGCCACCCGCTTCGGCATTCATTTCACACACAGCCGCGAGGATGCCCAGGCCCAGCCCGGCACCAATTCCTTCGAGAACTCCCAGATCCGCTTGTCCGATGGCACCCTGATCTTCCAGCCCGATCCCTTCGAGAACGGAAGCATCATTAATCAGGCCACCTACCAGATGGCTGCGGCCAACGCCGGTCTGAAATACCGGGGCTGGTTCCTGGAGGCAGAGTTCTACCAACGCTGGGTGGACAAGTTCGATGCCACCGGCCCACTGCCGGTGGACGAGCTGGATGACAAGGGCTACTCCATTCAGGCCTCCATGATGGCCATCCCCAAGGTGCTGCAACCCTATGTGGCCTACTCGGAAATCCAGGGTGAGTACGGCACTCCCCATGACCTGAGCGTGGGCTTCAACTGGTTCCCGTTCAAGCGCAAGGAATTCCGCTTCAATGTGCAGGGCCTGTACCTGAAGGATTCCCCGGTGGGTTACAGCAGCGTGCCCTTCCAGGTGGGCGGCAATGGCTGGGCCTTTACCACGGACATGGTGTTGGCGTTTTAGGAAATGCTGCACGCAGCACGCTTCACGCAACATGCGTCTGACACACAAAAGCCCGCCCGGAAATCCGGGCGGGCTTTTTTTGGTTCATAGCGGGTTAGCGGGGAAGCCTGTTGAGCACCCGTATCCGCAAGCGCTGCCCGACTGTCCCTGTGGGAGCTTGCTTGCAAGCGAAGGGGTTTAGGTCGATTGAGGGAAAAGCTTCGCTTGCAAGCTCACCCTTCGGGCCGCACTCCGTGCGTTACTTCGCTACGCTACGTTCCCACATCAAGATCGAAATCGCCTTCAGCCAACCTTGGCCAGGCCCCTTTCCCGAAATTCCGCGATGAACCTTTTTCCTGTCGGTACAAAATTCGCTATACCTCGCGTAGGAGCTCAGCTCGCCTGAGCGATCCGAGCCTAGGCGAGGTAAGGATCCCAGAGGCGCATCTCGAAGACCAAAAACAAACCACGTTCCATGCTTCCGGTCCTGCCCTTCAAAACTCGCTTCTCGCAACTCGAACCTTTTGGATCGCCTGCAGGCAGGCTCCTACGGGGCTATTCTTCGCTCCTACGGAGTCAGTGCGTTATGCAGTGGATCACCCCGCCAGCCAATCGGCAATGCGATCCATGGCGGTGATGCAGCGGCCGCAGTGTTGTTGCAGGAAGGCACGGTCCAGCTCACCGGAATGCGCCGCGGCGCCATCCAGTGCGTACTGGCCATCGAAATCCACAAACGCCTGACGCAGGCTCAACTCACCAGCGGGTCGGCCGAAGGCTTCGCCGGGCAGGGTGGCCACGCCGGTATCATTGAGTAATGACTCACACAGGGCGCCGCTGTCGCGGATACCCCGATCACGAAGCCGCCCTTCCAGCGGGGTGAAATCCGGAAACAGATAGAAGGCCCCGTCCGGCATGGCCAGATCCAGCCCGGCCTGCTGATAGCTGTCTACCTGATAAGAGGCCAGGGCATGCAGAATGCGACGGGCCTGGAACAGGTAATCATCCAGGTCATCGCCGCCATCAAAGGCGGTCACCGCCGCATGCTGAATGGGGGCCGCCACCGAGGTGTAGGTTTCACTGGCCACGGTGGCCATGGCATCACGCAACCAATGCAGGTTGGGCGGGAAAGCGAACGCCCCCAACCGCCAGCCACCGGCGCCACACCATTTGCTCATGCCATCACTGATGATGGTGCCTTCCGGGTAGTAACGGGCAATGGAGCGATGCTGGCCGTTGTACTGCAGCCGCCCGTAGATTTCATCACTGAGCAGAATGAGCCGGTGGTAGCGGGCCACATCGGCAATCTCACGCAGCTCTGCGTCCGTGAAGGTGTATCCGTGGGGGTTGGCGGGATAGTTGAGGATCACCAGGCGCGGGCGCCCGGGATCACGCTGACATAACGCATCCAGACTTTCTGCACTGAGCTTCCACTGGTTCTCGCGGTGAGTGGGCAACCAGTGTACCCGCCGGCCGATGATGCTGGCCTGGGGCGCATAGGACACCCAGCTGGGGGTGGGAATCACCAGGTCACCGTAATAGACCAGCTGAAGAATGAACATCAGCTCCTTGGAGCCGGGGCCGATCATGATGTCTTCGGCGCGGAACGCCGCATCATGCTCCCGGTCCAGGTAACGGGCGATGGCGCCCTGCAGGGCGGGCAACCCCTTCACCGGCAGATAATCCTTTTCTGCAGCGAACTCCTGAAGCGCAGAGACCACCGCGGGAGGCACCGGAAAGGGGGACTGCCCCAGACCAAACTTGAACACGTCCCGCCCCTGCTGGCGCAGGGCATTGCTGCGTTCATTGATGGCCAGGGTGGCAGACACGCCCAGCCCCCGTACATTCAGGTTCAGGTGCACATCGGGCTGAAACGGCATAGGACTTCCCCACCAGTGATCCTGTCTTTCACCCTAGATCAGGGGAGCGAACATGGCAAAGGGCAGCGCCTAACATCAACAAAACTCGACAACCGCAGGAGCCCAACTTGCCCGGGCGAATGGGCTTGAGATACGAGTAACAATTTTTGAATGGCGAAAGACCGAAAAGCGTTTCGGGGAAAAAGGAATGCCGTGCCATTTCCATTCGCCCAGGCGAGCTGGGCGCCTACAGGGAAAGGGTGTGGAAGAGAGCGTCAGCGCACATCCACCAGGCGGCTGGCCTTGCGGTATTTGACCTGCCAGCCGGACCAGGCGGGTAGCTCCCAGCGTTTGGGGTCCCCCTTGCGACCGCCGCTGACATATTCGGCGATCACCTGACGCACCGGCACCTTGTAGTGAATCCGCAGTTTCAGGTCGCTGAGATTCACTCGACGCGGGTAGGTGTCATCGAACCGCTCCCGCTCCCACGGCGGAATACCGTCAAAGCGCAGATCGTCCGGTTCCAGCAGATCCGCATCCTCCATATGCTCCACCCCCAGCTGGTGAAGTCTGGCCTGCAACCAATCCGCCGCCTCCGGCACCTCGCCATCACCTTCTCCCAGGGCCACGTAGAGCTGCCAGGCCGCCAGGTCATCCAGCAATTGTTCTCCCACCGGTGCCAGCATGTTGCCCTCGAGGATCAACCCGGCCAGCACCTGGCGGGCCGCCTCGCCTTCCGGTTCCGCCACGTCCGTGTGAATCACCCGCCCGGCGTAACACCACTCCCGGGTGGCCACCGGCCCGCCCTCCTGTTGACGCACCGGTCCCACCCGCGACTGGGCCAGCCCCTGTTCCACCAACGCCATGAGCGGTACCGGCGCCAGGCAGGTGGCGGCGGTGAACGTCTGCCGGGTACCGCGACCGGAAACACTGTGACTGTCCAGCACGATGGCGGCTTCGGCGCCTTCAGCGAACCGTGAGCTCTCGCTGATCCAGACTTCGCTGTCACCATTGCCCATGGCCTCCCGCCGTTTCTGTTTTTCCCGGCGCACAAAGACCGCACGGGGAAAGGCCTGCAGCACCGCCCGCCAGATCCGCTCACGGTCTTCCTCCATGACGGCGGGGATGGCCGGCAACTCAAGCAGGCCGCGCATCTGTCCGGCCAGTTTGCGTGCCTCGTCGCGGGCAGAATGATTGGGCTTCAACGCCGCCGGTGGTGTTTGCCGGATGGCCTGCACCAGAGTGGTGGCGTCACAGGGATGGGGCTGCCAGGCTGCCAGGGCCTGGCGGCCTTCCTCACTGCCGGGCAGGCTCAATGGACGACGCCAGGCACTGAGGGCCGCCGCCAGATCCACCATGAAACCGCGGCTTTCCTCATCCGGCATGGCCATGATCAGGTGCGCAAAGAAGGTATCCACCGGCAGGGCGAACAGGGCCTGACCCCGTGCCGTGGCAAGGCCGTTGTCATCCAGGGCGTCCAGCAGGTTCAGTTGCTCCCGGGCCCGCTGAAGGGTGTGCGCCGGCAATGGATCGGGGAAATCCAGATCCTCAATGCGGGCGCCGGCACAGGCCGCCGCCAGCACCAGATCGTCCAGTTCCTCGCGCTGGATCTCCGGTGGCGTGCGGGTATCCAGGGGCGCGTTTTCTCCCCACAGGCGAATCACCCGGCCCGGGTCGGTTCGCCCTGCACGGCCCTTGCGTTGCTCCGCGCTGGCCCGGGAAATCGCCTCCAGGGACAGCACCGTGCGGCCATTGCGCTGGTGGGTGCGACGCTCCAGGCCACTGTCCACCACCAGGGTGACGCCGGGAATGGTCAGGGAGGTTTCCGCCACATTGGTGGCCACGATGATGCGCCGCCGCGGCCCGGGCTGCAGGGCCCGCTGCTGGTCCTTCGCCGGCACACTGGCATGGAGGGGAATCACATCCGCATCCAGACCCTTCAGGGCGGTGACCGTCTGCTGGATTTCCTTGCGCCCGGGCATGAACACCAACACATCACCCGGGGCCTGCGCGATCCCCTGTGTCACTGCCGTCAGAACCCGCTGAGCCAGATCTCGCCCCGATGGCATCTGCCGATCATTGGCCGCCTGATACTGTTCGCTCACCGCAAAGCCACGGCCATCGGAACTCACCTGTTGCGCCTGGAGATAGTGGGCCAGCCGGGGGCCGTCCAGGGTGGCGGAGGTGACAATCAGGCGGTGGCGTCCCTGTGCCTTTAGCAGGGCCAACAGTAGATCCGTATCCCAGCGGCGCTCGTGGAATTCATCCAGCATCACGGTATCGAACGAAGCCAGCCGCCCCTCCCGCAACCAGCGCAGGGCGATGCCCGGGGTCACAAAAACAATGCGGGTATCGTCCGTGCAGGCCTGATCGAAACGGATCGCGTAGCCCACACTCTGCCCGGGTGGTTCATCACGCTGTGATGCCAGGAACCCGGCCAGGGCACTGCAGGCCACCCGGCGCGGCTCCACCACCAATACCCGGCCATGCTCTGCTGCCCAGAGTGGCAGGCGGGTGGACTTGCCGGAGCCGGTAGCCGCCGACACCACCACAGGCCCGCCCTGCAAGGCTGCAGAAACCTGATTCTTAATGGCATCAATGGGCAGGGAGTCGAAACCGGTCATGGTATCCGTCAGTAACATGTCAGACGGGGATGGTACCGACCGGGGAGGGGAAAAGGCCACCGCCGCTGGCGGTGGCCTGTGGATCAGACCTTCAGATACTTGGCCGCCTTGCTGTCGGCTTTCTTGGCCAGCGGCTTGAGTTCGGCAATCTTCTTGCACACCTCATCGCATTCTTCCTTGCTCAAGGCGTGGCCTTCCACCGCCTTGTGCAACTGGCTCATGTAGTTATCCAGCACCGAGATCACCGACAGGTGGATCACCGGCGCAATGGACGACTTTTTCTGCTGCGGGCGCTGCTTGCGATGTGCCTGTTCCCAGCGTTTTTCAAATTCCTTGTGACTGAGCGACATGCTTTCCTCCTTGTCAGAATGTCAGCTTGTTGACGCTGATACTGTTGAGCCCCAGTTCGCCACCGCTAATGCCTTCCAGAGACACCGGCAGGCTGATGTCGTCCAGTGACACCTTGCCCAGGTCTGCGGCCAGCTGGGCATCACTGAGCGTCATGCTGCCCACATCGAGATGCACGGTGGGAGTGACCCGGATGCTGACCTTGAGAAGGCCGATATCAATACCCAGAGACTTGTCCGACGCGGTGGCGTCAGCACTGAAGGAGCCACTGGTGGCTGCCGGCATGTTCACCGCCGGAATCGCCACGTTTTCCAGGCTGGCACCGGGCAGGTTGAGCTTCCCGGTCGGCGCGGCACGGTTGACGCGCATGGCTTCACCGTCTGCGGACGGCACTGTCACCGAACTGAGCGTCAGATCGCCCACGCCCATGCCGGTAATGGACAGGCCCGCACTGGGCAGGCTGAGCTTGTCCAGCCGCACCCCGCTGAGATCCAGATTGCCCAGATCCAGCTGGTCGATGGGTTTCATCTCGGCCACCAGACCGGGGATGTCGATACTGGGGATCTGCAGGTCGATATCCCCCAGATCCGGGACCGTGATGGTGCCCAGATCCACCGGGATATCCAGGCTGCCCATGTTTTCGCTGCCGTCCCAGCTACCGATCCAGCCCAGGTCGATTTCCCAGTCCAGGTGAAAACCCAGCTCTACAATACTACGGACCTGATTGAGTACCGCGTTGGCATTGTTGACGCTGGCCGAGCCGTTCTGCACCTTCAGGCTGCCAATGCTGGCGCTCCCCAGATTGACCTTTTCCACCTTGAGGTTGTTGAGCGTGCCGTTGTCGACGCTGACCTGGTCGATGGCGATCTTGCGGGATACCTGGGCCCCAAGCAGCCCCAGGCGGGTAAGCAGGTCCCTTGAAACAGGCAGGGACTCCATCAGACTGTCTGCAGACAGCCGTTCCTTGAGTGACATGATTTTTGCCTCCTGGCTTTATGAACGTGCTACGCACTCCTGCGCAGCACAGGCAACATAAACCCGGAGACGGTTCACTAATATGCGTCAAATGTACCAATTTCCAGGAATGTGATCTCCGTTACAACCTGCCCCCGATGACCATGTGCGGGTATACTTGGCAACCTTTGAACCAGCAAGGGAAGCCGACGCCATGCCGTCCTTTGATATTGTTTCCGAAATTGATGAAGTGGCCCTGCGCCATGCGGTGGAAAACGCCAACCGTGATCTTGCCAACCGTTTTGATTTCCGCGGTGTCGAGGCCAGTATTGAACAGAAAGGCCTGACCGTGACCCTGAAGACGGAATCCGACTTTCAGGTACAGCAGCTGGAAGACATCTTCGCCAAGGCCGCGGTCAAACAGGGCATCAGTGCGGGTGGGGCCGATCGCCCGGACAAACCCGAACACAGTGGCAAGACCTTCTCCATTACCCTCACCTTCAAGCAAGGTATTGAACAGCCCACCGCCAAACAGATCGTCAAACTGATCAAGGATGCCAAACTGAAAGTGCAGGCTTCCATTCAGGGGGATTCGGTGCGGGTTAACGGCAAGAAGCGTGACGACCTGCAAACCGCCATTGCGCTGCTGAAGGAATCCAAGATCGAGATTCCTCTGCAGTTCAATAATTTTCGGGACTGAGATCAGCTTCCAGCTATGAGCTATCAGCTGTGAGCTACAAGCTACAACGCGAGTGAAGTACTGTAGAGACTGAAACGCAAGAGGCCGCGCCTGGAATCCAGGCGCGGCCTCTTGCGTTATGGCAGACGGTTTTTGTAGGAGCGGTGGTTCCACCGCGAAATGCTACTGCGGTGATGAAATGCTTTCGCGGTCGAACGACCGCTCCTACGGTGCGTTTATCCTGCCGCTATCGGAACAGCTTTTTCACCGGCGTGAAAGTTGTGTCCGCCTTCATCTTTTTCACCTGCTCGGGGAACTGGCTCTTGCGCGCTTTCTCGCCCAGCCACATCAGCACCCGGTTGGAACCGGGGGTGGCCTTGCGGACCAGCTCTGCGCCCATGCGTAAAGGTGCCTGGGCCGGCCAGAAATATTTGGTCATGGTCTTCGGTAGCCCCAGTTTGTCAGCCGCTTCATCACCAAGAATATAGCGGCTGTAACCGGCACGCAGGGTGTACTCCAGTTTGCCGATATTTTTCTGCAGCCATCCGTCACGATCCTGGAGTGACGCCCTGGCCAGCGCCTCACCCAATCGACGGGTGTCATCATCACTCTCACCAATAGTCGCAATCAGGTGATACAACGCCCGCATGCTGTCCTGTTCATTGGTGGGCAGGATGCGTTCGTCCACCCCCATCAGGTACCCCACATAGCGCCACAGGTGAACAACTGCTTCCCGCTCGCGACGACTGAACAGATACCCCAATGACCGCAGCCCGGTAAGGAAGATCACCGAAAACTCCAGAATGGTCCCCATGGAATCCCACTGGTTGAGCGGGTAGCCCCAGCGCATGTCCCAGTTATCAGACTTGAGCAGCATGCTGCGCACCTGGGCATGCATCAGCCTTACCCGCACCGCACTCTTGAAACCCTCCTGATCCCGCTCCAGACCGCCCGGGGTAGTGACATCCATCCAGAATTTGCCGGTTTCCACCAGGCGCCGGTTCGCCATACGATCCAGCTGGCCAGTAAACACCAACGGCTTGGCAGCCGCGCCGGCAAGATAGCCCCCCATCAACGACATGTTGCGCAATACCAGTTCGCCGGACATCCCAACCCGATAGGACACTTCACAGCCCAGCCGCAGCAGCTCACGATCGAGCCAGATCGGTTCATGATCCACCTGACTAAACAGGGCCTGGAGCTCAGCCGGCGCGTCGGTCACGCTGCCTATACCCTGCTCCAGTGCCTGATCGACCAGCTTGCGCCCCTTGCCTGCTGGCAATTGGCCATACATGGCGACGACCGCATCGGCCAGCGGATCACCGGAGAGAATGGATTCACGAATCACCGCCATCTGCCCCTGTGTCGGCTGGGGATCGGAGCCCAGTATCCACTTGAAAAGTGTGCGGACCTTTCTGACTTCCGGACGGTTCGGGTCGCCCACACGATTCAAGCGGGCCGGATCCAGCGGCAGTTCCTGCAGCATGGCAGTCATGATTCTCTCCTTGCCAGCAACACTGACAAAACTGGTAAGTTCTTGATGCCATAACCTTGTCGCTGAAACCCGGGGATGGCAATGAATCACCGGGCAGAATGTCCCTGTATGACAGAAACAGATTTCACTTTTTTATCCACCCGTAACTTGCTAGTTTCACTTTCTTGTAAAAAGAAAGGATCGGTTTCATGTCCCACTCTATCGACCAGGCCGCTCGCCGCATGACACTGCTATGGTTTGTGGTCCTCTCCGGGCCCTTATTGATTGGCATCGGTATCAGCATGCTGGTCTGGCTGGGTAACTATTCCGCACCAGTGATACTGCTGCCAGAGGATACGCTCCGCATGGTGGCCATGGGCGCCATGGGACTGATGCTGGTTATCAGCAGGCCCTTGCGTAACCTGCTGCTTTCGCCCGCCAGCATCGCCAAACGCACGGTACACGGCAGCAGCAGCGACATTGAGCAACAGGCAGCAGCGCAAACCCAGGCCAGCATGTTCCTGCTGCTGGGATTACTGGACAGTGTGTCGATGATGATTCTGGCAATGAGCCTGATGCAGGCCGATGCCGAACTGGCGTTGCTGAACGGCATCTATACGTTGATTCTCGGCGTCATTGCGAAGCCGGACTTCACCCGGCTGATCCGGGAAACCGGGCAACAGCTTCGCCAGACAACCTGAACACCCCACGCCCCTGCCGACCAGCAACAGGGGCAACATCACCTGGTCACTGGAGGCGTCGAATGGAACCGGATTTCTGGCAGGAAAAATGGCAGAAGAATGAAATCGGCTTTCATCTCAGTCAGATTCATCCATTGTTGAAACGCTACTGGTCACAACTTGGCCCAGCCTCCACAGGGCGGGTTTTCGTGCCCCTGTGTGGCAAGACACTGGATATGCATTATCTTCGGGAACAAGGCGCAGACGTGGTTGGTGCCGAATTGGCTGAACACGCCGTTATCGCCTTTTTCGAGGAAGCGGGCCTGGACCCCGCCGTCTCCGACTGGCACGGCGGCAAGTGCTACCGCACTGAGGGCATCACCCTGTTCCAGGGCGATATCTTCACGCTGGATCAGAGCACGCTGGGGCCCATTGATGCGGTTTATGATCGCGCCGCCGTCATTGCCCTGCCACCAGCATTACGTCAACAGTACGCCCTGCATTTAATCAACCTGGCCGGCAACGCAGCGCAATTGCTGATCACCCTGAGCTACGATCAATCGGCCATGGCAGGCCCGCCATTCTCTGTGGATGCGGACAATGTGAAGGATCTCTACGGCCGGCACTATGATCTGAACTGTCTGTCCAGCAAGAATATTATTGAGCATGAGCCCCGCTTTAGAGAACGCGGGCTCAGCACACTGACAGAGAGCTGCTGGCAATTGACCCCGAAGTAACTCTACCAGGGCAGTTCGGTGCCATCGCTGTGCCAGAAGGTACCGCTGCTTTGCAGTGACAATCCGTCCATGCGCGCGATCAATGCCGTTGCCGCCTGGGCGACGGTCAAATTGCCGCTGTGACCGGTCATATCAGTCTGCACCCATCCGGGGTGGAGAATCGCCACCGCAATGCCTCGCGGTTTGAGATCATGGGCCAGTGACTTGCCCGCCGCATTCAGCGCGGCCTTGCTCATCCGGTAACCGTAGCGGCCTCCGGAAGTGTTGTCCGCAATCGACCCCATCCGCGAAGTCATCAAGCCCACCTTGCTGCCGGCATGCAGATTCTCCAGCAGCCCCATCGTCACGCGTAGCGGCCCCAAGGTATTGACCTCGAACTGCTCACGGATCTGGTCATAGTTCATGTGATCCACGGTTTCATTACGCATGATGCCCGCGTTGTTGAACAGCACATCCACAGCGGTATCACCCAGACCACTTTGCAGATTGATGACGCCATCTTCCCGGCTCACATCAATGCCATGCAGGATTTCCACACCCAGCTTTTCCAGCGCGACCGAGGGCTCACGGCAGGTGGCAATCACCCGCTCTCCCCGTGCTTTCCAGATTTCAGCCATGGCCAGGCCGATGCCACGGTTGGCGCCTGTGATGACGATGGTTTGACTCATTGCTCACTCCGGTTCATGGTCTCTTGAATCCCTGATATTGGCCCCAACAGTGAATAGATACCTTCAACACATTTCAACTGACGAGCCAAGGAGCACTCATGACTATCACCACAGGCGATACCCTTCCCACCATCACTATCAAGACCAACGGCGAAAACGGCCCGGAAGATCTCAACACCGGTGAATTTTTCAAGGGGCGCAAGGTCGTGTTGTTCGCGGTACCCGGCGCGTTCACCCCCGGCTGCTCCAATACCCATATGCCCGGCTTCGTGGTGAACGCCGATGCCATTCTTGAAAAGGCCGACGCCATCGCCTGTATGGCGGTGAACGATGCCTTTGTCATGGATGCCTGGCAGAAAGACCAGAATGCCGAGCACATCACCATGCTGGCCGACGGCAATGCGGAATTCACCAAGGCACTGGGGCTGGACATGGATGCCAGCGGCTTTGGCATGGGCCCGCGCAGTAAACGCTTTGCCATGATCGTCAACGATGGTGTGGTGGAATATATCGGTGTGGATGACAAGGGCGTAGAAAAGAGCAGCGCCGAGACGGTGCTCGCGCAGTTGTAATTACGCGCTTGAAGTCTAAAAAATATTTCACTTCAATCCGTAGGAGCCAGCCTGCTGGCGATATCTTTCGCTTTCAGGACTGCTCCTACTGCTGCCCCTGCTTCTTTGCCACCACCAGCAATGAAACAATAAGTTCAAAGTTAAGAGTTTAAAGTTGAAAAGGCGCGAGGCAAGTTTTTCTCTTTTTGAGTCTCTGTGCCCGGGCCATTACCAGAGCGCGCGGGCACGGTATTGCAAACCTCTTCGGCCTGACCCGCGTTTGAACTTTTAACTTTAAACTTTTAACTGCTTCAATCCCCTGATATTCGATTGCGTTCGATAAAGCGGGTGGAGTCACCACCGAACGATCCACCATAACTTTCGCGCACCATGATGCGGTCACCGATACCATGCAGCTTGTACTGGTTCTGCAGGGTCAGCCCATAATTGGGCAAATGGGTGGTATCCACTTCCTTGTTGGTTTTCTCACTGGCCGTGACTTTGTGATCAATAAAATCCTGCTCGTAACCCAACTCAAGAATGGGGGAATTTTCATCCACGTTGGCGACGGCATGGCCATAAATTGAGCGCGCTTCATCGTCATGGAAATCCGGCTGATAATACGGCCAGATTTCTTCTTCAAGAAAGTTGCTCCTGAACCACTGGGGTGAAAAGGAACTTTGTCCCGTGGCCAGAAAAGCGCCACGAATCCTCGATGATTCACGGCGCACCGGGGATGGGTCATCCGGGTTGGAAATCTCTTTTACTGCGGCATGAATGCCGGCCCCTGCGCCCAGCGAAGAACCGGTGACGAAGATGTCATCCGGATTGATCTTGAACACCTCGGCATAATGGCGGAAGAACTGGATCGCATGGCTCATGTCATTCAGCGAAACAGGATAGCCATTTGCATCTACATCCTTGGCTGGATGACGAAAGTCCAGCGCTGCCACCGTAACGCCTCCCGGGCCACCACCCTCGATACCCAGATAGGCCTGCAATGTGCCTTTCTTCGGACCCCGCATGGTCTCTTTATTGTGATTGGCAGAATGCGCGTAAATCACCAGGGTGTTGGTTTCGCTGCCACTGTGCACCCGACCATCCGGCGTCGGGTAGTAGACATCAATGCGCAGTCCATTGGGGTCTGTGTCCGGACCGACCAAGGGCAGCCAGCTGACGCTGCTGTCGCCATAGTAGATATTCTCGTAATAACCACATACCGGATCACAGCTTCCGTCTGTTACGTAGTGACTGTTCATCAACGTGCCGTCAAACGGGCCCGGTGCATCGGCACCGGCAGGAGCCGGGCCACCGGTAATCCATTTTTCACCACAGGCCTGGCCGGCATCCGTGTCCACACAGATCCTCACATGGGTACTCTCCCCCACGGCCAACCCCCAGGGATAAGTGATGGAAAATGCACTGCCCTCATTGCTGCCTTTGTTTTGGGTTGCCGCCAGGCTGCCATCCACATAGTAGTAGTGGCTTGAGCTGCTTGGTTTCAACACGTCATAGGCTATGTCGAAGGGCTGACCGGCAGGCACATGGTTGTTGACGCCAACGGTGTGTACTTCCACCGCCTGTTCCAGCTGCAATACATGACCAGCACGAATGCTGATTTCATCACAGACCAGATCGCCGCCATGCTGCAGACAAACCGCAATCGTTTTACGGTCGCCGTCGGAAAAACCGCCGGGATAGGTCACAGAGAATTCACCCGGCTGGGAACCGGTACTGCTGTTGCTACGGGTTTTTTTCAGCACCCCGTCAACATAGTAATAGTGACTGGACGTACTCGTGTCGGTGACTTCATAACGAATAGGAAAGGGCTCGCCGGGTGGCACCACATTGCCCTCTCCCACAGGCAGAATCCGCACCTGGAAATTCTGTGCAGCCAGAAGCTGGCCGCCCATTGCCGACAACAATATAAAAAGACTATACAGCAACCCCTTTCTTGATAGCGATTTCATGACAACGCCTCCCGATATGGCGCCAAAACTTTCTCCTGAGAATAAGACCCTGGTTCCGGTCCGGCCATTAAAAGAGACACCGATCGAATCAATTCTCAAAATTCTGTATGACAGGATAGAGAGACGCCAAATAATGCCTAACCGAAAGAATGACGATTCCGGAATTAGTCGTATTCACAGGAATAAATTTACAACAGGCTTGATCCCTGTCTTTGCATTGGGCCAGGGGATTAAGGCAGGACGGCTTCGATTAACAAAGAATGCGGCATGGCGGGCTCTGGGAGCATGCCTTAGTCGACAGCCGCATTCGTTCAGCAAGCTGAACCTCCCACACAGTCAGAAAAGCCAGTTTGAGCACAGTGATCACAGAGCTATAACAATGGATTTCCCTCCGTGGCCTCCTTAATCGCTGTACCCGCTGCTGGAGCGTAGCGAAGGGAAAGACGCGAGTTTCGAGATACGCGTTTCGAAAGGCAAAACCGAACTCATGGCCTCATTGAAAGGGGTTTGGGTATTGAGCTTCGAGAGGCGCTTCTGAAACCCTTACCTCGCTTAGGCTCCGATCGCCTGCCGGCAGGCTCCTACGGAAAGGAGGGGGCTTTCCCGAAATCCGCGATGAACAAAAAAATCCCGCCAGGCAGTGCTGGCAGGAACCGGTTATCAGATTTCAAGATTCAGACCCAAGGTGGCAGTAAAGTCATCTTTTTCCGGGGTAATGCCATTACTGTCTGGCTGCGGACTCTCAATGCGCTTCCAGGAACCGGCGATGCGCAGGTCCAGACGACTGGTGAGATCCACATCCAGCGCGGTGTAGAAATCATGCTTGGCGCGCCCACCCTTCGTCTCCGTCAGCGTGACCTGGTATTCAAACAGGATATCGATATTGTCCGTCAGCTCCTGATCGTAAAACGAGCTGAGCAAGAGCGCCGGCGTAGCAATGGTTCTGTCTTCGCCCGGGGCCACATCCACGTATTCGGTACGCTGATAACCGGGGCCGGCCGCCACCAGCCAATCCAGTTTTGGCGTATCAAATATCTGATAACCGCCACCAAAACCCAGCGTCCATTCTGCTGCCCGGTTCTGGAAAGGATCACGGTAATACTGTGCCTGCACCGGCCGGAAGAACCAGCGGTTGCTGACTCGGTAATCGTGAGTGACTTCAGCGCTATGGTTATTGGCAATCTGCTCGGAAGATGACTCGGAGTAATTCCCGGTATAGCTCATCCGGGTACTGTTCTTCACGGTTCGTCGTTTCAGGGAAACCTTGGTGTTCAGGTCTTTCTGTTCCACGTTACCACTGCGGAAATTGAGGCCCACCGATACATCCGCGGTCCACAGATCGAACTCCCTGGGCGACGCGCTGGCGATCCCCACTACCTGCTCAAATTCCACAGGCTCACCACCGATCATCAGTTTGCCGCTTTCCGTGGTCAGCCGGCCAAGAATAATATCGCCACCCTCCATCAGCACCGACATCACCCGACCTGTGCGGATATAGGCAACATCTTCCCAATCGATAGAAATCAGATCAAAGTGATCACTGTCGATCTCCACGGATTCATCAAGCAGGACTTTCAGGCGCCCTTTTACCCATTCACCGGTATCTACCTGAATCCAGTCCCACTGCTGCACATCAAACAGGGGCGGTGTCCAGACTTCCGGGGGTTTGGCGGCACTGTCGAAGGTTTGTTCCGCGTATGCACAAACAGGCAATCCAGTCACAACGAAAGAGGCAGCCAGAACGGCTGCCTTTTTCATCATGCCTGTTCTGCAACAGGACTTTGAGGCCGGAGCCGGCAGTGCCGGGCCGGCAGAGAGGAGGTCAGTCATTACTTACCGTACGGTTGAGCCTCGTAGGGGTTGCCGCCCAGTGCGGCAGAGATGTCGGCGATGGCCTTCTGGGCACGGACGCTGTTACCCGCGGCATCCAGCGGCGGAGAGATAGCGGCAATGCCGAACTTGCCCGGGGAAACGGCGATGATACCGCCGCCCACACCACTCTTGGCGGGCAAGCCAGTTTTATACAGCCACTTGCCGGCGTCATCATACAGACCTGCCGTGGCCATGACCGCCAGGATCTCCGGCATATCCGCCGGTTTCACCAGTTCCTTGCCGGTGACCGGGTTGGTACCCGCGTTGGCCAGGGTAGCCGCCATCATGCCCAGGTCCTTGGCATTCACACCAACTGAACACTGACGGGTATAGATGTCGGTGGCCTGCAGCGGATCGCCCTCGATATGGCCATAGGCATACATCAGGTGGGCAATCGCCTGGTTACGCTGGTTGGTGGCCGCTTCAGACTTGTAGATGTCTTCCAGCACGGTGAGCTCACGCCCGGCAAAGTCGCTGTAGTAACCGAGGATCTTGTTCCAGATCTCGTTGTAGCTCTTGCCTTCCACCATGCTGGTGGTGGTGATGGCACCGGCGTTCACCAGCGGGTTCATTTCATGCCCCTGGTTCTGCTCGATGGCGTAGATGGAGTTGAACACCTGGCCAGTGGCATCCACACCCACATTCTTGGGCAGTGCATCAATGCCTTTCTCTTCGGTCACCTTGGCCATGGTGAATACCTTGGAGATAGACTGGATCGACACTTCGGATTCAATGTCGCCCACGGTATAGACCTTGCCATCCACGGTCACCAGAACGATGCCGAAGATGTTGGAATCCACCTTGTCCAGCGCCGGGATGTAATCCGCGTTGGCGCCTTCCTTCAAGCCTTTGTACTTGTCGTAGGCCTTCTTCAGTTCGGCATTGATATTCTTTTCGGTGAGTTTGCTGTCCACCGGGCCGGCCGCGGCCGTTGCCTCGGATTCAGCCGAACAGCTGGCGCTGGCCATGGCCAGCATGCCGGCAAACATCAGGCTGAAAAACTTACGTGAATATTGCATTGCTCATGCTCCCTCTGAGTGATTCCGCCCGCTGGTTACAGCAGGTTTCCGCTGGAAAAGTTGTACTTCACGCTGAACTGCACGCGACGGTCGTAACCGGTGGTGCCATCATTGGAAGTGCGTTTGCCGAACAGGTATTCCACCCCCATCAGGACTTTGTCATTTGGTGTGTGCAGCAGGTTAACGGAGGCATATTCGCCCTTCTCGAAGGCATCAGCAGTCTGGAAATCCATGTTGTCGATTTCCGTGGAGCTGTAGCCGATGGAGGAGCTGTAGCGGTCATTCCAGTAGTGATCATAGTAGGCAATGAGGCCTGTAAGCGGCACTACCTTGTAATCCGGATCGGCCGCATCGCCATCAGGTGCCATGTCCACGCCGCCATCATTCATGTAGTTGGAAATACCATCACCGTGGACAACGCCCAGAATGATACGGTCTTTTTCAAACATGTTGATGGTACCGGTAAGGTTCACCCCCCAGCCCAACTCGCTGTCATCAGGTTCGCCGTCCAGACCACCCGGGGTGTCATACCCCACCTGGCGCAGGATACCGGCCACCTGGAAATGCCCCCAATCTTCCACCTGGCGGAAGTGCGCGGTCAGATCCGGGTATTCGTCATCACCCGAGGTGGTGTTCGGGTCCAACCCGTTATCCACACCACTACCCGGGTTTTCAATGGCGACGGCCACCGTGGAATCACCCTGGATCGGGGTCCAGCGAATCTGCGGATTGCGCAGGAATACCATGCCGGACGGCCCCCAGTAATCAATTACGTTGGGGAACACATCTCCATCCATGAACACACTGTTGGTCTGGCCGGCAAGAATGGATTTCCATTCGCCGTAGGCGTGTCGCAAACGAATGGTAGTCTGCCCTTCATCGGCGCCGACGCCGAACATATCGAATTCGAACTTGGTGGTTAACGGAGCATCACCCGCCATGGTGCTGGCATTTACGCCCAGACGACTCTGACGAACACCGAGTACAGCCTGGCCATCACTGCCAACCGCATCCTGGTTATAGGGAATGCGGCCCGGGCGCAATGTGTCTTCCCACTCCGGGGTAACACGATCAAAGCCCTGCACATAATCCACCATACCAAAGCCATAGACTTCAAAGGAGGAATCGGATTCGGCAGCCACACAAGCAAGAGGCGCCATCAGCATGGCAGCACTGAGGCCTCTAAGAGGAAAGGTCTTTCGCATGATATTCATCCCTGGTTGTTCTTGATCTACCACCGCTCTCCCTGGCGAGGAATCAGCAGCAATGGCACAAAGGTGTTGCAGCAGTTCCACGCCTGATATGAACACAAAGCCGAATCATAGTCATCACTCTGCCAAGCGATTAAGGCTGAATAATGACAACGCGGTCACACTACACTTTGACGCCAGCCTCATGTGCAGTATTCACTATGAGAGCAAGGGAGCCTCTGAATAACTCCTTGCACGCTCTAGGCCACGCTGAGTACGCAAGGAGTTATTCAGAGGCTCCCAAGGACAACTAACAGGAATTCCTTCATGAGCATACTCCAGCTTCCTGATGCCCACCCCGAAGCCATCCTGCTGGATTGGCACGCCACCCTGGTGGACACCCACGATGCCATGTACCACGCCGTGGACGATGTACTGCCGCACCTGGAAGAACTGGACCTGTGGTACAACCTGCTCGATCCTGACGATTCAAAAACTATTGAAGATGCCAAACTGCTGATCTACGTGAAGGATCACCGCCGGCTGCATCCCAAGATCGTTGCCCAACGCAAGATTTCCCGCACCGATATCTTTGAAGTGTTGTTTGGCAGCGACCAGGACGCCAAGGGGCGTGCACACAAGGCCTTTGACCAGGCGTACAAGAAATATGTGGAAGCGGTATTCCCACTGGAAGCAGACATTCGCCAACAACTTGAGCGCATCCGCGCCCTGGACATCAGGACCGGCCTGATCTCCAACCGCAAACGGGACTTTCTGGAGCACGAACTGGCGCTGGTGGATGGCAACGGCTGGGAGGACCTGTTCGATGTAGTGGTGTGCGGCAGTGATGTGGCCCGGCGCAAACCGGCCCCGGACATGCTCCTGAAAGCCCTGGACAAACTGGGACTGCCCCCCGGCCTGGACTGCTGGTACATCGGCGACAGCACCACCGACGTGATCGCTGCCAAGGAAGCCGGCATCACCTCCATCTTCTATAACGGTGCGGGCTGGGACCAGGCCTGGCTGGACAAGATCTTTCCTGATACCACCAAACACCCACACCGCCCGGATGCCGTGGTCGGCAGTATTGCCGAACTCACCGACCTGACCCGACATCTGCTGGCACAGCACAAGCGAGTGGAACGCGCCCGCAGCTGACGATTGGCCTGTTTGAACCCCTGCAAATAGGTACACTCGTACCAATTTCAGTGCGGAGAGAGAATCCCGACAATGACAGCACCCTCCCCTATACCCCCGCGTTTGCATGCCTTCCGCGACGACGCTCTGGGTACCAGTGATGCCACTGAACTGGCCCAACGCCTGCAAAAAGGCGAGATCACCTCTACACAAGCCACCGAAGCCGCCATCGCCCGACTCAATGCCGCCAGCGATCTGAACGGCCTGGTACTCAACACCTTTGAAGACGCCCGCCAGCGGGCCGCACACACGCGCTTCGACGGATTCTTTGCCGGCGTGCCCAGCCTGATCAAGGACAATATCGACCTGCAAGGGCTGGCCACCGGTCACGGCAGCGCCGCAGTGGGCAGCAAACCCATGAAGCAAACCAGCGCGCTGGCCAAACAATACCTGGCCCAGGGCTTCAATCTGCTGGGCAAGAGTACCCTGCCCGCCTTTGGTTTCACCGCCTCCACGGAAATGGCCCACGCCCCGGCCACCCGCAACCCTTGGCATCTGGATCATTCTGCCGGCGGGTCCTCCGGAGGCAGCGCAGCACTGGTTGCCGCCGGCGCTGTGCCTATCGCCCATGGCAATGATGGCGGTGGCTCCATTCGCATTCCTGCCGCGGTCTGCGGGCTGGTAGGGCTGAAATGCACCCGCGGCCGGCTTGTCACCCAGGAAGCCGCCAAGGCACTGCCCGTGAATATCATCAGTGATGGTGTACTCACGCGCACGGTGCGCGATACCGCCAACTTTTTCATGGAAGCCGAAAAATATTATCGCAACCCCAAGCTTCCGCCTGTTGGGCAGGTCGACGGGCCGGGGCAGAAACGACTGCGCATTGGTTTGATGGTGGATTCCATCGCCGGCGAGCCCACTTGTGCACAAACCCGTCAGGCCGTTGAATCCACCGCCAGGTTGCTCAGCGACCTGGGGCACAAGGTGGAAATCGCCAGGATAGATCTACCCCAACGCTTTGTGGACGACTTCCTGCTTTATTGGGCCATGCTGGCCTTCTTCGTCAGCAAGTTCGGACGCATGCTGTTTCCACAGGGGTTCGAACACCACCAGCTCGACCCGCTTACCCTGGGGCTTGCCCGTTATTATCGGCAACGGTTCCTGAAAACCCCCGGAATGTTGCGCCAGCTGCGCAAGAGCCAAGCCCGCTATGCCGAGGTCTTTAATCAGTTTGATGTGATGCTGACACCGGTATTGGCCCATACCACACCCGAGCTTGGATTCCTGGGCGCCGCAGTGGATTTCGATACCCAACTGGAAAGGCTGCTGCGTTACACCACCTTCACACCGGCCAACAATGCAGCAGGAAGCCCCGGTATTTCGCTACCACTGGGACAAGCAAACAATGGCCTGCCCATCGGAATACAACTCAATGGCCGCCACGGCGATGAGCGCACACTGCTGGAACTGGCCTTCGAACTGGAGAGCGCGCAGCCATTTAAAAGACTGGACCAGTTTCACCTGGCCCACACCGCAAAGAACGGAGACACAGTATGAAAGGGCAGTGGCTTTTCAATCACAAAACCACGGCGGATCAGGTGCTGGAAAACAAGGACCTGACAGGGAAAACCGCAATGGTAACCGGTGCCAATGGCGGCATCGGCTTTGAAACCGCACGGGCCCTGGCGGCAGCAGGGGCGCGCGTGATTCTCGCTTGCCGCAATCCGAAACTTGGCGAACAGGCGATATCCAGAATTCAGTGCGCTCACCCCCATGCCAGCGTTGAACTGGTATTACTGGATCTGGCCTCACCGGCCAGCGTGCGCGCTTGTGCCAATAACCTTCGTGAACGTGAAGCCCTGTCGCAGCTGGATATTCTGATCTGCAACGCCGGCTCCATGTCCACCCAGTACCAGCTCACTGAGGATGGCATCGAAAGGACCGTGGCGGTGTGTCACCTCGGCCACTTCCTGCTGTGCCAGGAACTGCTCGCTATGCTACTGCGCGCCCCGGCACCCCGTGTGGTCATGGTCTCCAGTGAGTCGCACAAATACCCGTTCAAACTCGATTTCGACAACCTGCTGGTTTCCAAAAAGCAGAACGCCATCACCGCCTTCAACGCCTACGGGCAAGCCAAACTTTGCAACGCCCTGATGGCACTGGAGCTGCAACAGCGCTATGGCGCCAAGGGGCTCACTGCCTGCGCCGTCCACCCCGGTGCGCTGGTAACAACCGGTTTCGGGAATGGCTCCTGGCTCACCCGGCTGGCCTTCAAGGTTGCCAGTCCGTTTACCAAAACGCCGAATCAGGGAGCCGCCACCAGCGTCATGTGTGCCACCCACGACAATAATGAAGACATTGCCGGCGGTTATTTCTCTCACTGCCGCCCGGCTCGTCGCTCCAAAGAAGCCGCGAACCCGGCAGTGGCTAAACGGCTTTGGGATTTTTCAGAACAGCATGTGCAGCATGGGTGATGCGGCAAGCTGCGTTTTGCCCTGTGCCGCCTATCGGAATTGACTGGGCGACACCCCGTACCATTTCTTGAAGGCCCGGGAAAACGCGCTCACTTCAGAAAAGCCCAACAGGAAGGCCATCTGCGTCACCGTCATCCCTGGCGTGCGCAGATGACGTTCCACCAACGTCTTGCGAGTGTCTTCCAGCAGCTGTTTCCAGCTCAGGCCTTCATCACTCAAGCGCCGCTGCAGGCTGCGGGTGCTCATGCAGCACTCCTCCGCCGCCTCCGATTGCGCCGGCTCCCCGTCCGGCAGACGCTGCTCGATCCACAGGCTTAACCGGCTGGCCAGCGAGGCTGGCTCGGCATCGGCCAGCCGCTGCGTCAGTGTGGCGTCCAGCATGGCCGCCAACTGGATATCGCTGGCCGCCAGCATTTTTTGGGCATTGCGTTTGTCAAACGCCAGGCTGTAATGCTCCGCCACCACCACTTCACAGCGACAATAACGGGCCAGGGCCTGCTTCAACCCCTCTTCCACCCATTCCGGCACCGACACCGCCACCGGGTTGTGATCACGGTGAATGCGAATACGCAGCAGGCGCACGATGGTGGCCATCACAAAGGCAATGGCCTGGGGGTGGGGCTGATGATCCGTATTGGACGTAAAGCGCAGGGCAACACTGTCGTCACCGGCCACCAGCTCGGTGACCACCAGATCACTGATTAACCGGTGAAACCGGGTAATGCGGTTAAGTACGCTATACAGGTCGCCGCCCGCCGCCACCGCCAGTCCCAAAGCCCCGAAGGTACTGTATTCCGCATGGCGGGCCACTTCGATGGCCATGCCCGGATCGCCCAGCTCCTCCAGGCAATCGTCCAGCAAGGCCGTGGATACCGACGCGTCCAGCTTGGCCTCAGGATCACGGACCACCGCAGGATCCAGGCCATTGCGACGCAGGATCGCCTCCCCATCCAGACCACGCTCGTGCAACAAATGGAGTAGCGGCCCCATGAGCAGTGCTGTCGCCTGTTTTTTTTCTGACATTGGCGTCCCCGGTCAAACGGTTGGCGGGCAAAGCCGAGTTTTCCTTCCCGGCCCGGCCTACAGTGATTGCCATCGAGAAATGGAGATTTCCCATGGCTACAGCACCTGCTCGCGGCAAGTCCGCAACAGATAAAAAAATTCAACGCGATATCATCGCCATCAGTGATGATATACGGCAACGCCACGGCTGGCTCAAGCACCAGAACGCCATCGGCTTCGGCATTTTTGCCATAGCCATTGCTGGCTGCACCCTCAACGCCGTGCTCTACCTGCAGGGCCTCATGCCTGCCTGGGCGGTGATCCTGCTTACCGCCTTCTGGACCTCCCTGCTGCACGAACTGGAACACGACCTGATCCACTGGATGTACTTCAAGAACAACAAGCTGGTTCATCACCTGATGATGCTCGGCGTGTACCTGTGGCGCCCCACCACCATCAACCCCTGGGTACGTCGCCACCTGCACTTCCATCACCACAAACACTCCGGCAGTGAAACCGACCTGGAAGAGCGCGGCATCACCAACGGCGAAAAGTGGGGCCTCAAGCGCCTGATCATGGTGGGCGACAACATGCTCGCCGTGTACCTGCGCGCCATCAAATACCTGACTGAGCCGGTAAAGCTCTACCGTCGTGGCGTTATCACCCGCAAAGACATTCGCAACTTCCGCCTGATCGGCCTGGTGAGCTACAACCCGCTGGGCGTCATCGTCCACGCCATCTGGCATGGCTTTGTGCTCTACCACCTGCTCAACGGCATTGCCTGGCTGGCCGGTACCAGCATCGCCTGGCCGGAAGTGGTGACGGCACAGCTGAGCTGGATTACTCCGCTGGTGGTGGTACTGATCGCTCCCAACATGCTGCGTACCTTCTCCCTGCACTTCATCTCGTCCAACATGCATTACTACGGCGACAATGAGCCGGGCAAGATCACCGAACAGTGCCAGGTGTTGAATGTCTGGTGGCTATGGCCCCTGCAGGCATTCTGCTTCAACTTCGGCAGCACCCACGCTATCCACCACTTTGTGGTCCGTGACCCCTTCTATGTAAGGCAGATGACCGCCAAGCGGGCCCACCTAGTGCTGAAGGAAAACGGCGTGCGTTTCAACGACCTGGGCACCTTCCGCCGCGCCAATCGCATGCACGAAAAACCGCAAACCGCCTGATCAGCAAGCGCTCACCGACAGAAGCCCGCCTTGTGCGGGCTTTTCTGTTTTCAACGGAACCCCCTCCTCCAGCCGCCCTCAGTTTTGCAATTCTCTTTATAATCAAGCACTTTGCTGTGAGCGTATCCAGAATTGCCCGCCCAGAGTTATATAGAACACTCCTTATAACTCCGTGTAGGAGATTGGCTATAGCCTCTCAACCCTTTGTTATGGCAGGCTTTTTATCGGGGAGTATGTACGAGGGTTCCAGAGTTATATAGAACCGAGTTATACGGAACGTTCTAATTAATACGCTGTTAGTGTGAAAGAGGGTGGTTATGCACTATTGGCCTTACATTATTGTGATGCCTACATTGTTGGGGGTTCTCACTGGCATAGTTTTCGCAATTTCGTCGAGGAAAAAGGTTAAGTCAGCAACAGAGCTTTTTATTGCCGGTGTTTTTCTTGCGATCTTTTTTTCTATTCTTGCTGGAAGTGTTCCTGGGCCTTGGCAGGCACCAAACGGGTATATTTTGGAAAGTCCGGGCTCAGGACCTGGCTCGGAGGAAATGGTTGAAGGTTTTGTTGCAGCACAGGTAAAGCTAATGTTGTACCAAGTTGGGTTCACTGTTTTGTGTATGGTTCCTTGCTTGTATATGGTTCGGCGGTTTATCGGATCGCCAAATGCAGACACTAACAAGTAGCAGCAGGCCGACCTTCGGCGGCTGTGCTGGGCGTTATGTTCGATTATGAGTGAAGATTGTACTAACGAATTCAAGCGCCTTAACACACGAATAGGTCTGTATTGGATATTTCTCATAGGCTACTTGATAGTGGCGACTATGCTTTTTGATGTGGTGCCCAAAAATTTAAAGTGGAGCTCTTCGCCTCATTTTTATTTTTTCTGTGTGATTGGCTTTGGTTTATTGCTCCTGCTCAGGCTCATTTCGCCTAGATGCCCAAGCTGTGGTCGGGGTCTATACTCCATTATTGAATTTAGAAGGTTTCCTTTTTTCATAAAAAGCTGGATCGGGAAGAGCTGTTCTGGCTGTGGTGCAAAACTGAGAACATAACAAGGCGCTGCTGCCGACAAGCGGCAGAGCGCAGCGTTATGCGTAAATAGGATTGATTGAGAAATGGCGAATAATTGGAATATTCCAGCAGAGCTAGAAAAAGAAATCCGAGAGCGAGATAAAGTCTGCGTTTATTGCGGCAATGAATTCTTGTCTCACAAAGTCTCGGCTAAAGCATCTGCAAGCTGGGAGCACATTATTAATGACGCCTCTATTATCACTAGAGAAAATATCTGTTTGTGTTGCCGTGGCTGCAATGCAAGCAAAGGCCAAAAGCAGCTTTCTGTTTGGCTGCAAACTAATTACTGCAAAGAGCGCGGCATTACACCAGAGTCAGTTGCACCAATCATTAAACAGGCAATAGCTAATGGCCAGTAATTCACGCATAACCAGTGCAAGCAACAGGACTGTTAAAAAGCTAGCGCTTTTAAACAGCCGCTGTTGCAGGCGTTAAATGAATAGAAGGATCTATGTCTGAGATAGCCAATACCCCCGAACCACCATATTACGCGGTTATATTCAGCAGCCACCGTACAGAAGGCGACGATGGTTACGGTGATATGGCTGGCCGGATGGTTGAGTTGGCGGCGGAGCAACCAGGGTTTCTCGGCTTCGAGTCTGCCAGAGAGGGGTTGGGTATTACTGTGTCGTATTGGGAAAGTCTTGAGTCCATAGCTAGCTGGAAGAGTAATTCCGAGCATAGTGAAGCCCAGCGGCTGGGGCATGAAAAATGGTACTCAGAATTTCGGGTTCGTGTGGCTAGGGTGGAACGCGAGTATGGCATTTAACAAGTGGCGGCAGCAGGACCAAATTTCCGCTCGTTCCTCACTTCAATTTGTCCGCTGCGCCAGGCGTTAGGCATAAAGGATGAAACTATGAACAGTCTAGAAATACTCGAAAAATTGAGAACAAGTGAACCTCAGTTACTGACAGATTTACCCGAAACGTATGGCATTTATGCTCTCTGGGATCACGAGAAGAAAATCCGATACATTGGTTGCACGCCGAAAGCGACAGAAGGCTTCAGAAAGCGAGTTGGAAGTAAACACGTTACTGGCAGTGAAGGGCGTAGCCATAAGTTTTCTCAAGCCTATTGCACGGGCAGAATGTGGAGGTACTGCAAGAAGTTAGATCCTTCAGCCGCTCTAAATGCTCAAGATCCAAATGATGCAAAACTAGCAAAAAGACTGCGGACATTATTTATACGCAAGCACTGCAGGGTCACGTTTGTTGAGATCCCTGCGGAGAAGCGTGCAGGGAATTATTTCTCCTTTCTAACTTCTCTAGAGTCTGAAGTTCTTGCCCTTGCACCTTCCAGCATGCGTTTATGGGAAAAAATTGGATTTTCTCCTTTAAAAGAACCAATTGTTCTCGTGGATGAGCTACTTGAAGAAAACCCCAAACTTAAGGACGCCGCAGAAAGGCAGGCGCTGATATACAGGAAATACATTGAGCATAAGGAGTCAGCGATTGCCTAACAAGGCCAGGCACGGCGACTTTTTCATTCCGGCTTCGCCTGCACTACAAAGGCGCGCATGCTGGCAGCGTTACCACACCAAGCTCCTCAAGAAGCACCAGCCAACCATCAAGGCAGAATTTTGTGAGGGAAGATGAAGATAATCGGTTATCTGATTGGCGGGGCCCTGCTGTTGATGATTCTACTCGGGCCCGCTATCGGCCTGTATCTGGTATCAAAAGACACCGTTGCTGCATTGCGTTATGACGGGAGCGAACAGGCCCAGATAATCGATTGTCGTTCTATTCGTGCAGGCGGACAGAATTCACGATACAACCGCGTACCCGTGGTACAGAGACCCTCTGGGCAAACGCTCTCCGGGACGGTGGATGAGATACGCTTTTTCCGTGAGTGCGATGACCAGATCGGCACCACCGTCGAAGTCCTGTATGACACGGAAGCGCCAGACAATGCGCGGATCAATACTTTTTTGGAAATGTGGTTTCTGCCTATCGTTATCGGGGCTGTTAACTTGATCTGGTACGCTGCGGTGATTGTCGGTTATGCCAGAAAATATCGAAACCGGAATCAATGACATGGCCAGCCTGCAAACCTGGCAAGTTCAAAAGGAACCATCATGAAGGGATTGCTTTCACTTTTATTGGTTTGCCTGTGTGCAGTGGCTTGGTCATCCGGCATTTACCGTTGGGTAGACGACCAGGGCAATGTTCACTTTTCTGATTCCCCCTCCGAGGCGCACGCTTCGGAGAGTTTGAAACTCAAAATCAACACCTTCGAAAGCGTCACTTACGACAGTCTCTCCGTTGCACTTCCCTCCTCCGATAAACGCCACCGGGTTGTCATGTACTCCGCCAGCTGGTGCGGTGTGTGCACAAAGGCAAGGCGCTATTTTGAAGCCAATAACATTGGCTTTACCGAATACGATGTTGAAACCAGCCAGGCGGGTAAAGCGGGATTTGAGAAGCTGAACGGGAAGGGAGTGCCCATCATTCTGGTTGGCAACAAACGCATGAATGGTTTCAGCGCCGCGACTTTTGAGAAGCTCTATCAGTAACCCTTTTCACATCACCGGTTGAGTTTTTCACCTGGCCTTACCCTCACCGCCCGCTCCTTCCGCTGGCAGTCGATAGTTAACAGTGAATAGTGAACAGTTAACAGCGAAACAAAAAAAGGCCGCAGCCCGGTTGGGGCGCGGCTTTTTTATTTTCGTTATTAACTATTAATTGTTCATTATTCATTGCGTTCTTTGTGGCGAAAGAAACGCTGTATGCTGGAAAAATCCTTGTCCGAATAACCGTGATTGCCATGGGCGGCATAGAGGGATTTGGCCAGATTGCCCATGGGTGTGGCGGACTGGGAACTGAGAGCCGCCTGCAGGGCCAGGCCCAGGTCCTTGTTCATCAGCTTCACCGCAAAGCCGCCTTCATAATCTTTCGATGACGGCACGTTTTCCATCACGCCGGGCCAGGGGTTGTACTTGTCCAGGGACCAGTTGTCTCCGGAGCTGGCCTTCATGATGTCCGACAGCACTGCGGGGTCGAGGCCGTGGTCCGCGCCCATCTGTAGCGCTTCGGCGGTGCCGATCATGTGGATGGCGAGAAGCATGTTGTTGCAGATTTTCGCCAGCTGCCCGGCGCCGTTGTCGCCAGCACGGAACACCTGGGCGCCCATGCATTCCAGCACCGGGCGGGCCTGGTCGATGGCCTGTGTTTCACCGCCACAGATAAAGGTGAGGGAGCCGGCTTTGGCTCCCCCCACACCGCCGGAAACCGGCGCATCAATCATCACCCTGCCCTGTTCTTTGGCCATACCGGCCACATCACGGGCGGTGTCCGCGTCGATGGTGGAGCAGTCGATGATCAGGGCGCTGGGATCAATGTGCTGCAACACGCCATCCTCTCCCAGATAGAGGCCACGCACGGCACCCGCTGAAGGCAACATGCTGATCACCACCTCAGCACCCTGCACCGCTTGTGCGGCACTGCCTGCTGCTTTGGCGCCCTGTTCCACCGCCGTCTTGAGCAGCTCTGGAACCAGATCAAAGGCGGTTACCTCGTGTCCGGCCTTGACCAGGTTCGCCGCCATGGGGCCACCCATATGACCGACACCGAAGAATCCGATTTTCATTGTTCTCTCTCCTTCGCATTTTCTTTCTGTAGGAGCGGCGCTCGAGCCGCGAACCGCATATTGGGATAACCTCGCTGGAACCTTCGCAGCTCTGGCGCCGCTCCTACGGCGGTGTTTTGATTTGCGTCCGGCTTTCGACGTCCGACCTTCTTCCAGAAAAGATCGCCTGCAGGCAGGCTCCTACTGCGCTCATTACAAAAACGACAGATCCTTCAGCACATTACGCGCGATAATCACGCGCATGATTTCGTTGGTGCCTTCCAGAATCTGGTGGACGCGGGCATCGCGCAGGTAACGTTCCAGTGGATACTCGCGGATGTAACCGTAGCCTCCGTGTAACTGCAGCGCCTGGTTGCAGATGTTGAAGCACAGATCGGTGGCCAGGCGCTTGGCCATGGCACAGAGCATGCTCTTGTCGCTGTGATTCTGGTCCAGTTTCCAGGCCGCGAGCCGTACCATCTGTTGTGCAGCCACCAGTTCCGTGGCCATGTCGGCCAGGGTAAATTGCACTGTCTGGAAATCACTGATGGCCTGGCCGAACTGTTTGCGTTCCTGCACATAGGCCTGGGCCTGCTGCAATGCCGCCTGGGCAGCGCCAAGGGAACAACTGGCGATATTGATACGGCCGCCATCCAGGCCACCCATGGCGATCTTGAAACCCTGCCCTTCCTCACCCATCAGACATTCGGCAGGAATGCGCGCCTCTTCCATGATCACGGCGCGGGTGGGCTGGCTTTTCCAGCCCATCTTGTCTTCGTTGCGACCGTAGGAAACGCCCGGCGTATCCGCCGGTACCGCAAAGCAGGAAATGCCTCCAGCTCCGGGGCCGCCGGTACGTGCCATGAGCACCAGCACATCGGTATCACCGGCGCCGGAAATAAACGCCTTGGCGCCGTTCAGCACATAGCTGTCACCGTCCTTTCGGGCGGTGGTGGAGAGCGATGCCGCATCCGACCCCGCATTGGGTTCGGTGAGGCAATAGGACGCCAGCTTTTTGCCCGCCATCAGGTCATCGGCCCAGCGTGCCCGTGTGGCGTCATTACCAAACTGCGTCAGCATCCAGGTGGCCATGTTGTGGATGGTGATGAACGCGGTGGTAGAGGTGCAGCCTTGGGACAGCTGTTCGAAAATCAGTGCCGCATCAAGACGGGACAGCCCCATACCACCCAGCTCTTCAGAACAGTACAGGGAACAAAACCCCAGCTCGCCGGCTTTACGAATGGCATCTTTGGGGAAAATACTTTTCGCATCCCATTCCGCCGCAAACGGGGCCAGCTCCTTTTCGGAAAACTGTCGTGCGGTTTCGCGGAAAGCCTGCTGTTCTTCATTAAAAGAAAAGTCCACGGTTGTCTCTCTGCGGCTGTTCCTGTTCAGCAACCTTTGTGGGAGCTTGCCTGCAAGCGAATCGGCCTTGGATTAAAACCTTTCGCTTGCAAGCAAGCTCCCACAGGGTGCCCGCTGGATTATTTCAAATGAATGCTCATGTTTGGGCCGGAAGCCGGGATGTCGTCTTCGAACCAGCGGCTGGTGACAGTTTTGGTTTCGGTGTAGAAACGCACCGCCTGTTTGCCGTAGGCATGCTGATCACCATAGAACGACCCCTTCCAGCCGGTGAAGCTGAAGAACGGCAGCGGCACCGGGATAGGCACATTGATACCCACCTGCCCCACTTCCACTTCATGTTGGTATTTACGTGCCGCGGCGCCACTGGCGGTAAAGATGGAGGTGCCATTGCCGTAGGGACTGTTGTTCACCAATTGCAGGGCGTCTTCGAGGGTATCCACGCTGACACAACACAGTACCGGGCCGAAAATTTCTTCCTTGTAGATGGACATGTCCGGGGTCACATCCGAAAACAGGGTCGGGCCGACCCAGTTGCCGTCGGGCAGACCGTCCACAGTACAATCGGAACCATCCAGCAAACAGGTGGCGCCCTCTTCCTTGCCTTGTTTGATCAGGGTCAGCACACGCTGCTTTGCCTGCGGGCTGATCTGCGGACCGTACGCCGCTTGCGGATCATTCCACGCACCCGGGCGGATTTTCGCAAACTCGTCTTTCAGTTCATCGATCCACGCTTTCGAATCTCCCACGAACACCGCCACGCTGATAGCCATGCAACGCTGACCGGCCGCGCCACAGGACGCCCCCACCAGACTGTTGATGACCTGATCCTTGTTGGCATCCGGCATGATCACCATGTGATTCTTGGCACCGGCAAAACACTGGGCACGTTTCATGTGATCGGTGGCGGTGCGATACACATGCTGGCCCACCGGCACGGACCCTACGAAGGACACCGCCTTGATGTCCGGATGGGTCAGCAGGGTATCCACCTGTTCTTTGCCGCCGTGCACCAGCTGCAACACACCGGGAGGCGCACCAGCTTCCAGAAACAGTTCTGCCAGACGGTTGGGCGTCATGGGGTCCTGTTCGGATGGCTTGAGCACGAAGGTGTTGCCGGCGGCGATGGCCAACGGGAACATCCACAGGGGAATCATGGCCGGGAAGTTGAACGGGGTAATGCCGGCGCACACGCCCAGGGGCTGGGTCCAGGAGTGGGTGTCGATACTGCGCGCCACATTCTCCACGGTTTCACCCATCATCAATGAAGCGATGTTGGCCGCCTGCTCGGCCACTTCGATGCCGCGCCACACATCCCCCTTGGCATCCTCGAAGGTCTTGCCGGTTTCCTGACTGAGGATCTCGGCGATTTCTTCCTGGTGCTCCTTGAGCAAGGCCTGATAACGCAGCATCAGTCGGGCCCGCTCGGACACCGGCACTTCCTTCCAGCTTTCAAAAGCCCCTTTGGCGGCAGCGATGGCCTGTTCCATTTCGTCAGGGGTGGTGGCTGGCGCCTCGCACAGCACCGCCTGGGTGGCAGGGTTGGTCACCGGGATCCACTGGTCGGTGGTGCTGGCGACAAATTCACCGTTGATCAGCAGGGGCATGCGACGGCTCATGGGGCTCTCCGGAATGTCAGTCGTTGGCGTTATGGCTCTGTTGTAGCACAGCGCCGCCCTGCGGCAGATAGCCTCTTTTGCTCCTGATGGATTATATTGCGGTTTATGGACTACACACCTTCCCCCAGTCACGCCCCGGCAGAACCCTCCAGCTGGCCATTACCGGCCAGCGGCCAGCGGACCATCATTCCCCCCGCTGTGCTGGACAGCATTGCCGGGCATCCACTCTGTGACGGCTGCATGCCACACGGGGTGGGCTATTACCCGCAAGCCCGTGGGCACCGAATGCAAAGGCACAACCCTGCGGATTTCCTGTTGATCTACTGCATCAGCGGGCGTGGGGAGCTACAGGTTGAAGGGCGCCGCTACACGGTGGCAGGGGGCGAGCTGGTGCTGCTTCCCGCCACCCTCGCCCATCGCTACCAGGCCGACAGCCGTGATCCCTGGAGCATTTACTGGGTGCATCTGGGGGGCCATGAAGTGCCGCGTTTTTTTGACGAAATTGCCGGGCACAGCGGGGGCCGCACCGTGCGGGTAGGAGTGCATTCGCGGCTGGCGGAAGAGTTTCAGGCGCTGCTGGCCGCAGCTACCCGGGTGCAGCCGGAGCACCTGGTGTATGCCGCCAACCTGCTGCGCAGCCTGCTGGCATTCGCCGCCCTGATGCGCCATCAGCATGATGTGCGCCATGCCACCCTGGATGTGAACAGGGTCAACGGCTATCTGCAGACCGCCCTGCATCGGCGCCTGACCCTGGATGAGTTGGCGGCGGCCACCAGCGAGCTGTCCCGCTATCACTTCATTCGTGAATACAAGCGCCAGACCGGGCAAACCCCCATGCAGGCCTTTCAGCGCATCAAGGTGAGCCATGCCTGCTACCTGCTGGATATCACCGAGGACACCGTGGCGGAAATCGCCGCCCGACTGGGCCATGACGATCCGTATTATTTTTCCCGGCTGTTCAAGCGGGTGATGGGCGTGTCGCCGCAGCGGTATCGGCAGGAGAGGGGGCAGTAGCGACAAGCGACAACGCGGGAGATAGAGTTCAAAGTTTAAAGTTCAAAGTTTAAACGCGGGCCAGGGCGGCAGAGTTTGCGATGCCTTGCCCGCGCTCATCGGTAAGGGCGCGGGCACAGCAGCCCAAAACGGCAAAAACCCTCTCGCGCCTTTTCAACTTTGAACTTTGAACTTTCAACTGCTGTTCTCCCTGGCTCGGATCGCTTGCAGGCATACCCTGACGAGCACAGAGAGCTCCTACAGCCTATCCAGCCACGGCGATCCGTGTTGCGTGCAGCGTGTTGCTTGATGCATCTCTTAAACTGGCCGGCTTTGCCAGGTGAGCGTCATCACGTCGCGGTGGGTCTCGCACTGGAAAATGTGCGCACAGCCGTAGTGGCCAAAGCGGAATGGCAGGGTATCCACGGAATCCAGCTGCATCACGAACTGCATGGGTTCCCGGCAGCAGGGGCAGCTGGGGTAGCTCACGTTGTCGACCCAGTGGGGCCAGCCCATCAGCTTGTCACCGGGGCGCGGGGCCGGGCGGTGGGCATGAAGTAACGCCAGGGTGCCATCCAGCGCACCATCAGGATCATTGATCGCCGCGGTTTCCTTTTGGTCCGGGTAGTCCGCCAGGGGAATCCAGCCGGTCAGTGAACGTTCCGGAAGGGCATCTGGCAAGCGTACCGGCAGCGCATCAAAACCGTTGGCCTGGTCGCGGGGAATCACCCGTACCAGGGACGCATCAGAGAAGGGCAGGTGGGACTGACCCAGCACCTCACAGTCTTCCTCGCCATTGGTGCAATAGAACACCTGCAACACCCCATCACCGAAGGGGGAGCGCATGTTGCGAGGCAAATCACGGGATTCCAGCTGCACAAACAGCTGCATCGGCTGATGACAATGCCCGCAGCAAGGCCAGGATTCGTCAGGTTTCAGCAGCGGCAGACCACCGAACTTGGACATGGCACCCGGTACCGCCGGACCGGCTTGGGGACGCCAGGCGGGGCGGGAAAAGGAAGCCAGTCTTAGTTTGATTTCTTCAGGCAGCATGGGGTGTCCTCAATCTCTCGATTCCACCATGCCAGCATCACCCGCGAACCTCCTTCACAAACCGCTGCCAGGGCATTTTTAGGGACTGAGCGGCGTGCAAATTTTGAACTTGTGAACCATCCCGCAGGCTAAATGTGCGCAGATTTGCATTATTGGCCTTCTGAAAATCGCTTCATCTGCCACTGGGCGAAGGCCTGCTGGGCCAGCTCCAGCTGCTCAATCAGCCGCTGCCGCTTGCTGGGCTCAAACCGCCGCCGGGACAACGCCAGCAGGGATTTCTGCAAGCCATTGCGGTCCCCCCGGGACAGCTCCTCAAGCCAGTGGCCATCACTGTCGGTGACCACCAGCACATCCCGGCCGGCATGGTTACGCTGGCTGATCTGGTACCAGTGCACCAGCGCCCGTCCCAGCACCACATAACCAAACTGGGGATCTTTCAGGGGACCATAAATGGCTTCCCGGAAGCCACCGCTGAGCGGACCCAGCTTCACTTTGGTGAGTTTGTCACTGTAGTAATAACTGCCTGCGGCACCGAGCAATCCGCCAATCAGGGCCCCCGTCCCCAGGGAATGACCAAGGGTGGCCGCATCCAACCCGGCGCCGCCCACGGCGCCGGCACCAAAGCCCGCCGCGGCCAGCTGGCCCTTGCTGATGCCCCACAACTGCCGGGTGCGTTCGCCGAACAGGTCATCCCCATCCGGCAGGGAGAGATCCGATTCCTGCCGCTGCAAACGGCGATGCTGATAAAGATCTTCCACACTGTGACGCAGACGCTGCTCCCGCTCACGCTGCCAGGCTTGCCAGCGCTGGCGCAGGGTAGGCAACAGGAGCGCAGCACGCTCGTGCTCTCCCAGCCGGACGGTTTGCTGATGGCCGAGCATCTCGATCAGGGCATCCGCCATGCACTCCAGCGCCTGATGGTCGCGGCCGAATTTGAGCGCCTGCAGATATTCCAGTGCTGCATCCAGGGGTTCGCGCCAGTTTGGTGCCAGTTCACCGAAGCTGCGCAACAGTTCCAGGTGCTTTTCGAACGGTGCGCGCACCGCATCAAAGCGTCTCACGATCTGGAAGTACTGCCCCAGGGCGGCCTCCCAGTCAGCGCTGTAGTCATCGCTGCCGATCTGGTTAATCAACGCCAGGCTGGGGCGGCCCGTCCAGCGCAGGATGTTCATTTCTGCTTCGTGCTCCCGGTTGTAGGGCACGGATCCATCCACCACATAGATGATGCCGGCGCCCTCCACGATGGGACGCAACAATTCGCATTCGTCGTGGTAGCGCGGATCATCGCTGTGCTGTGTCACGAACGCCGCCACCGTGTCGGGACGGTCCGAGGCAGACAGACTGTGCCCCTGCAGCCAGGCCAGCACCTTGCGGGGACGCTGGAACCCTGGGGTGTCGACAAGCTCGTACAGGGTGAAGTCGTCCACTTTCATGGGGTAGCGGTGGCTGTCACGGGTGGTGCCGGACTCCATGGCAATGGCAATGGAGTCGTTCTGGGCCAGGGTGGCTACCACGCTGGATTTACCCTTGTTGGGGTGGCCGACCACGGCAAAGCGGGGCAGGGCAGCGTCGCTGTGGCGGTCGTCGTGGGTCTGTGTCTTGCCGTTGTCGTCCATGGTGTCAGCGTGTCGTGATGATCAATACCAAGTGGCGGAGATCGGCTTTCGCCGATTTCCGCCCTACGGGAGATTCGCTGCGCAGAGCAGCAGGCTTGCGTCCTTTTGACGCTCAATGAAGCGCTGCCACTGGGCCAGCAACTTGTCATCGGTGAGCTCGCCACCCTGTTCATCGGCCAGTGGCACCAGCGCCAGCAGGGTGCCGGCGGGCCATTGCTCGCGAGCGTCCAGCAGGAAGTCGGCCAGTTCGCCGGTGGGCGGCTCCCAGCCCCGCGCCACCAGAATCACCGGCTGGCCTCGCTCGCCAGCCCGACGCAGGGTGTCCGCATCCTCCTCCAGACTGCTGTTGCCGCCGGCACGGAGCTGCAGCGGCGACGCCTGCGTGGTCAGCTGGGCCACCAACCCGGCACTGGCCTGGCCGGCACCGGCCCAGTGGATCAGGGTGCCCGTCTCTGGCAGCGGCGCCATGGCCACCTGCACCGGTGCAGGCTGGCGGGGAGCCTCTTCGTCGCCACGGGTTTCTACCCACGGGGTTTCAAAGCGGTAGAACAGCGGCTGGTAACCCGGATGACGACGCAGCGAAGCGGCCGCCTGCCAACGCACCTGCAGTGCCGCCAGCACCAGCAGTGCCAGGCGCGGCAGGACCACGTAGGTCAGCCAGGCCATCAGTATGAAAGGCCACCAGTTACCCAGCAACGCCGGATCACTCACCGGGTTATCGCCAAGCCGGTAGTACTGCGAGGCGGCCACCAGCTCGGCACTGGGAAATGCCGCCGGCCAGAGCGACTGCCAGGGCAGGGCAACCACGGACACCAGCCGGTGGTAGCCCTCGGCAGAAGCCTGCAGGGTAGTGCTCCAGCCAAAGGCCAGATCCTGTACCGTCACCATGGCCAGCAGGGTGAGCAGGCCGCTGATGGCAAACATCAGTCCACCGGTATGGGCGATACGGGCAGACAGGGCAGGCCGCAGTGGCTGTAGCGGATCACCCTGTTCAGCCGTGCGGCCCAGCAGACTGGCCCAGGGCTGCCAGCCCAGCCAGGCTTGCAGACTGGTCAGCAGTGCCAGCCCCAGCTGCACCCCCACCAGCAGCAACAGCAGGGTCACATTGATCTGGCGACTGCCATCATAGAACAGCAGCCCCGCCATGAAAGCCGCACCCAGCACCGTCCCCAGCCCGGCAAAGATCCAGCGCGCCTGGCGCCAGCGACGCAGGCGCGGATCCCTTCCACTGGACTGACGCTGATCATTGAGGGCGCGCAGTTCCGCCAGCCATGTGTCCGCGGTCAGCGGTTGCCGCTGGTCCTGCTGCTGTTGGGCGAAACGGCGATCACGCCGGTGTAGAAACGCCTGCGACTGCTGGCTGTCACGACGGTATTGGTCATCGAAATCCAGCAGCCGGGTCAGGGGTGACGTCAACGACGAACTCGCTTATTCGGTGGTGTCTTCCGGAGCGGCAGCCGGGCTGGCCAGCGCGTCTTTCTTCGGGGAGGAGTACATCACCCCGTCCTGGGCACAGGCCATGCAGGCGTTGCCATATTCACCGATGATGCCGCCGTCCTCGTCATAGCCAAATGCCGGACGGTAATCCTGGGTGCACATCTCGGGGGGATCTTCCGGGCAGCTTTCCGTATCAGCGGGCAGGCCCATGGGGTAATCGGTATCGTACTTGTAGGTGCAGCCGGCAAACATCAGTGCCAGTGCCGGCAGGGCCAGGTACGCAGCTTTCATCCGGGTTCTCCTGAGCAATTAAATAGCTGAGTAATAACTGAGTATTGTGCAAGCATAGTCAAAGCGCACCGCCAACGCATGCTTGTGTGAACGAAATTCTCTAAAATTTACCCTTTGCGAATTTTTCCCGCCGAGAGGTTTCCATGAGCACGACCCAACCCATCGACTGGCGCACCCTGCCCGCCGCCATCTGGCGTGGCCGTACCGGCACTCTGCGACCGGTACCCAAGCCGGACCCGGTGCGCCTGGATGACCTGCTTGGTATCGATACCCAGAAACAGAAAATCATCCAGAACACCGAACGCTTTCTGGCGGGCAAGCCCTGTAACCATGTGCTGCTGTGGGGCAGTCGCGGCACTGGCAAGTCTTCCATCGTCAAGGCCTTGCTGAACGAGTTTGCACCCAGGGGCCTGCGCGTGATCGAGGTGGACAAGGATGACCTGCACGACCTGCCGGACATCGTTGACGACATTCGCGAGCGCCAGCAACGCTTTATCATTTATTGCGATGATCTGTCGTTTGAAGAGGGCGAGAACCAGTACAAGCACCTGAAGAGTGTGCTGGAAGGATCACTGGAACTGCCGCCGGAGAATGTGCGTATCTATGCCACCAGCAACCGCCGACATCTGTTGCCGGAATACATGAACGACAACGCCGACTCTCGGGTAGTAGAGGGTGAGCTCCATCATGGTGATGCGGTGGAAGAAAAGATTTCCCTGGCCGACCGTTTCGGTCTGGGACTAAGCTTTTATCCGATCAGCGAACCCCAGTATTTCGAGATCGTTGAGCATCTGTTTGGCCAGGTGAAAGACCGCCAGCAACTGCATATTCGCGCGCGCCGCTTTTCCATTGAAAAGGGTGTGCGCTCCGGGCGTACCGCACGGCAGTTTTATAATCAGTTTGTGGGGGAGTTTTGAAGGCGAGTCGAAAGTTTAAAGTTCAAAGTTGAAACGCGGGCCGGGTTGTCCTGTCTGCAAGGCCCTGCCCGCGATTACCGGTAACGGCGCGGGCTCAAACGCCCGAAATCCTTGCGCGCCTGCCCGCGCTTTTAAACTTTCAACTTTAAACTTTCAACTGCTTCACCGCCGCATCGCAGATTTCATCCACGGCTTTTCTCGCCGCCGGGATGGCGCCGCCCATGCTGATGAAACCGTGCACCAGTTGGGGGAAATCCAGGCTGGTAACGTCCACGCCGGCGGCGCGCAGTTTTTCCGCGTATTCCAGACCTTCATCCCGCAGCGGATCCGTGGCAGTGATCACAATCGCAGGGGGCAGACCATCCAGCTCCGGGTTGCGCAAGGGCGACACCCGGTAATCCGCCATCATCACGGGATCCGGAATAAAGTGGCTGCGGAACCAGGTGAGCAACGGCAGGTCCAGTCCGAAACCCTGCCCCAGGGTCTGCACGGATTCATGTTCCAGCGCCCCGTCCGTGGTCGGATAGATGAGCACCTGCAGCGCCGGCAACGCCAGCCCCGCCAGCTTGGCCTGCTGGCAGACCACCGCGCTGAGGTTGCCGCCGGCACTGTCACCCATGACCGCCAGCCGTTCGGGATCCAGCCCCAGGGCGGCGGTGTTGTCCAGCAGCCAGCGCCACACGGCGAGGGAATCATCGGCACCGGTGGGCGAGGGATATTCCGGGGCGAGGCGGTAATCCACACTCAACACCACGGTGTTGGTGCGCTCGGCAATGTAGCGGCAGAGCCGGTCATATTCTTCCACCCCGCCCACGGTGAAGCCGCCACCGTGGAAGTACAGGATGGCCGGGGCCAGGCGCGGCGCGTTCTCCGGGCGATAGCGGCGCACCAGCACAGCTGTGTCGTCTGCCACAGGCACCTGATGATCCACCACCACCGGCATGGGACGCTCGGCCACATCCAGCAGCGCGATCATGTCCTGATAGAGCTTGCGCGCTTGCGCCACCGGCACCGTATTGAGGGCAGGCTTGGCCGCACTGAGGGCCAACAGCAAGCGGATATGCGGATCGAGATGATCCCGGCCCCGGGTTTCCATTCCCGCCGCCAGCCGGGAGAGCACCGGCCGGGGCAACAGCATCAGGGATTTCAGCGCGGCGCGCTCCAGGGCAACCAGGTTCATCGACACTCCTTAATCTCGGCGCACGGCGGCAGGCCAGCTGCGCACTGGAAACAGAATCAGCGCGAGTGTATCAGAAATACCATTCCAGACCGCCCTCGATACCCGTGACGGTGATGTATTCCTTGTCCACGTATTGCATGTACTGCAGGCTCAGGCCGATGTCCCAGGCGGTGCGCACGCCGATGGCGGCCCCGAAGGCCAGGCTGGTGTCATCATTGCGCTCCACATCACTGCGACAGCCCATGGCATTACAGCGGCTTGCCTCGGTCTTTACCTTCACATCGGCGATGCCGGCAAACCCCTGCACAAAGAAACTCTCCAGTTGCTGTTTGGCCACGGGGGACGCGAACGACCATTTGCCGGTGGCCAGCAAGGCGCCCACATGATCCACGGTGTAATCCACCTTGCTGCGGCGATTACCGCTACGGCGGGTGTCCGGCGATGGCCCGGTGCCCAGACGCAGCTCCACCCCCCAATGCTCATCCACCATGCCCCCCATACGCAGGGCCAGGCCGGAAGGGGTGGTCTCGTAGCGGTTGTAATCCAGATTGAGGTGCATCAGGTTGGCCGCTGCATAGGCATAGCGGGAATCCTGAAAGTGGGCCACCTGGGCAGCAGGCTCATTCCCGGCATCGTCTGCCGCCCACAGGGCGGGGCTGAGCAGTACCCCGAAAAGCATCCAGTAACGCATGGAAGGTCGTCCTTTTTGTTATTCTTTGAGTCACGGTAGCCTGTTATACCACCGCCAGCAGGCAGAGTCTTTGCCCGGGAGCCGCGCAACCGCTCCCGGTCGCCGAATCAGGAACCCATGCATGTCCGTTTATACCCCGCTCGACCCGACACAGATGGCCCGGCTGCTGGCGCCCTTTGGCTATTCGCTGGTGGATTACCGGGCGGCCAGCCATGGCATCGAGAACAGCACCTTCCTGATTGACGCCACGGATCGTCAAGGCAGGGCAACCGCCCTGGTCCTGACCGTGTTTGAAAGCCTGGACAGCGATTCAGTGCACCCCTACCTGCATCTGCTGGCGGCATTGGCCGCGGATCCACACCTGCCCGTGCCCGGCCCGCTGGAGGATGACCAGGGGCAGTGGCAAATCACGGTGGCAGGCAAGCCCGCGGTGCTCATGCCGCGCCTGCCCGGCGAGCACGACTTTGCCGTGGATAACAACCGCTGCAGCCAGGTCGGCGCCTTGCTGGCACGCTTGCATCAATGCGACACCCAACCTCTGCTGCCGCTCGCGGATGAGCGTCAGCGACTGCTCTCCCTGCGTGACCAGCTGAGCCAGTTACCCGCCGATCAGCAAGCCCCCGCCCGTACCCTGCTGGACGCCTGGCAGGCCAGCCCCACCGGCCACACCCTGATTCACGGCGACCTGTTTCGTGACAACCTGTTATGGCAGGACGGCCGAATCAGTGCCCTGCTGGATTTCTACAACGCCTGCCTGGATCACCCGGAATACGACCTGGCGGTGACCCTGAATGACTGGTGTGTAACCGCTGATGGCAAGCCGATAGCGGAACGTGAGCAGGCATTGCTGGAGGCTTACCGGGCCAATGGCGGCACGTTCGACCGCGCACGCCTGCAACAGGCCCTGGCCGTGGCCGCCCTGCGTTTCTGGCTGTCCCGCCTGGCCGGCCCGGTGTCCGAACACAGCGAGGGGCAGGGCAGCAAGGACCCGGAAGAGTTCGCGAGGATTTTTGGGTGGCGGATGCAGGGGCTGGAGGGTGCCTGATGCAATAAGGCCCGCCCGGTAACCCGGGCGGGCCTTATTGCACCGATACAACACTCGCTATACCCCGCGTAGGAGCTCAGCTTGCCTGAGCGATCCGAGCCCTAGCGAGGCAAGGATTCCAGAAGCGAGTGGCGAGTAACGAGTTTCGAAAGGCATAACCCATGATCGTTCTGCCTGGTTTCTGGAATCCTTGCCTCGCCAGGGCTCGGATCGCGGTCGAACGACCGCTCCTACAGCGGGGTATCACCAGGGTGGGGCGATGTATCGTTAGGCTGTTTGGGGGTTTGGGTGTTTGCGTCAGGCATCTGGCATCCCGCATCCGGCGTAAAATCAACTGCCCGCCAGAATCATCCGGTTCAGGTGCGCCAGATACTCCTGTTCCTGCCATAGCCAGGGGTAATCCGGGCAGGCCAGGGAGCTGGGGGTGAGCGCTTCCACACCCTGGGTGAGAGCGTTGACCACCATCATTTCGTGCAGGTCTGCCCAGCCGGTGGGCAGCCGACGCAAATGGCGGGGCTGGTTGACGAAGCCTTCGCTGAGCACCGGGTGCATGCGCCGCAAACGGGTAAAGGCCATTCTGCGATTGAGCTGATCCTCCAGCCGGCGCTGCCAGTGGTTGCCGGCGGCATCCAGCAGCATCTGCTTCACCGGGCTGGCAAACTTGCTGAGTAACCCGGACAGGGGCATGGTGTCGCCACTGGCCAGCCTGTAGCGCGGGTCATCATCCAGCCACAGGCTGAAATCCAGAAAATCCAGTTCGCTGGTATCCAGCTGACGCAGCTGCTCACTCAGTGCCACCGTGGTGCTCATGCCCACGGGCACGGAGGGAAAAAGGGCATGCAGGGCCCGGGGAATCTCCAGCAGATAGGCTTCCAGGCGCTGATTGGCCTGTTCCGACCAGTGCGTAGGGAGTGGCCGCTCGGGAGAACGCTGGAATACCCGCCGGGCGACACCGTGGGCCGCTGGCAGGGAGGGAAACTGGTAACAGAAATCCAGCCCCGCCACGTCATCCAGGTAACCCCAGTCCGAGACCAGCGAGAGGGTGTCACTCCACACCGAGACAAAGTCTTCCGGGCGGCGCACGAAGGAGCGCCGGGCGCGACTGTCATTGACGAAGCGGCTGCTGAACCAGACCTTCATGCCCCGTTCATGGGTGGACTGCATAAGATGCTGCAGGGCATTGCGGATTTTCACTTCCACCTGACGTCCGCCGGGAGGCATCAATTCACAGCGATCCAGGTGGATGCCGTTTTCCGGGGTCGCCACCAGATGCGGGCAGGGATCCAGGCGCAGGGCATTGAAGCCACGCTGCTGGGTTTCGTCGAGGACACGCTCCAACGAGGCAAAGGCACCGTCGCGCAAATCGCGGTGCAGTAGCCAGGATAAATCCCAGCGGGCTATTGCCAGGGGTTGAGGCATATCGGTGAAGTCTCCCAATCAAGCGCACCAGCATACCGGTTTCCGAACCGGCCTCAATGGCCGTGGGCCCTGTTATCGGTGAAATGACCCACCTTGACACAAGGGTCACGTCACCGATTCCCCCCACGGGGGAGTCGGGCTATGATCACAGGCATGAAAAGAATAATGCTTCGCACATTGATGATGGTGACGCTATCCCCGGCGGTACTGCTGGCCGACGAGCAATTGCCCGACAGCGCCCCGCCGGATGACCAGGCACCGCAAACCCGTGAGAAGGGTCCCAATCAGGCTCTGAACAGCGAGGAGCTGGAGTCCCTTTACCTGCAATCACCGGTGGAACTGGACACCACGGACGAAAGCCAGGGGCTCAATGCCCTGAGCTCAGATTCCCGTTATCTGGAAAGTGATCAGGAATTGCTGCAGCGCCAGCGCGACACGGTACAGATCATCCCCACCCCGGAAGAAGCCACGCCCCCCACACCGCCCACCCTGATACCGGTGAGGGACCTTTAAGAGAGACGCAGCACGCTTCCTGCAACACGCGGGCGATTCGGGCATAACAGTGTTCCGTTTTTTTGTGGGAGCGTGCTTGCACGCGAAGCCTTTCTTTCAGGGTCAAATTCGCGTGCAAGCACGCTCCCACATAGACCCCACGCTGGGCTTGAGTGAACGGCATTGGGCGGATCTTAAAAGCGTTTTTGGTTTTCGAAACGCGTCTCTCGAAACTCGCTTCTGGAGCCTACCCCGCCAAGCTGCAGGCATACCCTAAAGTGCATAGTGGGCTCTTACAGAGCGCCTTGCAGACAGCGTTCGAATCCCTGCCCCAGATGCTCGAGCCAGGCCAGATAGTCCAGTTCCGGCTGATCCCGCCCCAACGGGTCCAGGGCCTCCGTGCGGCAGTCCGGGCATAGCCGCGCCAGCATGGCCATACGCGCTTCCGGTTCGCGAATCATGCACTGCACTCCCTGCTCACGAATCTGCGCGGCCAGGGCCACAAAGCGGCGGCTGCCGGGGCCGGCATCCAGCTGCTCGCTGACCACGACCGGCTCCGCCAGACCCAGCGGGTCAGTAAGATAGCCCCAGGGGTGGTGGTAGGTAAGCCAGGGCACCTGGGCCAGTGGCGCCAGACGGGCGCGCCAGCGTGGCTGGAACTGTTCTGCCTGCACCCGCCAGGCGCCGGGCTGCTGGTCTGCCAGTCCCTCCGGCAGCGCCGCGGCCACGGCGTCTGACAGCACGAGCATGTTGTTCACGGACAGCCACAGATGCGGGTCCAGATAGGCATCATCGCCGCTATGCGCATGCTCGCGATGATGGTCGTGGTCGTGGTCATCATGCTCGTCATGCTCATGGGCGCCGCCTTCCCGGCGCACCACACCCGCCAGGTCCAGCAAGGCGATTGATGGCTCGCCACGTCGCGCCACCAGTGGTGCCAGTGGCGCTTCCACACTGGTCCCCAGCCATACCATCAAATCCGCCTGCTTCACCAACAGCGCCTGACGCGGTGACAGGGCCAGCTGATGCGGGTTCTGGTTAGCCTGCAGCAGGGTCAAGACCTCCACCTCGGGGCCATACAAGCCACGTAATACCTTGGCCAACGGTTCCACACTGGCCACGATGGTCTGGCTCCAGGCGGGGGAGCAAGTCAGGAGCAGGATTGTCAGCCAGAAACGGCGCATAACGTGTTCACCAGTACGAGGCCCACAGCGGGGCGGAGCATTCAGTTGAAAGTTTAAAGTTCAAAGTTGAAACGCGGGCCAGGCCAGCGGGTTTTGAATGGCCTTGCCCGCGCTCGACGGTAATGGCGCGGGTACAGCGACCCAGAACGCAAAACCCGTCTCGCGCCTTTTCAACTTTGAACTTTAAACTTTCAACTCACTTCTCGCCCTTCAGTGCAGGCGAAAGGCGGGCAGTATATCATTGCGCCTTTGTATTACGGGCCCCTTCTTATGTCGGAACCATTGGTTAACGTTGATGCCGTCTCGGTCACCCTGGGGGGTACCCCGGTGCTGTCCGACGTCAGCCTGACCCTGGCCCCCGGGCGGATCACCACCCTGATCGGCCCCAACGGCGCCGGCAAGAGCACGCTGGCGCGGGTGGTACTGGGACTGGTGAAGACAGAGAAAGGCAGCGTGACCCGCCGCAAGGGGCTGCGCATTGGCTACATGCCCCAGCAGATCAAGGTGGACGACAGCCTGCCGCTGACCGTGGACCGGTTCCTCTGGTTGGCCGCCAGCGGCCCCACGGCTGCCCGGCGCACCGCCCTGGAGCGCGCCGGTGTGGCCCACCTTCGCCGCCGTGCCGTGCAACAGCTTTCCGGTGGCGAAATGCAGCGGGTACTGCTTGCCCGGGCGCTACTGCGCAAGCCGGACCTGCTGGTGCTGGACGAACCGGCCCAGGGGGTGGATGTGGCGGGCCAGAATGCCCTTTACGGCCTGCTCAAGGATGTGCGCGAGGAGCTGGGCTGCGCCATCCTGCTGATCTCCCATGACCTGCATCTGGTGATGGCTGCCACTGACGAAGTGATCTGCCTGCAACGCCATGTGTGTTGCTCCGGCAGTCCAGAAAGCGTGAGCCGTGACCCGGCTTACCACGAACTGTTCGGCCCCGCCGCCGGCACCCCGAACCTGGCGCTGTACACCCACGATCATGATCACGACCATGATCTGCACGGCAATGCCCACCACCACGACCATGAAGGCCCCTGCAACCATGATTGAACTGCTGCTGCCTGCGCTGCTGGCCGGCCTGGCCGTGGCTCTGGTCTCCGGCCCCATGGGCGCCTTTGTGGTATGGCGCCGGATGGCCTTCTTCGGAGACACCCTGGCCCATGGTGCCCTGCTGGGTGCCGCCCTGGGGCTGGCCCTGGAGATCAATCTCTACCTGGCGGTGGTGGCCGTCTGTCTGGGTCTGGCGGCGGCACTCACCGCCCTTCAGCATCAGCGGCAACTGGCCGGGGACACCCTGCTGGGGATTGTCGCGCATACCACCCTGGCCCTGGGCGTCATTGCCATCAGCCTGCAGACCGGCATTCAGGTGGATCTGTTTGCCTACTTGTTCGGTGACCTGCTGGCGGTAGGCTGGCGCGATGTGGCCGGCCTGTGGAGCGGGGCCATGGTGATTCTTGTGTTGATGCTGTGGCAATGGCGCGCACTGCTCAGCATTACCGTGAGCGAGGAGCTGGCCCAGGTGGAAGGCGTGGCGGTGCAACGCACCCGACTGCTACTGATGCTGTTGCTGGCGCTGCTGATTGCCGGCGCCATCCGCACGGTGGGGGTCTTGCTGATCACCTCCCTGTTGGTGATCCCTGCCGCCAGCGCCCGCCGCCTGACCCACACCCCGGCACAAATGGCCATGGTCGCCAGTCTGTTTGGGACCCTGGCGGTACTGGCCGGGCTGACGGTGAGCTGGTTCGCCAATACCCCGGTGGGCCCGTCCATTGTGGTGGCGGCCAGCGGGTTGTTTGTGTTGACGTTATTGCGGCGAAGTCGGTCGTAACAGCAGTTGAAAGTTTAAAGTTAAAAGTTGAAAAGGCGCGAGGTCGCTTTGGGTGATCTGGAACTCTGTGCCCGCGCCCTTACCGGGGAACGCGGGCACGGCCATGCAAAACTCTCTGGCCTGATCCGCGTTTCAACTTTTAACTTTAAACTTTCAACTCAGCCCACCGCCCAAAACATACCTGATCGCCTTGCAGTCGACGCCGACACGCTCGTTTCGCACCTCAAGTGGTGCTACAGCGGCTTCGTAGAAAGGTTTGCCGGAGTCTGAATGAGTCTGTCCCTTAACCAACGCATCTGGATGCTGGCCTGGCCGCTGCTGCTGTCGAATCTGACTGCACCGCTGCTGGGGCTGGTGGATACCGCCGTGGTCGGGCACCTTTCACACCCCCGTTATCTGGCGGCGGTGGCGTTGGGCGGCAATTTCTTCATGTTCCTGTACTTCTCTTTCAATTTCCTGCGCATGGGGACCACCGGGTTTGCCTCCCAGGCAAAAGGCGGCAAGCGGGACACCCGGGTGGTGCTGCTGCGTGGCCTGCTGCTCTCCTCGGCACTGGGGGTGGGGCTGATTGTGCTATCACCCTTGTTGCGCGAGACCGGTCTGTGGTTGCTGGGCGGGAGCGATCAGGTGCAGGCGCTGGCCCGGGATTACATCAACATTCGCATTCTCGGCGCCCCCGCCGCCCTGGCCAATTTCGCCCTGATCGGCTTCGCCATCGGCACCCACAACACCCGCGTGCCACTGAAAATGACCCTGCTGATGCACAGCAGCAACGCCCTGCTGGATGTGCTGCTGGTACAGGTGTGGGACTGGGATGTGCGCGGGGTGGCCACGGCCAGTGCCTGCGCCGAATACATCGGCCTGGCGGGGGGCCTGTTCTGGCTGCGTCAGTCCTTGCGCCCACCCCGGCAACGGGAGCCGGTATGGCAACTGTCTGCCATCCTTGCGCTGATGGGTGTGAACCGGGATATCTTCATTCGCAGCCTGGCCCTGCTCAGCTGCTTCTTTTTCTTCACCGCCCAGGGGGCCCGTCTCGGTGATACCGTGCTGGCCGCCAACGCGGTACTGATTACCTTTCTGCTGATTCTCAGCAACCTGCTGGATGGCTTTGCCAATGCTGCTGAAGCCCTGGTGGGTGAAGCCCGGGGCAGGGAGGATCATCACGCACTGGTGCGCGCTATCGCCGCCACCGGTCGCTGGACGCTGGGCTGTGCGGTGATCGGGCTGCTGCTCTTCGCCGTGGGTGGGACGCCCCTGATCGGTTTGCTCACCGACCTGCCCGGGATTCGCGACACCGCCATCTTCTATCTGCCCTGGGTGCTGTTGTTGCCCCTCACTGCCAGTGCCGGTTTCTGGCTGGACGGCATCTTTGTGGGGGCGACCTGGGGTGCCGCCATGCGCAACACCATGTTGGTATCAGTGGTGATCTTCTTCATCCTGTGGGGGCTGACGCGGGGCTGGGACAACCACGGCCTGTGGCTGACCATGAACGGCTTCATGGCGGCACGGGGGCTGTGTATGGGTTGGGTGTTGTGGAGGAGGTTGAGTTGAAAGTTTAAAGTTCAAAGTTGAAACGCGGACCAGGCCAGAGAGTTTTGCATGGCCGTGCCCGCGCTCGCCGGTAATGGCGCGGGCACTGACTCTCAGAAAAGAAAAACCTGCCTCGCGCTTTTTCAACTTTGAACTTTAAACTTTCAACTGATTTTCTCAGCGTCAGGCATCCGGCGTCTTGCGTCCGGCATTCATTCAATGCTTCGCCAGACCATTCTTCTTGACGGTTTTTTCCTGATACATGCGGTGATCTGCGTGCTTGAGTAACGCGTCGGCGCTGGCATAGTTGTCCGGGCCGGTCTGCACCACCCCCAGACTGATATTCACATTGGGCAGCCGTTCAGCCAGCAGGCGCTTGATCCGCTGACAATAGGTGCTCATGGCCTGTTCTTCAGTACTGTTCGCCAGCACCACACAGAATTCGTCACCGCCATAGCGCACACAGGTATCCTCACCGCGGGCGGCTTCCTTGAGCACCTTGCCCAGCTCACACAAGACCTGATCACCATAGGCATGACCTCGATCATCGTTAAGGTGCTTAAAGTCATCCACGTCCACAAAGATCAAACTTACGGGCTCGTGGCGGCGCTCCGCGGCCTTCAGCGTGCGTTGCAGGGCTTCATGCAGAAAACGCCGGGTGGTCAGCCCGGTGAGGGAATCGGTGCGTAATTCACCCGTGCGCATGGCCACGGTTTCCTCCAGGGCACGGGCGTAGTCCTCGGTGCGGTTTTTCACCGCCTCGATTTCCGACAACATGCTCTGGATGTAGGTTTCGAACACCAGCGTCACATCAAAATAGATCAGCTTGTCCAATGCCTTGATCACCCGCTTGCGCTGATCTTCTTCCGAAACCAGATCAGCCAGGTTTTCCACCAGCAAGCGGCGCAGCAAATAGACGGCGGAAAGATAATACTTTGGCTCAACACCGATGCGCTTGTGTACCAGGCCGATACGCAAGCGGTTATTGGCGTATTCCAGATCGTAGCTGCCGGCAAACAGGTCGAGGATATAGCGACGCTGGGCAGCCTGAAGTCGATCCAGGGTGTCGGCATCACCAATCAGGGTGGCGATCTCGGGGTTGCTGGTCTGGATGCCGTAAAAGGTATCGACTATGGTATCCAGGCGCTGCTCCACCTGGGCTCGACACTGGGTCAGGACGTCCACATCCTCTTCGCTGAAATCCAGCAGATGCTTGCGGACCCGCAACTCCGTTTCCGTCACACGCAGCTGTTCCAGCAACGTCTTCATGGTCGACATGTCAGCTCCCTTGCCCCCCGCAGACCTCCTTGGTCTGATTTTTATAATACGCTGATGGCAAAAGAACACTACTGGACGAAATGACGCATATCCGGCCCAGCATACCGTTCAGGCAAAAAAGTGACGCGGTTCACATTTTAAGCTGTGCGCGGAGTTGTGAAGGGCAAAGCAGGAGCGAGCTTCGAGCTTCGAGCTGCTAGCTTCGAGTTGCGAAAAGCCCGAGAAGGGTGGAAGGGCAAGAAGCACCTTGGTGGCTGACGGGCGTCATCTCGCCCGGGAAGGGATCATTGCCAGCGGCGCGGCGAGAGCGCTATTCGCATAGCAACCTCTCTCCCGCGACTCGTAGCTCGTAGCTCATAGCTGGTCTTCAACGCTTCAGACCACCGTCACGGTCCAGCTGGCCGACCACGCTCTTGGCATACCCCTCTGCACCGGCCTTGAGGCTGTAAGGGTTCATGCTGCGCGACTGAGCCTGCCAAACGGGCTTCTTGTTGGCCACATTGTAGAGCTGGGTCTGCAGATAGTAGTCCGTGGCGTTCTGGTAGTAACCCGGCTGGTAGACCGCGCTGTAGCTGTAGCCCACATAGGGCCCATAACCCAGATACAGGGGCGCGGACGTCATGGGCATATAGTCCACCTGGGGCGGCACATACTCGTCACGCTCTTCCACCTTGAGCAGACTGACCACCATGACACCGTCGGCGCCACTTTCCTTCACCGCAGCTTCCACATGAGCCTTGTACTGCTCGGCCTGCTGGCTTTCCCCACCCAGCGTGGCCGAGGCCAGCGTGGCAGTCACATCACGCTTTGCCAGACTCTTGCTCACTTGCTGCTCCACCGCGGCCGAGGTCACCGCGGACTCCGACAACACCACCACAAACAGGTGCGCAAAGGCCGGGCGGGGCTCGCCGGTCTTGGTCTGCCAGGTGGATTGGGTTTCGGTGGTGGTGGCACAGGCCGCCAGCAACAGGGCCGCACAGAAAACAAGGGCACGTTGAACCATCTGCATGGGAAATCCTTCGATATGCAAAGTAAAGTGCTGACAGAGTAAGGCGTTTTACGCACAGAGGCCACAGCGATCACCAGCAAGACATCTCTTTCCTCAGTGCTCTCTGTGACCTCTGTGGTAAATCCGGTTGTGGTTTTGAGCGTCTGGCATCAGGCGTCTGGCGTCCAGCGGCGAAGCTACTTCTTTCCGCCCGGCATGATGAATTTCATCAGGGTCATGAACCACATCAGCTGGCCAGGATCACCCTCGATCTTGATATCGCCCGCCTGCATGCCTTCCATGAACGCCATCTGGTTCTTGCCAGCCTGCTTCAGGGTAGCGAAGGCATAGTCCGCATCCTTGAAGTTCAGGGTCACGGTGGGAGACGGGTTAATACCGCCTTTCGCCACTACCTTGCCCGGGGTGAAGTGAAACCAGCGCGCCGGCTTGCCGGTGAACGTCCGCCACTGCATCACCACATTGCGGTTTTCCAGTTGTTTGCGAAAACCTTCATCACGCCACGCCAGCCAGCGCAACCGCCAGCCGAGGATCAGCAGAACCAGAGCAAATTTCATGAAACGTCCTTAATCAGATCAGCAACACGCTGCATGCTACACGCACCACGCGCGTGATGCGTGAAGCGTGTTGCCTGTTGCGTCCCTACGGCATTACCGCCGGCAGTTCCTTGTTGAGCTTCATCTTTTCCTTCACCGCATCACCGGTGAGGGCATAACCCAGCAGGCTGCCGTCCTTGCCGCGGAACAGGGCCTGTACGGTGTTGCCGTCCGCCTGGATTTCCCAATCGCCTTCGCTGCCTTCTGCCGCCGGGCAAACCACGACCGGACAGGCCGGGGTCTTGATGGTTACCGGCATCACCCCGTAGCTCACCTCTGTGGTTTCACCGGCCAGGGTCTTGGCGAGAGCACGCGCGGAGGCCATCAACGGCAGTACGTAGGGCAGTACATGGCCTTGCACCTCGGCACAATCTCCCAGGGCATAAACGTCTTCAGCACTGGTGCGCAGCGTCTTGTCGGTGATGATGCCGCGGTTGGTCTCCAGGCCCGCTTCCTGGGCCATGCTGATACGCGGGCGCAGGCCAATGGCAGACAGCACCACATCCGATTCGATCTTGCTGCCATCGGAAAGTTCGGTCACCAGGGTATCGCCCTCACCGTGATGCACGGCCTTGGCCAGCGGCCCGAAGTGAAATTTCACCCCGAGTTCGGCCAGCCCATTACCCACGGCTTCGGAAGCGGCTTCCGGCAGCAGCAGCGGCAAGCAGCGGCCCATGGGCTCCACCAGCTCCACCTGGAAGCCACCATTGGAAAGATCGTTGGCGAATTCGCAGCCGATCAGACCGCCGCCCAGGATGGTGACTTTCTTCTTGCCTTCCAGGGCCGTGCGGAATTTGCCGTAGTCCATCAGATCGTTGACGGAAAACACCTTGCCAACCGCATCGCCTTCCAGCGGCGGTGTCCAGGTATCGGCGCCCAGCGCCAGCACCAGCTTGCTGTAGTCCAGATGATCATCCGGCAGCAGCACACGCTTGGCGGCGGTGTCGATACCGGCCACATGAATGCCGGTGCGCACATCCACATTAAACTGTTCCGCTACCTTTTCCGGGGTCGCCATGCACAGGTCATCAGCGGTTTTTTCCTTGGTAAAACCGGCGGACAGCATGGGCTTGGAATAATTGCGACCGTCGTCGGCGGTGAGCATGACGATGGGCGTTTCCTTGTCCAGCTTGCGCAATTCCTTGACGGTGTTGAAGCCGGCCAGGCCGGTACCGATGATGACTACAGGGTTCATGGATGATCCTTTACGATGCGATGGATGGGCAGGACGTGATGTGGGCCCCGCATCCATTGCGGGGCAGAATCCGGATCAGGCCGGACTCAGATTTCCACCATTTCGAAGTCTTCCTTGCCGACGCCACAGTCGGGACAAACCCAGTCTTCCGGCACGTCATCCCAGGCAGTACCTGGCTCAATGCCTTCTTCCGGCAGACCTTCGGCTTCGTCATAGATGAAACCGCACACTACACATTCCCACTTCTTCATGGTGAACCTCATCGATGTAAAGTAAGCGCCCACTCACAATGGCGCATACAGGGTGTTTCTTGGGGCCGCCTAACCTATCGGTGCCAGCAGCAAAAATCAATGACAGTGGGCACTGTCAGGTTAGGTCGCAGCGGGCACTGGAGGGCGTCTGGCTTGCCCTTGTGGCCCCCATGGGCCATAGTCCTGCCGCCCGTATTCCCCTTATCCATCGAGAGCTATGTTGCCTGCCGCCCTGCATCCTGACCGCCACTGGCGCCCGCTGGAACAGCTGGTGATGCCGCCCGCTATTCGCGACTGGATGGCTGATCCGAACTCTCTGACCCTGCGCCTCAAGCGTCATGGGCGCTTTCGCGTGGTCCCCGGCTTTCATGCCATGGCCGTGCCACAACGGGCTGAACGCCAGCTGCTGGGCCTGCCAGACCGCCAGGCTGCCCTGATCCGGGAAGTGACCCTGCTACTGGATGAGACCCCGGTGGTAGCCGCCCGCAGTATCCTGCCCGTGGCCAGCCTGCGCGGTGCCAACCGCTCCCTGGGACACATGGGCAGCCGGTCCCTGGGACTGGAGCTCTACAAGCGGCCAATCTGTCAGCGTGACCAGGTCTGGGCACGCATGGCTTCCCCCGGCCACGGTCATCCGGTGTGCTGGGGTCGACAGTCCCGCTTTATCAAACGGGGCGCGCCCTTGCTGGTGGCGGAATATTTCCTGCCCGCGCTTTGGGAGAAGGTGGGGAGTCAGTTCAAAGTTGAAAGTTCAAAGTTAAAAAGCGCGGGGTAGACAGTTGCCAAACGGGCAGGCCCTACCCTCGATTCAAAACCATGGGGCGTTTTCATTCCTGTCGCGCGGCGCAAACGATATTCGTCTGGCACCACAAATCTGTCGCGCGTTTCAACTTTGAACTTTCAACTTGCAACTCAACCCCTCCCATCCGGACAATACCCCCACGCCCGACAACCGGATGTCCCATGTTTGCCTTCGTTGAACACCGCTATCCTGCCCTGTGGCCCTACATTCAGCTGATGCGCCTGGACCGGCCCATCGGTACCCTGCTGCTGCTTTGGCCGACCCTGTGGGCGGTGTGGATTGCCGGCAATGGCACCCCGAGCCTGAAGACCATCGTGGTCTTCTTCCTCGGGGTGGTGATCATGCGTGCTGCCGGCTGCGTGATTAATGATTTTGCCGACCGGGATTTCGACGGGGGCGTGGAGCGCACCAAGGGGCGACCGCTGGCCACCGGTGCCATCAGCAGCAAGCAGGCGCTGGCCCTGTTTGCCGGCCTCGGGCTGATGGCCTTTGTGCTGGTGCTGTTCCTCAACGAGCTGACCTTCTGGCTGTCCTTCGGGGGCCTGGGGCTTGCGGTCCTCTATCCTTTCACCAAGCGCTTCACTTTCATGCCCCAGCTGTTTTTGGGGGCCGCCTTCAGCTGGGCCATTCCCATGGCATTTGCCGCAGAAACCGGTGCCGTGCCGGAAATTGCCTGGCTGCTGTATGTGGCCAACCTGGTGTGGACGGTGGCCTATGACACCCAGTACGCCATGTGCGATCGGGAAGATGACCTGAAGATGGGCATCAAGAGCACCGCCATCCTGTTTGGCGACGCCGACCGGCTGATGATCGGCGTGCTTCAGGGGCTGACTCTGCTGGCCCTGATCATGATCGGCCAGCGACTGGAATTTAGCTGGCCCTGGTACGCCGGCATCGCCGCCATGTCCGCGACCTTTATCTACCAGCACACCCTGATCCGCTACCGCGAACGCTGGCCCAGCTTTCACGCCTTCCTGAATAATCACTGGAGCGGGGCGTGTGTGTTTGTGGGGCTGTATTTCCAGTACTTCTGAGTTGAAAGTTTAAAGTTCAAAGTTGAAACGCGGACCAGGCCAGCAGGTTTTGCATGGCCGTGCCCGCGCTCGACGGTAATGGCGCGGGCACAGAGATTCAGAACGGCAAAACCTGCCTCGCGCCTTTTCAACTTTGAACTTTAAACTTTCAACTCATCACTGCCTCTCCCGCTTGCATTTCCCCTGAATCCGGCTCAACTTGTCATACGCATGTCATAAAAGAGCAATCTAATAGGTGACCATACCTAGAACGACAGGCGAAGGAAGGAAGCCATGTCCCGTAACCGCATTTTGATTGTTGATGACGAGCCAGCTATCCGCGAGATGGTGGCCGTCGCCCTGGAACTGGCAGATTTTGATGTGCTGGAGGCGGAAAACGCCCAGCGCGGTCATGAAATCATCGTGGACGAGCGCCCGGATCTGGTACTGCTGGACTGGATGCTGCCCTCGGTCACCGGCATCGAACTGGCCCGCCGCCTGAAGCGCGACGAGACCACCAATGAAATCCCCATCATCATGCTCACCGCCAAGAGTGAGGAAGACAACAAGGTGCAGGGACTGGATGTGGGTGCCGATGACTACATCACCAAGCCCTTTTCCACCCGTGAACTGATCTCCCGCATCAAGGCGGTCATGCGCCGGGCGTCCAGCGTTGCCGCAGAGAAGGCCATCGAAGTGGAAGGGCTCTGCCTGGACCCGGTCAGCCATCGCATCAGCGCCAATGACGAGCCGGTGGACATGGGCCCCACCGAATACCGTCTTCTGGAGTTCTTCATGAGCCACCAGGAGCGGGCCTATTCCCGCACCCAGTTGCTGGACCAGGTGTGGGGCGCCAACGTCTATGTGGAAGACCGGACCATTGATGTACATATCCGGCGCCTTCGCAAGGCGCTGGCACCGTTCGGTTTTGACCGCTTTATCCAGACCGTGCGCGGCACCGGCTACCGTTTTTCCGTGAAGGCCGCAAAAGCCTCCTGAGCGGAAAAATGTGATAGGGTGCACGCAGTATCGCACCCCTGACCTGGCAAGGGCGACACAGACATGAAAGCGAGTCTGGCCAAAGAAGTTAACCGAATTGTCGGGCTGCTTGCCCTGGCCGCCATTGCCGCCATTGCGGTGGGCCATTTCTGGCCCCTGATTGCCGGCATGGTGGGCTATATCATCTGGAGCACCCGGCAACTGTTCGCCCTGTACAGTTGGCTGGTGCGCGATGACCACACCGAGCCTCCGGACAGCATTGGTCTGTGGGGCGAGTTCTACACCCGGCTGGAACACCTCTTCCAGAAAGAGCGTCGCGCCCAGGAAAACCTGCAAGGCATCATCCACCGCGCCCAGCAATCCGTGAATGCACTGGAAGACGTGGTGATCCTCATTGATCAGCATGGTTACCTGGAATACTGGAACGCTGCCGCCGAACGCTACATGGGCTTCAACCCCTCACAGGATCTGGGCCAGCCCCTGACCAACCTGATCCGTCACCCGCGTTTTACCGATTATCTGCACAGCGGCGATTTCCGCGAAGCGCTGGAGATTCCCTCGCCGGTGGATGACAACCGTATCCTGCAATTCCGGGTGACCGAGTTCGGCATTGGCGAACAACTACTGATGGCACGGGATGTGACCCGTCTCCATCATCTGGAACAAATGCGCAAGGATTTCGTGGCCAACGTGAGCCATGAGCTGAAAACCCCTCTCACCGTTCTCAAGGGCTATCTGGAAACCCTGCTCGATACCGTACCGGACGAACAGGCACGCCTGCGCCGCGCATTGACCCAGATGGAAAGCCAGTCCAATCGCATGGAAGCACTGGTCACCGATTTGCTGCTGCTGTCCCGGCTGGAAAATACCGATAGCGACAATGACAAGCAGGCAGTGGCAGTACACGGCATGCTCAATCGCATGCGCGAGAATGCGCTGGCCATGAGTGCCGACAAGCATCATCAGATCGAACTGGATGTACCGGAAGGGGCTCGGCTGGTGGCCAACCCGGCGGAGCTGGAAAGCGCCTTCGGCAACCTGATCACCAATGCAGTGAAGTACACGCCGGACAGCGGCCGCATTCGCATCCACTGGTGGCAGGATGACAACGGCGCCCACCTGTCGGTCACCGACAACGGGGAAGGCATCGACCCGGCACACATTCCCCGCCTCACCGAACGCTTCTACCGCCCGGACAACAGCCGCGTGACCCAGACTGGCGGCACCGGGCTGGGGCTCGCCATCGTCAAGCACGTGATGCTCCGCCATGGTGGCAAGTTGGAGATCAAGAGCCAGCTGGGCCAGGGCAGCACCTTTACCTGCCACTTCCCGGCAGCCAGACTGGTGAGCAAGCCCACAGCGGTGGCGGGTTGAGTTGAAAGTTCAAAGTTCAAAGTTGAAACGCGAACCAGGCCAGCAGGTCTTGCATGGCCGTGCCCGCGCTCGCCGATAATGGCGCGGGCACAGAGATCCAGAACGGCAAAACCTGCCTCGCGCCTTTTCAACTTTGAACTTTCAACTTTAAACTGTCTCTCATGAAAAATATCTGTGTGTATTGCGGCTCCAGCTCCGGCAAGGGTGAGGCCTATCTGTCAGCGGCGGATGCACTGGCGCAAGCGTTGGTGGAGCGGGATCTGGGTCTGGTCTATGGCGGCGCCAGCATTGGCGTCATGGGCGAGCTGGCCAGAGCCGTGATGCAACGTGGCGGCGAGGTGATTGGCATCATGCCGGAAGCGCTCATGCGGCGGGAAATCGGCTGTGACCACCTGACCGAATTACAGGTGGTGGAATCCATGCACGAGCGCAAGGCTGCGATGGCCGCACAGTCCGATGGTTTCATCGCCTTGCCCGGCGGCATGGGCACCCTGGAAGAGCTGTTTGAGATTCTCACCTGGGGACAACTTGGCTTTCACAACAAGCCGGTAGGGCTGCTCAACGTTGAAGGTTACTTCGACCACCTGATCCGTTTTCTTGAGCACGCCGTAACACAAGGCTTGCTGCGCCAGCAGCACCGGGAACTGCTAAGGGCTGCTCAGGATCCCGATGTCTTGCTGGATAATTTCCTGAAAGAACCCGCGCCGCTGCTGGATATCTGGATCGAGAAACAAGACCAGTTGTGAAAAATGTCGGACGTCTGACTTCCGACGTCAGACGTCCGACCCTTATTTCATCCTTTCAAGGTTGCATGCCAGCCTTTCAAGGCCTGAAGTTGTTTGGCAATCATGTCACGGGCTTTTTCGTCGGTGAGGTCACCGTTATCATCACACTTCTGGTGAGCTGCGGACACGAAGACTTCCGGTTTGTTGAGTAGGGGGACATCCAGGCACACCAGCACCTGCCGCAGGTGATACTGACTGCGACTGGTCCCCATGCCACCCATGGAGGCGCCCATGATTGCGGCAGGCTTGCCGGCAAACACGCTCCCCTCGACCCGTGACAGCCAGTCAATGGCATTCTTCAACACACCGGGGATGGAATAATTGTATTCCGGAGTCGCAAAGAGCAGGGCGTCCGCATTTTGCACTTGCCGGGCAAGCCGTTCCACCGCCTCAGGTTTGCTGTCACCATCGTCATCGCCGTTATATAACGGAATGGCAGAGATATCGGCCTGCTCAATCAACATGCCCGACGGCGCCAGCTCAGCGGCTGCACGGACCAGTCCTGAATTGAACGACCCCTGTCGTAACGACCCTGAAAATGCCAATACATTCATGTCTTGCCTCCCTGTCTGTTATTCGGTGCTCTCGCCCGGCATGCCATCAGACTACACCAGGATTATGTTTCAATGCGCATGCTTTACCCGCTGCTGTTTTTGCCTCATCGCGGATTAGCGGGAACCAGGACCTTCCCGTAGGAGCATCGCTCGCGGCGCGATTCCAGACCAGAATCAAAACGTTAACACCACAGAGTTCACAGAGACCACGGAGGAAACCCATTGTTCTATCTCTAAGATCTCTGGGACCTCTATGGTAAAACTGGCTTTGCTGCTTGTGTGGGAAGTTCAGCTTGCTGAACGAATGCAGATGCAGACCAGGGCATGCAATCAGAACCTTCGTTCAGCAAGCTGAATCTCCCACCAGACATCGATTTCACCCAAGGCCTGGTAAACTGCTTGAATCAACCGCCCCGAGCTCAGCGAAGGAACACCTGACAAGGCGCCCCCCCCCGGGTGAGCGGAGCGAATAACCGACGTTCCTGCGAGACAGGCCTTGTGTAAAGCCTTCCCTCAGATCCGCGATGAACCGTTTTTTTGCAAAGCGGCCGAGATATTTTACCTGTAACTACTGACAGCGACTCGCACCCGTGCTTATCTGTAAGCCATTAGGAAAAACGATACGCGCTTACATTTCCGGTATCGTAAAGACCCCAATAAGGAGTTTATGTCATGGATCTGTTACGCATTCTTATTGCCATCCTGCTACCCCCGCTGGGCGTGTTTCTCCAGGAAGGGCTGGGCAAGCATTTCTGGATCAACATCGTCCTGACCCTGTTTGGCTATCTGCCCGGCATCGTGCATGCGGTGTGGGTGATTGCCTCACGCTAGCCAAAACCCTCCCCCCACAGCAACCCGGATTGCCTTGGAGGATATCGAGTTTCGAGAAGCGAGTTACGAAAGGCAAAAACCCTGGATTCAGATTGTCAGGTTTTCGAAACTCGTTGCTCGCTTCCCGCCCCGTTTTCCGGTAAGTCATACCGCTGTTTACGGCCCGGGGTTTACAGCTGCGACGGTTCTGCCGTCAATGTGCCGTCGCGATAATCACTCAGGGCCTGATTGATTTCTTCCTGGGTGTTCATCACGAACGGGCCGTATTGGGCAATCGGTTCGCCCAGCGGCTTACCCGCCAGCAGCAGTAATCGGGCACCTTTTTTCCCAGCCTGCACAGTGACCGAATTACCGTCGGTGAGTGTCGCCAGGTGATCACAGGATAGCGTTTCACCCGCGACCAGCAGGTCGCCTTCGAACACGTACAGGAAACTGCCATAGCCTGACTTGATCGGTACCGCCAGACTTTCGTCAGGCCGCAACACCACATCCAGATACAGCGGATCCGTTACCCCGCCTTTCACCGGTGCCACCAGCACCTCATCAGCCAGGCTCACTTCCCCGGCAATAATCTTCACCTGACCACCGCTGGGAAGATCCAGGCGTGGCATCTCTGTATCGGCAATGTCACGGTAACTGGCCGGCTTCATCTTCTCTGCCGCTGGCAGGTTGATCCAAAGCTGGAAGCCCCGTAACAGACCGTCCTGCTGTTGCGGCATTTCTTCGTGAATGATGCCGCGCCCGGCGGTCATCCACTGGACACCACCCTGCTTGAGATCACCTTCATTGCCCAGGTGATCACGGTGGCGCATGTGGCCTTCCACCAGATAGGTGACCGTTTCAAAACCGCGATGGGGATGCGGCGGAAAACCGGCAATGTAGTCATCCGGATTGTCCGAGGAAAAGGCGTCCAGCATCAGGAACGGATCCAGGCGCACCATCGGGTTATACCCCAGCGCACGCTTGAGACGAACGCCCGCGCCATCGGATGTATCCAGAGCACGAATTGTGTTGAGAATAGTGCGTTCCATGGGAACCTCCTGTGGAAAGAAGCTGTTAGCTATGAGCTATCAGCTTCGAGTTAGAATCAAAATCTTTTCCTCATAGCTGATAGCTCACAGCTGATCACTGATCTTTCTCTCCCCCAATCGCTCGCGGTCGTGAGGTGTATCCCAGTCCAGCTGCGGGCCGGTGGAGATGATTCCGTGGGGATTCACCGTCGGGTGGCTGCAGAAATAGTGATGTCGGATGTGTGCCAGGTTCACGGTTTCTGCTACCCCGGGTAGCTGGTAAATATCCTTCAGATACCCCTGCAGGTTCGGGTAATCACTGATCCGTTTGCGATCACATTTGAAGTGCGTGACATACACCGGATCGAATCGCACCAGTGTTGTCCATAAACGGATGTCGGCTTCGGTGAGCGTGTTACCTACCAGGTAACGCTGTTCACCAAGACGCTTTTCCAGATATTCCAGCCGCGCAAACAGTGTCGTTACCGCTTCGTCATAGGCTTCCTGACTGGTGGCAAAACCACTCTTGTACACTCCGTTGTTCACGTCGTGATACACCGGCTCGTTGATGGAATCGATTTCTGCCTTCAGCGCATCGGGATAATAGTTGCCCGGTGTTGCGCCCAGTGCATCAAAGCTGGTGTTGAGCATGCGGATGATTTCTGCCGATTCGTTGCTGACAATGGTTTCCCGTTGCTTGTCCCACAACACAGGCACGGTTACCCGGCCGCTGTAGTTGTCATCCGCTTTCAGATACAACTCATAGAGTTTTTCAAAACCGTACAGGTCATCACCGGTGGCACCGTCAAAGTCGTCACGCAGTTCCCAGCCGTTTTCCAGCATGTGCGGATGCACCACGGACACACCGATATGCTCCTGCAACCCTTTCAGTGCCCGCACGATCAGAGTGCGGTGTGCCCAGGGGCAGGCATAGGACACATACAGATGGTAGCGCCCACTTTCGGCAGCAAAGCCATCGTCACCACTGGGGCCAGCCGCACCATCCGCAGTGACCCAGTTACGAAACTGGCTTTCGGAGCGCTTGAAGCGCCCTCCGGTGCTTTTGGTGTCGTACCACTTGTCCTGCCATTTGCCGTCGACTAACAGTCCCATGATGTCTCCTGATCTTTGTAGCGGGATTCAGCGTGGTTGAGTTGAAAGTTCAAAGTTTAAAGTTGAAAAGGCGCGAGGCAGGTTTTTCTTTTCTGAGAGTCAGTGCCCGCGCCATTACCGGCGAGCGCGGGCATGACCATGCAAAACCCTCTGGCCTGGCCCGCGTTTCAACTTTAAACTTTCAACTGATTTCTGCCTTCGCTTCTTCCAGCGCCTTCACCTTGATATCGTCGCCCATGTTCAGCCCTTCCGCGTACACGAAGCTCACATCGTTGATGCCCATGAAGGCAAAAATCATCTTGATGTAGGGCGTCACTGTGTCGTTGTCGGTGCCAGCATACAAACCGCCACGGGCGGCCAGTACTGTCACCGGCTTGTCCTCCAACAAGCCGATGGAGCCCTGATCGGTGTAGCGAAAGGTGATCCCGGCACGGGCCACATGGTCGATCCAGCTCTTCAGCTGGCTGGGGATGCCGAAGTTGTACATGGGCAAGCCCAACACCACTTGGTCTGCCGCCTTCAGTTCCTCAATCAGCGCCATGGAAAAATCATCCACCTGCTGTTGCTCGGCAGAACGCTCATCCTCAGGGGTGAAAAAGGCCCCCACCCGCTTGCCGTCCAGATGAGGAACCGGATCGGTCGCCAAATCCCGTTCCACGAAGGTAGCTTCAGGGTGTTCGGCCTTGAGCGCGTCCACCTTGGTATTGACCAGGGCAGAGGAGTTGCCGCCATCACTGAAAACACTGCTCTTGATTACCAGAATATTCATCACGTCACTCCATCCTGTGGGGCCGCTCCGGCGGACCAGCCCGTTTAAATTCGATGAATCTATTGTGATTTCAGATTAACCGATATAAAACAGAGTAAATTTGCTTGTTTAGGTCAGGTAATTCGATATGTCAGCCAAAATCTCCCTGGATCAGTGGCAAGCCCTGATTGCCGTGGTGGACGAGGGCGGTTATGCCAATGCCGCCGAAGCACTGGACAAGAGCCAGTCCGCGATCAGCTACGCCGTGCAGAAGATCGAGACCGAGCTGGGGGTGCGCGCCTTTGCTCTTGAAGGCCGCAAAGCCAAACTCACGGGAACCGGGCAGATGCTGTATCGCCAGGCCAGGATCCTGGTCGAAGAGGCTGAACGTATTGAAAGTACCGCCATCCAGCTCAGCCAGGGGTGGGAACCGCTGGTGCGCGTGACCGCCGACGCCCTGTTTCCGCAGCACTGCATGCTCACGGCGCTGGATGCCTTTGCCCGGCAGAGCCCGCTGACCCGAATCGAATATACCGAGACCGTGCTGTCCGGCACCGACGAGGCTCTGTTGCGCAAGGAAGCCGATGTGGTGGTGAATGCACGCATTCCGCCCGGTTTTGTGGGCGAGCCGCTGATGCGGGTGCGGTTCCTGGCGGTGGCCGCCCCCGACCATCCTCTCAATCAACAGGAGAGCCTGACCCATGAGGATCTGCGCCAGCATCGCCAGATCGTGATCAGGGATTCCGGCAGCCGGCGTATCGATGCCGGTTGGCTGGAGGCCGAGCAACGCTGGACCGTCTCCCACTCCTCAACCCGCAATGCGGCCATCCGTCGCGGACTGGGCTTTGCCTGGATGCCGGAATCCGACATCGGCAATAGTCTGGAGACCGGAGAGTTGAAGGTATTGCCGCTGAAAGAAGGTGTGGAACGGTTTGTGGATCTGCACCTGATTTATGCGGATGGCCAGTACGCCGGCCAGGCGGCACGCTATCTTGGGGAACAGATCCGCCTGGCCGTTGCCCAACCCTGTCCCGGCGTCACGGTTTCCTGACAGGCCCCCATCGACACTGGATAGACTGAAATTACGGAGAACATCATGCGACTACTGAGCCTGTTACTTGCCAGCCTGCTGCTCAGCGCCTGTGTCAGCCCGGTGGTGATCGACCAGCAGGGCGACATCACCCCGAGCCAGTATCAGACCTATGCCTTTATCGAACAGGACGAGGACACCCCCAGGGCCCTGGATGATCAGCGGGCCCGCAAGGCCCTGGAAAGCGCACTGGCCGACAAGGGCCTCCAGCCTGTGTCGGAGACGCAGGCAGACATTCAGGTGCGTCACTTCTTCAAGCGGGAACAACGCTACGACGGCAACGTGATGCAGTTCGGCTTTGGCTATGGTTTCAACAATGTGGCAGTAGGTGCCAGCACGCCCGTTGAGGGGGAGATGACCGAGGAATACAAACTGGTTGTTCAGTTTGTGGATCCGGCCAGCAACAACGTGGTGTGGCAAGCCACCAGCCGTGACCGACTGCATGATGAAATGACCAGTGAACGGCGCCAGGCCCATATCGACAAGGCAGTAAAAGAAATGTTCGAGCGCTTCTGAGCGCCGCAACGCCTTTCTCTGCCCACCACCAGGAGCCCGCTTGAACGCTGTCATCATTGGGCCGCTGGCCTTGCCTGCGCCAGCGCTTGTTATCCTGCTGGCCTTTTTCAGCGCCCTGCTGGCTTTTCAGTGGTGGCAGAAGCGGCGCCAACACAACCACTGCGAGGGGGTGCTTTGGCTGATTGCACTGAGCGGCTTGCTGGGCGCCCGGCTGGCCTTTGTATGGCGTTACCAGGACCAGTACCCGGACCTGCTGAGCATGCTGGATGTGCGCGATGGTGGCTGGTGGTGGCCCGGTGCCCTGCTGGCCTTGCCCCTGCTGTTTCTGGCCCTGTGGAGGCTGCCCCGGCAGCGCGGCGGTCTACTGATCGCCGCGGGGGCAGCTGCAGCCAGCGCCGGCGTCACCCTCATGGTGCTGGTGGCATTGCAGGCGCCCATGTCCCGGCTGCCAGACACCCCGCTTTATAACCTGCAAGGCAAACCGGTGGCCCTGCATGCCATCACTGGCGGCCAGCCCACCCTGATCAATCTGTGGGCCAGTTGGTGCCCGCCCTGCCGTCGCGAGATGCCCGTGCTGCAGGCGGCGCAGGACCGCTATTCCCGGCTGCGCATTGTGCTCGTCAATCAGGGAGAACGTGCCGGTCCGGTGCGACGCTATCTCACCGAGCAAGGCCTGCAATTCAATTTCCTGTTGCTGGACCCCCACAGCACGCTCAGCCAGTATGCCGGCAGTACCGGCCTGCCGCTGACGCTGCTTGTGGATGCCCAGGGCAATGAACTGGCACGCCACTTCGGTCCGTTATCCAGCGCCACCTTGCATCACCTTGTCCAGCCCCACCTGCCTGGAGTCTCACCATGAAATTCGCCTCGCGGTTCTTTGCCCTGCTCTTGCTGCCCACACTAGCGATGGCGCAGTCGCCGGACATGGACGCATTACTGACAAAGCTGGAGAAAAGCTACTGGGTCGCGGAGGGGCCAGAGCAGCCGGAACGGGTGGCCTACGTGTTCACTGACATGGCTTGCCCCTACTGCGCCACCCTGTGGCAGCGCATGCAGCCCATGATCGAGGACCCGGACAATACCCTGCAGGTGCGCCATATCATTGTGGGGCTGATCAACCCCAAACGCAGCTTCACCCAGGGCGGCGCGATACTGGCAGCGGACAATCCGCCCCGGGCACTGGCACAACACGAACGTCGCTTCGAGGAAGGCGGCATCGAACCGCTCAATCCGGTGCCCAGCGCCATCCGCAGCCAGATACACAGCAACACCGGCCTGATGATCGGGCTGGGCCTGTCCGGCACCCCCACCCTGATCTTTCAGGATCCACAGGGACGCTGGCGGGTAGCGCCGGGACTGCTTGAGGAGGGCGCGTTGAGGGAGGCGGTGTTTCGACTTCAGTGAACAGTTAACAGTGAATAGTGAATAGCTCGCGATAGCGGGCTTCTGTTTCCGCAACGCCTTCGACCGCGGCAATCGCACTACAACACTGCCAGCGTCAATAAATGATCCCCAAAAAAGATTCATTGCGGATTTGAGGGAATGGCTCGCAGCACGACTCATGCCGTAGGAGCAACTTCCCGCAATTGCGCGATGAACCACAAAAAAGCCGCACCCTGATCCGGGCGCGGCCTCCTGCCTTTCAGCAATCCCAATACGCTAACGCGCACTGTTCACTGTTAACTGTTAACTGCTAGTCCGTCAGCCAACTCACCTTGCCCTGACACACCGTCAACTTGACGCTGCCCTTGAGCACGCTGCCGCGCCAGGGGGAGTTGCTGCCGGCGGACAGCCAGTGCTCGGCGTAGTCTTTTTCGGCGTTGGCATCCAGCACGCAGAGGCTGGCCGGGCGACCGGTTTCCAGCTGGCCGGCCTGGATGTCCAGGCAACGGGCCGGGGCAGCGGTGACCGCATCCAGTGCCCGTGCCAGATCCAGTTTGCCTTCGCCCACCAGACCGAGCACCAGTGACAGCAGGGTATCCACCCCGGCCATGCCCGGTCGGGTGGCCGGGAACGGGGCCGCCTTGCTAGAGGAACCAATGGGCGTGTGCTGGGAACAGATAGCGTCGATGGTGCCATCGGCCACCGCTTCCAGCAGGGCCTCACGGTCCTCGGCGCTGCGCAGCGGCGGAATCACATGACAGTGGCTGTTGAAACCTTCCAGGGCCGATTCGTCCAGCAACAGATGTTGAATGCTCACGTCCGCGGTCACCGGCAGGCCACGCTGCTTGGCCACGCGCAGCAGGCGCAGGGATTCACGACTGGAGATCTGCTGAAAGTGAGCGCGCACACCAGTGGCCTCCACCAACAGCAGGTCCCGTGACAGGTCCACGCTTTCCGCCAGCGCCGGGATACCGGGCAGACCGAGGCGCGTAGCCACCGGCCCTTCGTGGGCACAGCCACCGGCGCTCAGGGCCGCATCCTGGGGTCGGAACATCACCGGCATATCGAAGGTGGCGGCATATTCCAGACAACGCTTGAGCACCAGGGCATCGGCCACCTTGCCGCCCGCATTGCCCACCGCAATACAGCCGGCCCTGGCCAGGGTCGCCATTTCCGCCAGTTGTTCACCCTTGAGCCCCTGGGTCATGGCCGCGATGGGCAGGATGCGGGCAAAACCGGCCTGACCGGCCTGCTCACGAATCAGCCGCACCACGGCGGTGGAATCCACCGGGCCGCAATCCGGCTGGGCCGCCATGTGGGTAATCCCCCCGGCCGCCGCCGCGCGGGTTTCGCTGGCGATATCCCCGCTACGACCGCTACCGGGCAGGGACAGATGCACGCAGGCATCCACCAACCCTGGCAGCACCCAGTGGCCTTCGGCCTCGATGATGTCGGCGCCGGGGGCATCCAGGCTGGCACCGATGCGGGTCAGCCTGCCGTTTTCGATCAGCAGGTCGGCCACGTCATCGCGGCCGGAAGCCGGGTCAATCACCCGGCCCTTGCGAATCAGGATATGGGCCTTAGCTGCCATGGGCACCTCCCGCCGGGGCACTGTCCTGGCCGCTGATGGCCATGGACATGACAGCCATGCGTACGGCGATGCCGAAGGTCACCTGGTTGAGAATCACCGAGCGGGGGCCATCGGCCACTTCCGAGGCGATTTCCACACCGCGGTTGATGGGGCCCGGGTGCATCACGATGGCGTCCTCTTTGGCGTATTGCAGTTTTTCGTTATTGAGCCCGTAGAGGCGGAAGAACTCGCCCTCGCTGGGCAGCAGGGCGGAATCCATACGTTCCTTCTGCAGGCGCAGCATGATCACCACATCCACATCTTTCAGACCGTGGGCCATGTCAGTAAAAACGGTGGCACCCAGCGCTTCGGCATCCACCGGCAGCAAGGTCTTCGGGGCAATCAATCGCACTTCCTCGGCGCCCAGGGTATTGAGGGCATGGACCTGGGAGCGGGCCACCCTCGAGTGCAGGATGTCACCAACGATGGCCACCTTGAGCCCTTCGAAACCGCCCTTGTAGTGGCGGATGGTGTACATGTCGAGCATGGCCTGGGTGGGGTGGGCGTGGCGCCCGTCACCGGCGTTGATCACCGCCACATCCGGTGTCACCTCGTTGGCAATGAAGAAGGGCGCGCCCGAGTCCTGGTGGCGCACCACGAACATGTCCGCCGCCATGGCTTCCAGGTTGCGCAGGGTATCCAACAAGGTCTCGCCCTTGCTGGTGGCCGATTTGGCGATATCCAGATTGAGCACGTCCGCGCTGAGACGCTGGGCCGCCAGCTCGAAGGTACTGCGGGTGCGGGTACTGGATTCGAAGAACAGGTTCACCACCGTCTTGCCGCGCAGCAGCGGCACCTTCTTGATCGACCGGCCACCCACATCCACAAAGCTGGCGGCGGTGTCGAGAATGTCTTCCAGAAGGGAACGGGGGAGGTGCTCAGTAGTGAGAAAGTGACGGAGCTTGCCGTCGTCAGTCAGTTGTACGCGGGAGGAGGGCGCAAGCATCAACGATCTGATCCGGTTGTGGTGTCCTTCCCTTCGACCAGTTCGCGAATTTCAGCAACCAGCGGTGAGGGCCCGCGTAATTCTACCCGCTGATGGGGGGGCAATGCCAAAGTTTCGCCACAAATATCGGCACGAATAGGCAATTCCCGGTGGCCGATATCGAACAGGACCACCAGGGAAATGGACGCCGGACGGCCAAAATCGAACAACTCGTTCATGGCCGCACGGATGGTACGGCCGGTCATCAGCACATCATCCACCAGCACGATATGCTGGCCATCGATCTCGAAGGGCAGGTTTGAAGGCGTCACCGTGGCCTTGAGACCGCGGGTATCGAAGTCATCCCGGTAGAAGGCCGGATTCAGGGTGCCCAGCGGCAACGGGGTCGCCAACTGGCTGTTCAGGGCCTCGGCAATCCAGGCACCGCCGGACTCGATCCCCACCAACACCGGCGCCTGGCCGGCAAAACGCTCCGCCAGGGCAGCGGCCATAGTCTGCAGATGGGTCTGCAATTGTTGTTCGTCCCAGCTCAAGGCTGTTCTCCAGTCATCATTCCACGGTAGGCGCCATGCTCACATGGCGAAACACCAAGCATGGCGTCTGTTGTGGAAAGAATAAAGCCTCACAGATACATCTTGCGGTTGATCTGGCAGCCGTAGGAACATCAGTTATTCGCTTCGCTCACCCCTTCGGAGCCGCCTTGCAGGCGTTCCTTCACTGCGCTCGGTGAGGTGCGAACCTGCAGTGATTGTGGTCCCCACCTGGGTGACTCCGCATCTGCTGAGATGCCATCGCACCATGATACGTGCTTGTCCTCGCCGGACGGGCCCAAAGGGGGAACTGGCTCCCCCTCTGGACTCCCGGCCACCCCGGCTCCGTTCCTCGACTCACTCTAACGGGGAAGCTACCGTGCTGATGGCATTGGTGCGTTTTCATGGCTAAGCGAGTGAAGGCGGGGGGGCATGCATATCCTCAATTAGCGGTTTCTACGAAGCCGCTGTAGGAGCGAGCCTGCTCGCGATCCGAGCCTAAGCGAGGTAAGGATTCCAGAAGCGCCTTTTTGTGCTGACTGTAGGAGTACCTCTCGAGGTGCGAACCGCGCGTCAGCGCGGAATCGACCGCAGGGCGATCAGGCGATGACATCCACACCGAATCTCTCTGAAGCTCAATCTTCTACGATACCCCCATCGCGTGCAGGCACGCTCCCACAATCGTCCGCTACGCTCTTTACCTAACAATCCGATCAATCCCTTCAGATTTTTGGGATGGCAGTCCTCCTCCCCGGCGCTGTAAGTTTTGTACAGTGATGAAACTCGACCGGCAGACACCACTCTAACCGGTAAGGGCATGAACAAGGGATCCGCAATGCCACTGCGCAACGACAAGCAACGCTATGGATGGCTCAGCATCAGCCTGCACTGGCTGGTGGCGGCCACCGTGATTGGCCTGTTTGCCCTGGGGCTGTGGATGGTGGATCTGGGTTATTACGACACTTGGTACCGCAAAGGTCCTGACCTGCATCGCAGCATCGGTATCCTGCTGTTTCTGGCCATGCTGTTCCGGCTGGTCTGGCGCCTTTTTTCTCCCCCCCCTGCAGCCCTGCCCAGCCACCAGCGCTGGGAAGTGATTCTCGCCCATCTGGCCCACTGGGCACTCTACGCCCTGCTGTTCATCGCCATGGTCAGCGGCTATCTGATCAGCAGCGCCGATGGCTCCTCGGTGGCCGTGTTCGACTGGTTCTCGGTACCTTCCATTACCGGCCATCAGTCCGGCCTGGAAGACACCGCCGGTGACATCCACGAGATCGCCGTGTGGAGCATCATCATACTGGCCAGCCTTCATGGGCTCGCTGCACTGAAACACCACTTTCTCGACCGGGATGACACCCTGCGCCGCATGCTGGGCCTGTCACCCCGTCACAACCCTTGAACATGCATCTGTAACCTTTGAGGAAAGACACCATGATGAACCTGATGAAAAAAACCGGCATTGCTGCCGCCGCGTTGCTGCTCAGCAGCATGGCCTTCGCCGAACCGGCAGGCACCTACCAGTTCGACAAGAAAGGCGCCCACCAGTTTGTGATGTTCAAGATTTCCCACCTGGGTTACAGCTGGCTATATGGCCGCTTCAATGATTTCAACGGCACCTTCACCGTGGATGCCGAGAATCCGGAAAACAGCAAGGTAGAAGCCACTATCCAGACCGCCAGCGTGGACTCCAACCACGCCGAGCGCGACAAGCACCTGCGCAGCGATAACTTCCTGGACGTGGACAAGTACCCCACCGCCACCTTCAAGAGCACCAGCATCGAACAGACCGGCGACGATACCGCCAAGATCACCGGCGACTTCACCCTGCACGGTGTCACCAAGCCGGTAACTCTGGACGCGAAAATGATCGGCTACGGCGAGTCACCCTGGAACGATTACCGCATGGGCCTGGAAGCCAGCACCACCCTGAAGCTGGCTGACTTCGGCATCACCAAGGATCTCGGTCCGGCATCAGAAACCGTTGAGATCATTATTTCTGTAGAGGGCGTCAAGAAGTAATTATCCATACCCCCTCGTTCTGCCATTCTATTTGGTAGCACGAGGTTTTCTCATGGCATATGAAGTTCAATCCATGATATTTCCCCAGGGTTTGTCATTCAGGCAAGCCCTTATTTCTAGACTCTCTTTTTATTCCTCCCCCCTTGGCGTTTAATACATTCCATCAAGGCACATTTTCTGGCCCACACGCTTATCATCATGAAATGAGAACAAGATGAATGTAAAAAATACCCTTTTAATCGCTCTTTCTCTTCTCTCTATTTTGGGCTGTTCTTCATCAGACAAGATGATCAACTCGGAAGCGATTCTCAAAGGCAACGTCAGTTTCATTGATGAATATCAGGAATCATCCTACGTAAAATCAGAGAATTCAGACTACCGACCGGGCTACACGCACTACAACGCGATGACCGCCGCCATTACATACCGAAACAAAGCGGCTGTAGAAAAACTGGTCGACCTGGGCGCAAGTAGAAAGGTTGTCATTCGCTACTACGAAAAGAGCGCAGACAATCAATGGCCGGCAGCCAGAGAAATCATAGCAAGTAGCAGCGCAGAACTTGCCTGCATCACAGGAGATATTGAGATAACCGATTATTTACTGGCGAAATTTCCTGATGAAACTTTCAATTACTCTCGATGCCTGTATTTCAATGTCGCTGGAGCTTTTGCTGCTAACGGCCACCCCCATGATTTTTATCAAGACAAACCATGGCTAACCAAACCCTCCCCTGTTGAACAGTATCAATTTATCAAAGAGCTGATTTACCGAGGAGCAAATGTGTCAGTCTTTGAGGATGAAGCCCTGCGAAAAAGCCTGGAAATTCCCGGCAATCTCGTGCGCGGCAAGATCACTGAAAGCAGCCTTTTTGGTTATGGGCTATCTTTTTCTACTAGTAGCCTGACTTTCCCTAAAGCGACTGCACTGGTTGAAGCAGGGCTCGATACTTCAGCCGCTTACCCTTGGTGGATCGCGATTTCCAATGCAACCTCCATGATGGAACCAACCGAATATGTGATGAACCTGGCTAACGCCATGCTCTATGCAGGAGCCAACCCGAATCTTACTGGCCAATTCAAGGTCATTTCTGATGCCGGTAGCAGGGAACTAATTTATTCGGAAAGGAGCGGGTTCAGCTTGCTTCATCTGGCCGCCTACTATGGAAATAGCGCGCTCTATACCTCCTTGCTCCAAAACGGAGCCGACCCATCCATGAAGGATAGTAGCGGTCGCCTTGCTCTAGATTATGCCGAACATGAACAACGTTGGTACCAGAAAATATCTGACGATGAGCAAGCCAGAAAGCTCGCCTCTAAAAAGCAAAGCAGCGACGTTCTTGGCAAGGCATTAGCCATAGGCATTGGCGCCGCCGCCGTTGGCAGCTTGGATATAGATAACGAGCTTTCTGCAAAGACCATGGAAAACCTTGCCACTGATGTTCTGACAGAATCAGGCAAAAAAAATATGGCCGCGGAACTATACCCTGAAAGGGGTAATACTAAACAGCAACCAGACACGATATCCCCAGAAACAAGCCTTTATTCGGATAATCGCTCATCATCCAAAGATGACTTTTCAGAATGCGTAGAAAAAAAACGAGCGCAATACCCTGGAAAAAGCCTGAACAATATGCGGCAACGCTGTTTTCCAATTACGGCCACTTGCTGGAACTGGGGTAGCGGAGAAAGCGCAGTATATGAATACTGCAGTGAAGATTCCTTACGCGAACGCGGCGTAGACGCACACCCCTATGACAAGAACAAAAAGCATGAATGGGACTGTGGCGGCTCAAGAAGTAGCTGCTAAACCCCTAAATGAAAAAGTAACGCAACGAGGGCCAGGTCTCCCATTTCCCACAAGGAGGGCCTGCGCCGGGATAAGACGGCGCCAATTCGTGTGGGATCCGGGACCAGGTCTTGCGTCGTGCATCACCTTCTTCACCGCCCAGCACGGTTGTTCGAATCCGAAATCATCCATCTTCTTGCCCGGAATACTTTTCCAGCAATGCCATAGTCAGCGAATACTGCTGCGCACAGAACGCAGAAAATTCCGACAGGGCAGCCTCATTGGGCCAAACGCCTGTGCGCCTGTTCAACTGACCAACACCGATCTCATACTCAGCCAGCAGCTGAATGTAGGCGCGGCGTTCTTCCAGCGGGATCACCAGCGGTGGCAGGCCGCTTTTCAATAACGGAATATTCGCCAGCAGGCGAGCAAGGCGACCATTGCCATCCCAGAACGGATGAATATGCACAAAGCCCGCATGAATTCTGGCGTAGCAATCAGCGGCCTGATCAAAGCTCATTTCTCCCGCCGCATTGATCGCCGCAATCAACTCCTTCATCAGTGGCGGCACTTCTGAAGGGACTGCGTATTCGATAAACACCTGCTGATTATCCGGTGTCACCACGTAAGTGCCGTTGACCTCATTTTTCCATGCACCGCTTGGTTTGTAGATGTCGGTAACCACCTCTGTTTGCACCGCCCGGTGCAAATCAAACAAACGCTGCTCGGTTAATGGCCCGGCAAGCCCCTGGTAGATCAGCTCAATGGCGCGGGCGTGACCGACAACTTCCTGGTGCTCTTTCAGGGGCTTGCCGGAAATGGTCAATCCCTCTTCCAGAATGAAGTGGGTGTCCCCCAATGTCAGGGTATTGCCTTCCAGAGCGGTTGAGGTGTGCGTCCACAGGTCCCGTAGCTGCTTGAGCAGGCTACCCCGGTGCTGCGACGGCACCCGCTGCAGGAAGGGTGGCAGCGAAGCTTCCTGCCGGTACTGGTAGCGAGTGGAGCGCCTGGCGCCTGTACGTTGCAACACCCCCTGTGCAACCCATTCACTGAGCCACCGGCGCAAAGTCCTCTCCGGGACCTGGACTGGGATGTCGTGAATAGAGAACGGGTTCAGCTGGGTCTTCACCCAATCCAGGGTGGCATTTTGAGCCGTCTTATTGGCCATAGATCATCGCCGAAAGGACTTTAACGGCCACTTTTGCATAAATACGGCCATTTTTCTATGGCCGTATTGCCTGATGGGCATGCTGGATGCAGAAGTGAACGCCAGGCTCTTCCGAGGAGGACATTCACGGGAAATGATCGTGAGAGACGCAGATGCTTCGCTGCGCTCACCCCCTTCGGCAATTCTGCGCTTCAGTGGCAGCTGAGGTCAGTTGCCACAACGCTTCTGCTACGGCGGAGATGGGCTCACGCCCATTTCCGCCCTACGAGAGCCGCTAGACTGGCTGGCCGCCCTCGCTCAAAAAGCCTTCCGCAATAATCACCGCCGCCATGGAATCGACACGCGGGTCAGCTTTCTGGATACCGGTACGATCACGGGCTTCGCGTGTACTGAGGCGCTCATCCACCAGCCACACTTTCATGCCAAAGCGGCCTTTCAAACGGCCGGCAAATTTCTTTGCCCGCGCGGTGGATTCGCTTTCACTGCCATCCATGTTCAAGGGCAAACCGACCACCAGGGCTTCCGGCTGCCATTCTTTCAACAGGGCGGCAATGTCATCCCAATTGGGCTGGGTATTTTTACAGGGCAGGGCTTTCAGCGGTGAGGCGGTGCCGAGCAGCTCATTGCCGCTGGCCACGCCGATTTTCTGGGTGCCGTAGTCGAAGGCCAAAATCATGAGGGGCAGTGAACAGTTAACAGTGAAGAGTGAACAGCGACGCGACAACCGGTTCGTGTTTTTGCAAGTCTATCAGTCGCGCACACGCCAAGGCCGCGGCCTGCAACCTCTGAAAAAGAAAAAACCGATCCCGCGTAACTGTTCACTGTTAACTATTCACTATTAACTGTTTAGCTGTGCCCCGCCTGACCCGCGATCAGGTTGATGTCCACGCCGATGCGTGCGGCTGCGGCGTGCCAGGATTGTTCGAAGGGGGTGTCGAGGACCAGTTCGCGGCTGGCGGGGGTGCTGAGCCAGGCGTTATCTACCAGTTCCTGTTCCAGCTGGCCGGCTTCCCAGCCGGCATAGCCGAGACACACCAGGGACTGTTCCGGGCCTTCGCCCACGGCGATGGCTTCGAGGATGTCACGGCTAGTGGTGAGCATCAGACCATCACTGAGCAGAATGCTGGAATCCCAGTGGGTGGACGCCGCATGAATGATGAAGCCGGCTTCCTGCTGCACCGGGCCTCCGGCCACCACCCGATGTCGCTCGGACGGCGGCACTTCGATCTCGATATCCATGTCTGCAAGGATGTCGCCGAGACTGATCTGCACCGGGCGATTGAGGGTCAGGCCCATGGCGCCCTCGCTGCTGTGCTCAACGACATAGGTGACGGAATGCTCGAAGTTGGGGTCAGCCATCTGCGGCATGGCCACCAGCAACTGGTGTTTCAGGGTTGTCTCTTCCATGGGCACAGTATCCGGCGACGGGGGGAGGGCTGCAAGCGCGGGGCCGAGTTGAAAGTTCAAAGTTTAAAGTTCAAACGCGGATCGGGTCAGGGGGTTTTGGCAGGCTGTGCCCGCGTTCGCCGGTAATGGCGCGGGCACAGAGGCCAGCAACAGCCAAACTGGCCTCGCGCCTTTTCAACTTTAAACTTTGAACTTTCAACTGCTTCTACTTCGACGACACCTTGCGGCTGCTGTCGAATTTCCAGGTGCGGATGATTTCCAGCACATCCATATGCTTGCGCATTTCCGGGGTAAAGTTGTCGAAGGGCGCAGCCATGCGCACGCTCTGAATGGCCGCCTGGTCGAGGAACTTGTGACCGGAAGACTGCAGCACACGCACTTCCTTGAGGGCGCCATCCTTCTGGATCGCCACCAACAGGCGCACGGCGCCGAAGGTATTGCTGTTCAACGCCTTGGCCGGGAAGTTGCGGGTCCCCATGGTTTCCACTTCGCGGCGGAAGGTATCGATGTACTGGGCCTCATAATGCGCCTTGGCAGACACCGAGGTGAGGCGGCGGATACGCGGGCGCTTGGCGTAGGCCTGCTTCTGCTCGGCCAGTCGCGCCTGCAGGCTGGCGATCTGCTGACTCATGTCGAGCAGATTTTCCTGCTTGGCCACCTTGAGCGGCTTCTGCTCGGTCTTTTCCTTCTGTTCGGCTTGCACCTTCTGCTCGCTCTCGCGGGCGGTGGTGATCACCAGCAACTGGGACTGGCGGTCACGCTGCTGCAGAGTGGTCTTTTCCTTGAGTTGGACGTTTTCCAGCTTGCTGTCGGCAAAGTCCGCCTGCTCGGTGGTGGTCAGTTCCTGCTTTTCAGCCAGATCCCCGGAGCCCTGCTGGTTGCTCTGGGCAATAAAGTCGGCCTCATCCGGTTCCTCGTCACTGCGGAACTGGGACAGGGTCACCTCCAGGGTGTGCGGGGCGGCACGCTGCTTTTCCGGGGCAAAGTTGACCCCGAAGATCAGGATGCCGTGGAAGGCCAGCGCCAGAAACACGGTAAAGGTAAGGCGATCTGAAGCACTGACGGGTGAATTGGCTGCCATGAATTCTTCTTTTCACTACTGCTTATTGTGTTATTTCCGTAGGAGCCTGCCTGCGGGCGAAGGCCAGAACAAGCGAAAGATCGCCTGCAGGCAGGCTCCTACGGTGAAAGCGGTCAGGACGCGTCCCGGACCGCCAGCAGGGCATCGAACATCTGCCCGGCAATGTTGATATCAAAGATCGCATCCAGCTCACGAATGCAGGTGGGGCTGGTCACGTTGATCTCGGTGAGATAGTCACCAATCACATCCAGGCCCACGAAATATAGCCCCTTGCGCTTCAGGGTCGGACCGACCTGTTCGCAGATCCAGCGGTCCCGGTCCGTCAGCTCACGGCCCTGACCGGTACCACCGGCGGCCAGATTACCACGCAACTCGCCCTCCTTGGGGATTCGCGCCAGCGCATAGGGCAGTGGCTCGCCGTTGATCATCAGGATGCGCTTGTCGCCATCCTTGATCTCCGGGACATAGCGCTGCGCCATGATGGGCGTCTTGCCATGCTGGGTGAGCACCTCGATCACCACCGAAATGTTGGGACTATCCTTGCGCACCCGGAAGATGTTGCTGCCGCCCATGCCGTCCAGCGGCTTCATGACAGTGTCATCGAACTCACGTACAAAATCGCGCAGCAGCCCGGCCTGGCTAGTGACCAGGGTAGGCGCGCAGCACTGCGGAAAGTCCGTGGCAAACAGTTTTTCATTGCTGTCGCGGACACTGCCCGGGCGATTCACCACCAGCACGCCCTCCCGCTCGGCCTTCTCCAGCAGATAGGTGGCGTAGATGTACTCGGTGTTGAAGGGCGGGTCCTGGCGCATCAGGATAATATCCAAATCTGCCAGATCCAGGTTCACGGCGTCGGCCAGACGGTACCAATCGTCGTTATTGTCGGTCACAGTGACTGCCCGTGTGGCCGCAAAACTGCGACCATCGCGCACGTAGAGATCAGCAGGCTCCATGTAATAGAGGGACCAGCCGCGCCGCTGGGCTTCCAGCATCATGGCGAAAGTACTGTCTTTCCAGGGTTTGATCTTGGCGATGGGGTCCATCACCACGCCGACTTTCAGGCTCATGGGATCTCCACAGATAGGGGGCACGGCCGGGCAATATTAGCAGCGCCGGCGGGGGATCGCCATGCGTCAGAGAGGCCTGGCGCCAGAGGAAGTTTTCTCAAGTTTCATAGGGTCTTATAGATTGATTGTAGAATCTGTGTTAAAAACTTTCCTTGGGCTGACACCGCCACAGGCCCCGCCCATCGAATTACTAGAAAGGCCAAAAATTACAATAAGTTGCGGCCAATTACGGTTCACGGTTAAAGGCAGTTTCCATGACTGACAATTTCCAAGACCTCAAGGTGATGGTCATCGACGACTCAAAAACGATTCGTCGGACCGCAGAAACCTTGTTGAAAAAAGCAGGTTGTGAAGTGATCACCGCCACCGATGGCTTCGACGCCTTGGCCAAAATCGCCGACACCAAGCCCAATATCATCTTCGTGGACATCATGATGCCGCGACTGGATGGGTATCAAACCTGTGCGCTTATCAAGAACAACAGTGCCTTCAAGTCCACCCCGGTGATCATGCTGTCCTCCAAGGACGGCTTGTTCGACAAGGCCAAGGGACGAATCGTGGGCTCTGATGAATACCTGACCAAACCGTTCTCCAAGGACGAACTGCTCGGCGCGATTCGCCAGCACATGGCAGGTTAGGCAGCACGCATGCTGACCGGATAGAGGAAAAGATGGCTCGAATTCTGATTGTTGATGACTCTCCCACCGAAACCTACAAGTTGCGGGAGATTCTGGAAAAAAACGGCCACGAGGTACTCGAGGCCGCCAACGGTGCCGATGGCGTGGCCATGGCCCGCTCCGAACTGCCCGAACTGGTGCTCATGGACGTGGTGATGCCTGGCCTTAACGGCTTCCAGGCCACCCGCCAGCTGACCAAGGGGGCAGACACCGCGCACATTCCCATCGTGATCGTCACCACCAAGGACCAGGAAACCGACCGTGTCTGGGGCAAACGCCAGGGCGCCAAGGATTACCTGACCAAGCCAGTGGATGAAGATCTGCTCCTGCAAACCGTCGACCGCATGCTGGCCGACAGCTGATCCGCAAGGAGCCATGAATGAGCGCTAGCGCCTCCGCCGCCTACATCAAGCTTACCGAATACCATCAGCGTTGCCGGGAGCAGGCCAAAGACCTGCCCATGCAGCAGGATGCGGTCAGCTACTGGAGCGGCGTGGGCTTTGTGCTCGATGGCAAGAAATACGTAGCACCGCTGGATGAGGTTTCCGAAATCCTCACGGTGCCGGCCTATACCCGCATTCCCGGCGCACAAAGCTGGATGAAGGGTATCGCCAACGTTCGTGGCCGCCTGATGACCGTGATGGATCTCAGCGGCTTTCTGGAAAAAAGTTCACCGATTCAGGAAAAGCGCCGACGGCTGCTTGTGCTGGATCAGGACGACCTCTACACCGGCATGACCGTGGATGAGGTACTGGGGATGCAGCATTTCCCCATTGATGAATTTGTCGAATCACTGCCGGTCAGTGATCCCAGCGTCACAGGATACGTGCGCGGGGCCTATCGGCGCGACGGGGAGTACTGGTCCGTGTTCAGCCTTTCCCGGCTGGCAGAGGACCCGCGTTTCATGCAGGTAGCCCGCACCGGCTGACTGCATCACGCGTACTTGGGGTACATAAGAAGAGTGAACGCCAGGCCAGGAGCCAGACTATGAAGTTCAATCCGGGAGCATTTTTCGAAAAACTGCGGGGGGGTGCGAGCAACAGCGGCGGCAATTCGCTGAACATTGCACTGTATTTCGGCCTTGCCATCTTTATTGTACTGGCACTGGTCAACTTCCTGCTTTCTGCCACCACCGCAAACAAGGCCCAGGAAAACATTACCCGGGCTTCCGAGATGCGCGTAGTGTCCCAGCAGATTGCCAAGAACTCCCTGGAAGCCGCGGCGGGTAACGCCGACGCCTTCGAATTGCTGGATAACTCCCGGAAGAGCTTCCAGGCCGCCTGGGACGCCGTTAAGGATGAGCAGGTTTCCGACCCCCAGGTGATGGAGCGTCTCAACACTCTCTGGAAAGAGGTTGACCAGAACACCGGGACCATTCTGAAAGGGGAAGATACGGTTCTGGATCTGCACGAAGTGGCAGACACCCTGGCCCAGACCATTCCTGCCCTTCAGGCTGAATACGAAGGCGTTGTTGAAATCCTGGTAATGACCGGCGCCGACCCGGAACAGATTGCCTTTGCGCAGCGCCAATCCTGGCTGGCCGAGCGTATCGTGCGGTCTATCTCCAAGGTACTGGAAGGGGGCGACGGTGCGGTGATCGCGGCGGACTCCTTCGGCCGTGACGCCAGCCAGTTCGGTCGTGTGATGAACGGCATGATCGAAGGCGACAGCGCCATGGGGATTGACCAGGTGAACGACCCGGATGCCCTGGACTACCTGGCCGAGATTGCCGACCTGTTCGATGAATTCGTTAACCAATCTGTCGATGAAATCCTGGAAACCGCCCCGGAACTCTTCCAGGTGCGGAACGCGGCCGACACCATCTTCCGTCGCTCCCAGGATCTGCTGCAGGAATCCACCAACCTGAACAACCAGTTTGAAGGCTCCACCGGCGGCCTGTTCCCGTCGGTATGGCTGGGTGCCATCTGTGGCGCCATTGCGGTATTGCTGTTCTTCCTGATCATGGCCCAGCGGAACCGTCAGGAAGCGAAGAAGAAAGACGAACTGGAAAGCGAGAACCAGCGTAACCAGGCGGCGATTCTGCGTCTGCTGGATGAGCTGGGCGACCTGGCTGACGGTGACCTGACCGTACAGGCGACAGTTACCGAGGACTTCACCGGTGCCATCGCTGACTCCATCAACTACTCCATTGACCAGCTGCGCAGCCTGGTACAGACCATCAACAACTCCGCGGTACAGGTGGCATCGGCCGCCCAGGAAACCCAGTCCACGGCGATGCATCTGGCCGAGGCCTCCGAGCACCAGGCCCAGGAAATTGCCGGGGCTTCTGCAGCGGTGAACGAAATGGCGGTCTCCATTGACCAGGTATCTGCCAACGCCTCCGAATCGGCGGCGGTAGCGGAACGAGCGGTAGCCATCGCCAACAAGGGCGCCGAGGTGGTACAGGCGACCATCCACGGCATGGACACCATCCGCGAGCAGATCCAGGAAACCTCCAAGCGGATCAAGCGTCTGGGTGAATCCTCCCAGGAGATTGGTGACATCGTATCCCTGATTAACGACATTGCTGACCAAACCAACATTCTTGCTTTGAACGCCGCCATTCAGGCGTCCATGGCCGGTGAAGCCGGCCGCGGCTTCGCGGTGGTTGCGGATGAGGTACAGCGCCTGGCGGAACGTTCCGCCGCGGCAACCAAGCAGATCGAGACCCTGGTTAAGACGATTCAGACCGATACCAATGAAGCGGTAATCTCCATGGAGGCGACCACCGCTGAGGTAGTGAAAGGGGCCCGCCTGGCGCAGGACGCTGGTGTGGCACTGGAAGAAATTGAGAACGTATCCAAAACCCTGGCGGATCTGATCCAGAACATTTCCAACGCGGCGCGTCAGCAGGCGGCGTCCGCGGGTCACATTTCCAACACCATGAACGTGATCCAGGAAATTACTTCCCAGACCTCTGCCGGTACCACCGCCACTGCGCGGTCCATTGGTAACCTCGCCGAGATGGCCCAGGAAATGCGTAACTCCGTTGCCGGTTTCCGTCTGCCGGAGCATTCCTGATCCGGCCTGCGCCGGCTAGGGACATGAGGATATGGGTGCTGCCGTGACAGACCGATGGTCCATCAGAAGCACGCCCGCCATGGATGCGGAGCAATTCCAGCTATGGCAGGCGCTGCTGGAAGACCGTACCGGCATGACCCTGTCCGACGCGCGCAAGAGCTTTCTGGAAACCAGCTTGAGCATCCGCATGCGCGAGCTGGGTTTCGAGGACTACGAAGCCTATTACGAACACCTGATGGTGGGCACCACCGAATCCCGGGCCATGGAATGGTCGATTCTGGTGGATCGTCTCACCGTTCAGGAAACCAGCTTTTTTCGCCACCAGAGCTCCTATGCACTGGTGGAGGAATACGTGCAACGCTTCGCCGCAGAACAGCCCGACGGAGCCAATCTGGATGTGTGGAGTGTGGGGTGCTCTACCGGCGAGGAAGCCTATTCCCTTGCCATGCTGATCAATGAGCAACTGGCGGATCACGACCGCAAGATGTTCTACGGCATCACCGCCACCGACATCAGCTTGCCCACGCTGGCCAAGGCACGCAAAGGGGAATATGCCGCCCGCCGCGCACTTCAGGTGGATCCGGTACTGCGTGAAAAATACTTTATTCCAGGGGACAACGGGCAAACCGTGATGGTGGCGCCGGAACTGAAACAACAGATCTGTTTCGCCCGCCTCAACGTGCTCGATCTGGGCAATGCGCCCATGAACAACATGGATCTGATCTTTTGTCAGAACATGCTGATCTACTTCCGCCGCTGGCGGAAGCGCCAGATCGTGAATCGGCTGGCGGAGCGGCTGGCGCTCGGGGGACTACTGGTACTGGGCCCCGGAGAAGTCACGGACTGGCAACACCCGGATCTGGAACGGGTGCACTTTGCCGACACCCTGGCTTTCCGTCGCTGTAGATAGAAAAGAACGCAACATGCTGCACGCAACACGCGGCACGCAAGAACAACAAGCCGATGGCGCGCCCTTACTGCAACCGGGTCTAGGCGCGCACATGTTACGTGTTATTAAAGCCTGCCCACTGAGAAGGCAGGTTGATGTATGACAGGAGACGTCATGAGTGACCGTCACGACTATCTGGCTCTGGACTGGGTTCGCGGGGAAATCCAGGAGACCCTGAACCAGGCGCAGCAGGCACTGGAAGCGTTCGTGGAAAACCCGGACGACGCCACCCGCATGCGTTTTTGCCAGGCACACCTGCATCAGGTGTACGGCACCCTGCAGATGGTCGAATTCTACGGCGCAGCGCTGCTCGCCGAAGAAATGGAAAAGCTGGCCCAGGCCCTGCTGGAAGGCCGTGTCGGCAATGTGAGTGACGGTCAGGAAACCCTGATGCGGGCACTGCTGCAGCTGCCGCCCTATCTGGACCGTGTGGCCAGTAACCGCCGCGATCTGCCGGTAGTCCTGCTGCCACTGCTCAATGACCTGCGCGCCGCCCGCGGCGAATCCCTGCTGTCTGAAACGTCCCTGTTCAAGCCGGATCTCAGTGACGCTACCGGCCAAGGCCAGATTCCCCAGGCGCTGCTCAACGACCCCCGTTTCGCTGCATTGGCCAGAAAGATTCGCCAGATGTTCCAGATCGCTCTGCTGGGCGTGCTGCGCAACGACCGCATGGGTGAGAATCTGGGCTACATGGCCAAGGTGTTCACCAAACTGGAACAGGTCACCGGCGACGCGCCCAGGGCGCCCCTGTGGAGCATCAGTAACGCCCTGGTGGAAGGCCTGGCGGAAGACGCCATCGTACTCGGCACCTCGGTGAAGATGATGCTCGGCCAGGTGGACCGCACCCTGCGTGACCTGACCACCAACGGCGCCGCCAGCCTCAACGAACCGGCGCCCACCGACCTGCTCAAGAACCTGCTCTACTACGTGGCCAAGGCCGAAGTGGACAGCCCGCGCATCCGCAATGTGAAGGCCCGATTCCGCCTGGAGGATGCCCTGCCTTCGGATGACCTGGTCACCGCCGAACGCGAGCGTATGACCGGCCCGGATGCCGAAGCCATGAATTCCGTGGTGATGGCGCTTTCCGAAGAGATCACCACCGTCAAAGATGCCCTGGAAACCTTTGTCCACAACGGTGAACAGGATGCCGCCCAACTGCAGCCCCAGACCGTTACCCTCAAGCAGGTAGCCGACACGGTGGCCGTGTTGGGTCTCGGTCAGCCGCGCAAGCTGGTGGAAGAACAACTGGGCGTGATGGAAGACATCGTGGGCGGCAAACGCCCGGCCGACCGCGACCTGCTGATGGATATCGCCGGGGCCCTGCTTTACGTGGAAGCCACACTGGCCGGCCTCACCGGCAGCGAGCGCCAGGGCAGCGGCGGCGACGAACCGGCCACCATGCCCGGCCATGTGGGCCAGGCCATGGATGCAGTGCTGCGCGAATGCCGTGCCGGGCTGGAAGAAGCCAAGGACGGTATTGTCGAATTCATTGCCTCCCAGTGGAGTACAGAACACCTCACCCCGGTACCGGAGCGACTCAATGCGGTGCGCGGCGGACTGGAGGTGATCCAGCTCAACCGTCCGGCGGTGATCCTGCGTCAGTGTGTGCGCTATATCGAAGAGCAGCTGCTGGAAGCCGACCAGCCCAGACCGGACTGGCGCAGCATGGACACCCTGGCCGATGCCATCACCTCGGTGGAATATTATCTGGAGCGTCTCAGTGATGATCCGGAGACCAGCGATGACATCCTCCAGCTGGCCCGGGCCAGCGTGGATGCGCTGGGCTACCCGCTGGAAAATGACAGCGATTTTGACAACCACGTGGAAGTGGAACGCATCGAGCTGGACGCCGACGTGGCCCACGAGCCGGTCGCAGAGCCAGCTGTTCAGCCAAATGAGATCAGCTCCGTCGCCGAGGCGCCAGCCGCTGACGCCCCCGGTGAAGCGCTCAACGACGACACGCCGGAAACCCCGTCTGCGGACGAAGACACCAGCGCGCTTTCCGAGCCTGCAGCGGACAGTGATACGCCCACTGAAGCGCCAGAGCCGCAAGCGTCCGTCCCGGACAGCGAGCCTGTGCAACCGGCCGCCGCCGAGCCCGAGCAGGACGACGATGACGACCTGATCGATGATGAAATCATCGAGATCTTCCAGGAAGAAGCCGGTGAAGTGCTGGAAGCCCTGGATGAGTACTTTCCGCGCTGGGCCGCCAATACCAGTGATGAGGAATCCCTGGTGGAGTTCCGCCGGGCGTTCCACACTCTGAAAGGCTCCGGCCGCATGGTGGGCGCCATGACCGTGGGCGAGCTGGCCTGGTCGGTGGAAAACATGATGAACCGGGTGATCGACAAGACCATCCAGCCGACCCCGGTACTGATCGAACTGGTACAGACCGTTCGCAACCATATCCAGCCGCTGGTGGATGCCTTCTGCTCCCGTCAGCCGAACCCATTCGACCCGCAGCCGTTGGCGGATGCTGCCGACACCCTGGCCGCCGGTGGCCAGATTGACGCGATACCCACGGTGGGCGACCACGCCGACACCCCGGACGACGCCACGCCGGCGGCCACCGACAGTGACAGTGAAGCGCTGACGGCGGATGACAGCCCTGCGCTCGATGACACGGTAGAGAGCCAGGCGCTGGACAACGAACCCGCCCCGCAAGGCGATGACGACCACGCCATTCAGGATGATGACACCCTGACACTGGACACCCTGCCGGACAGTGACGATGACAGCAGCGTGCCTGCGGTGAGCTGGGATGATGCGGACGACGAGATCACCCTGGAAGCCTTCGACAGCGAAGACGATCTGCAGGAAGACAGTATTACGTTTGAATCCGGCGAGGAGCATGACGCGCAGGGCGAAACGGGCGACGACGACACCCTGGAAATCACAGCCCTGGCCATGGACGAACCCGACCAGGGGGGCACTCCTGAGGTCCTGGACGGTAGCGATGCTCTGGCAGACATACCCGACCTGTCCGGGCAAGAAGACAACGGTGACGCCCCGGATCCGGTACTGCGCGAGATCTTTGCCAGTGAAGCACGCCGCAACCTGAGCCTGGTGAACAACTGGCTCGACTGTCTGGACAGCGACCTCTCGGAACATGACGTGGACGACGAAGTCCACCGCGCCCTGCATACCCTCAAGGGCAGTGCGCGCATGGCGGAAATCGAAGCGGTTGCCGAGCTGGCAGAACCCGCCGAAAAGCTGATCCGTGACCTGATCAGCAACAACCGCCGGGCCACCACTGAACAGGTGGAGTTGATCCGCCAGTCCTGCCAGTTGGTAGAGAATAATCTGGACAGCCTGGACCAGGCTCACCTGCCCGGCGCCGCGCCCCTGATCACCGCCCTGCAACAACAGCGGGACGGCCTGACCGACGACGATACCCCGGCACCGAATACCGACCCGCACATCCTTTCCGTGTTCCTCTCCGAAGGCATGGACCTGATCGTGGACGCGGAACAGTTGCTGTCCCAGTGGGCACAGCACCCCGAGCAGACCGAAGAACTGGTGCGTCTGCGTGACGAACTCAAGCTGTTGGGCAACAGCGCCGCCACGGCGGGGCTCACCGAGATTCACCAGCTGGCGGAAGCCCTGGCTGACACCTACAGTGCCGTGGAGGCACGTCAGCTTGCCTTCAGTGAAGTGCTGTTTGGCCTGGTCAGCGAGGGGCAGGACGCCCTGATGAACATGATGGACTGTCTGGCTGCTGGCCAGACCGTTCGACCCGAGCTGGGACTGGTAGATTCCCTGCGCGAACTCACCGAGAGCGGCCCTGATGATGATGGCCCGGACGGCGGGCTGCCGTTGGACCGCGAAGACGCCGGGACGGAAGATCACAGCAGCCCCATGGCGTCCCCCGCCGGCGACGGCGATTATCAGGCTCATCTGGATCCCGAACTGGTGGCCCTGTTCCTGGAAGAGGCCGAAGAGATCCTGGACACCGCCAGCAACGCCCTGGACCAGTGGGAGCAGGGCGACAGCAGCAATGTGGACAGCCTGCAACGGGACCTGCACACCCTCAAGGGCGGCGCCCGCATGGCGGGGGTGGCCCCGGTGGGTGATCTGGCCCATGAGCTGGAAAATCTCTACGAGGGCTACAACGGCGGACAGCTGGACGCCAACGGCGACCTGTTCGCCCTGCTGCACCGCTGCCATGACAGCCTCGCTGACATGATCGATGCCCTGCGTGCCAACCGCAGCCCGCAGGATGCCCCGGCGCTGGTCAGCGCCATTCAGGCCTATATCAAAGGCGAACCCGCCGCCGATATCACCCCCACTGCCGTATCGCCCGCAGAACAATCTGCCCCTGAACCCGAGCCGGTCAGCCCCGAGCCCGTTGCGGTTGAGGACGCGCCCGACAGCGAGGCACCCCCTCAACCGGAACGCGACCCGGAACTGGTCGAGATCTTTCTGGAAGAGGCGGACGAGATTCTGGAATCTGCCGGTAACAGCCTGGAGCTGTGGATTGGCGAACAGGGCAACCTGATCGAGCTGCAATCCCTGCAACGTGATCTGCACACCCTCAAGGGTGGCGCCCGCATGGCGGAAGTCTCCGAACTGGGGGATCTGGGCCACGAGCTGGAGACCCTCTATGAAGGCCTGGCCCAGAGCCAGCTGGCGGTGGAGCCCAGCCTGCTTGACCTGCTGCACCGCTGTCATGACCGTTTGGCAGAAATGGTGGAAGCGCTGCGTGCCAACCAGCCATTGCCCGGTGGTGAACAGCTGATTCAGTGCATTCACGGCTATGTGGCTGATCCGGCCGGCTTTACCCTGCCAACCCTGTCAGTCGCCACACCGGCTGCCGAGCCCGCCGCAGAACCGGAAGCACCGACCACGACCGTTCCCGCAGAGAACGACATCACGGTGGGCTCCAGTAATCCCGATGACGGAGACTGGCAGCCGGACACCGATCCGGAGATCCTGGAAATCTTCCTTGAGGAATCCGAGGAGCTGTCGGAAATCATCGACGGCAACCTGACCGCCTGGAAAGAACACCCGGAAAGCCGCGATTTCGTGGATGACCTGAAACGCGCCCTGCATACTCTCAAGGGTGGTGCCCGCCTGGCCGGTCTCAAGCAGCTGGGTGATATCAGCCACGATTTCGAAGCCTACCTGCTGGATCTGGACAAGCGCACCGGCGCCCCCGCCCTGGAGGATTTCCAACCCATGCTCGACTGGCACGACCAGATCAGTCGTGGCATGGAAACCGTGGCGAAGCGTGCACGGGCTACCCAGGCCGCCAAGCCGGCTGCTCCCGCAGAACCCGAGGCCGTGAGTGGCGAATTGATGCCCTCCCCGGCCAAACCGGAGCCTCAACAGGCCAAGCAGGACGACCGCCGTCAGCGCCAGAATCAGGCCCAGCCCCAGGAAATGGTGCGGGTAGGCGCGGATGTACTGGAAGCACTGGTTAACCTGGCCGGGGAAACCTCCATCAACCGTGGCCGGGTAGAGCAGGGGCTTACCGAGTTCACCTTCAACGTAGAGGAAATGGGTAACACCGTTCAGCGCCTCTACGAACAGCTGCGCCGTCTGGATTCAGAAACCGAAGCGCAGATCATGTCCAATTATCAGCAGGGCGTGGATCGGGGCGAATTCGACGAAGACTTCGACCCCCTGGAAATGGATCAGTACTCGGAACTGCACCAGATTACCAAGCAGCTGTCGGAATCCGCCTCTGACTTGCTGGATTTGAAGAACACCCTGCTGGACCGCACCAAGGACACGGAAACCCTGCTGTTGCAGCAATCACGGATCAACACCGAGCTGCAGGAAAAGCTCATGCGCACCCGCATGGTACCCTTCAGCCGCCTGGTGCCACGTCTGCGCCGTATCGTCCGGCAGATTTCCGGGGAAGTGGGCAAGCGTGTGGAGTTCGACGTACTCAATCCGGAAGGCGAACTGGACCGCTCACTCATGGAGCGTGTGGTTGCCCCGCTGGAACACATGCTGCGTAACGCCGTGGACCATGGCATCGAAACCGCCGAAGGCCGCCAGAGCGCCGGCAAGGACAGCACCGGGCGGGTCAACCTGGAGTTGACCCGGGAAGGGGGTGAGGTAGTGATCATCCTGTCCGATGACGGCAAGGGGATCGACACCGACGCGGTCCGCAAGAAAGCGGTTGAGCGTGGACTGATCGCCGAGGACGCCCAGGTATCCGAACAGGAAATCCAGCAGTTCATCTTCCATGCGGGTTTCTCCACCGCCGCCGCCGTGACCCAGATTTCCGGTCGGGGCGTGGGCATGGACGTGGTCGCCAGCGAGATCAAACAAATGGGCGGCTCGGTGACCATCGATTCTCACAAGGGGCAGGGCACCCGCTTCATCGTGCGTTTGCCGTTCACCCTGGCCATGAACCGGGCCCTGATGGTGAAGGCCGGCGAAGATAGCTACGCCATTCCGCTGAACCAGATTGAAGGTATCGTACGGATCAGCCCGTTCGAACTGCAGCACTACTTCAGCGAAGAAGAACCGGTTTACACCTATGTGGGCCAGGACTACGAACTGCAGTATCTGGGCAACTTTGTCCACGGCACTCGCGCCCCCAACCTTGAACACCAGACCACGCCCATGCCGGTATTGCTGATCCGCAGCACCGAACATACCGTGGCCATCGTGGTGGACGACCTGGTGGGCTCCCGGGAAGTGGTAGTGAAATCCGTGGGCCCGCAGCTGGCCAGTGTGGCCGGCATCAGTGGTGCCACCATTCTCGGGGATGGTTCGGTGGTGATCATTCTCGATATTCACTCCCTGATCCGTGCCGCCCACGTACAGATTCCCACCCTGCCGGTGGCAGAGCAGGAGCAAGAGCTGGAACCGCAACCGACTCTGCCTGAAGAGGCAGAGCCGGAGACCCGTGGTCGCGATACCCCGCTGGTGATGGTCACCGATGACTCGGTGACCGTGCGTAAGGTCACCACCCGGTTGCTGGAGCGGAATGGCTACGAAGTGGTCACTGCCAAGGACGGGATGGACGCCATTGCCAAGCTGGAAGACTTCCGCCCGGATCTCATGCTGCTGGATATCGAGATGCCACGCATGGATGGTTTCGAAGTGGCCACCCACGTGCGCCACGACAGCCGCCTGAAGGACGTGCCGATCATCATGATCACCTCGCGGACCGGCGAAAAGCACCGCGATCGAGCCTTCGATATCGGTGTGAACTGCTACATGGGCAAGCCCTTCCAGGAGAACGAACTGCTGTCCACCATCCGTGAACTGCTCGGCGAGCTGCAGGAAACGTCCGAGGGATGACCAACGCCGCCCGCGTCGGCGTCATTGCCGACAGCACACTGCAGGGCCATCTGCTCTCCAGCGCAGTGAAGGCGCAGGGCTACCGGGTGGTGGTCAACACCGACCCGGGCAATCTGGAAACACGCTGGTACCGCGACGATGCCCTGGACTTGTGGGTTGTGGATCTCTCCAGCGAAGACCGCTGGCAGGACTTTCTGGATACGCTGCTGGAAGAAGCCAGCGCCCCGATTCTGTTCTGTGACGGCCAGGCCCCGTCTCGCACCGACGCCGGTTATCCCCGCTGGGAGCGCCGGCTGGTCACTAAAGTAGTGGATTATATCGGCAAGCCGCAGGTACAGGAGCGGCTCGATATCATTCCGCAACGCACACCCAAGGCCCGTATCCCGGAGCCCCGGGAATTCCAGTCCATCATGCCGGCCAACCGTCCCCAGCGCGTCTGGGTACTGGGAGCCAGCCTGGGCGGGCCAGCAGCGGTGAAGGAATTTCTGGACTGTCTGCCGGCCAATCTGCCGGTGGCGTTCGTGCTTGCCCAGCACATTGATGCCAGCTTTCTGGAAACCCTGTGCAGTGTGCTCAGCCGGGATAACAACATCAGTTGCAAGGTGGGCGTGGATGGCGAAGCCCTGCGCCATGGCGAAGTGGCCATCGCCCCGGTGGAATATGCCGTCAGTTTCCGTCACGACGGCCGCATCCAGTCCACCGGTCAGGACTGGGAGGGCCCCTATGCGCCCTCCATTGATCAGGTGATCCAGCAGGTAAGCGACGGTTTCGGACAACAGGCCGGCGGTGCCATCCTGTTTTCCGGCATGGGCAATGACGGCGCCATCGCCGCGCCCAGGCTGGCCGCCACCGGTCGCCCGGTGTGGGCGCAGAGCAGTGACACCTGTGCCTGCAGCAGCCAGCCTGACTCCGTGCGTGAAACCGGTTGCGTCAGTTTCAGTGGCTCGCCGGAGCAACTTGCGCAGCAACTGGTAGAACAGGTAAGAAGAGAATTAAACAACGCCGAAAGCCTGACGCCTGACGCCTGACGAAGGCACGTACCATCAAGGTCCGGCTTACATTTGAGGTTGATTATGAGCAGTTTGCCTACGGAAATTTCCAGTCTGCTGATCCCCATGCAGGGGCGCCCATGGCTGGTGCCCAACATCGTGGTGGCAGAGGTGATTCCCCTGCGCCAGCCGGATCGTCCCGGCCACGGCCCGGAATGGTTGCTTGGCTGGCTCAGCTGGCGGGACCAGAACATTCCACTGGTGTCTTTCGAGCGCCTCAATGAATCCGGCCAGATCACCATTGGTCAGGACGCCCGTATCGCCGTACTCAACACCATCGCCGGCAAGCGCCCCTTCTATGCGGTGATCGTGCAGGGCATTCCCAGACTGATCAAGGTGGGCAAGGACGACCCGGTGGAAGAGCCCGTGGACACAGGCCCGGCAGAATCCATGTACATCCAGGTGGCCGGTGACCTGGCGGTAATCCCGGATCTGGACGCCATTGAAGGTGCCGTGTCCGGTCTGCAGACATGATCGACCGGGAGCGCCTTGCCGCCCTGGCCGCCGAACAACCGGAGCGCCCGGGCGCATACCGAAACCTCTATGCAACACCCCACCACGGGCTGCGCGACTTCCTGCGCTGGCAATGGGATAGCCGCGGCCAGTTCCCGCGCCACCAGTCATTCCCGCAACAGACCCCGGATCCCGCCCGGCTGGCCGCACCCGGACCGCAACCGCAATTGACCTGGATCGGCCACTCCACCTTCCTGTTTCAGTACAAGGGCTGGAACCTGCTGACCGACCCGGTGTTTTCCGAGCGCTGTTCGCCATTCACCTTTGCCGGCCCGAAACGGGCTGTGCCTGCGGCCCTGACCATCGACCAACTGCCGCCGATCAATGCGGTGCTGGTATCGCACAACCATTACGACCATCTGGACAAGGCCTCGGTAAAACAGCTTCAGGCCCGTTTCGGCAAGGACATCCTCTGGTTCGCACCGCTGGGGGTAGCCAGCTGGCTACGCAAGCTGGGGGTGGAGCGCATTATCGAGCTGGGCTGGTGGCAGAGCGAATTTCATGGTCAGGTTGAAGCGTTCTGCCTGCCCGCCCAGCACTTCAGTGGGCGCGGCCCCGGTGACCATAATCGTAGCCTGTGGTGCAGCTGGCGTCTGGCATTTCCTGACTTCTCATTGTATTTTGCCGGCGATACTGGCTATGCCCCCCTGTTCGGGGACATCGGCGATATCTTCGGCCCGGTGGATCTGGCACTGCTGCCGATCGGCGCCTACGAACCCCGCTGGTTCATGTCGCCTGTCCACATTAACCCGGCCGAAGCCGTGCGGATCCACAAGGACATCCAGGCGAAGCAGTCCGTAGCCATGCACTGGGGCACCTTCGTGCTCACCGATGAGCCCATGGATGCACCGCCCAAGGCACTGAAGCTGGCCATGGAGAGCCATTCGATTCATCCGGATCACTTTCGGGTACCGCAACACGGCGAAACCCTGATTCTGCAGCAGGATTGATAACCGACATCATGAGTAAACAATCCCAGGGCCGTCACCTTTGGGTGGTGGTCCGCCTTCTGGCCTGGCTTCCACTGCCACTGGTGACCGCTTTCGGCGCCCTTGTAGCCACCCTGATCACCCTGGTGCCGCTGCGCTATGCCAGCGCCTACCGGGTAGTCCTGATCAATCTGCTGGCCACCCACCCGGACATGAGTCTGGCAGAAGCCAAGCGCATCGGCCGCAAGAGCATGGCCGAACTGGGCCGCACCCTGACCGAATTCAGCCATGTCTGGCATCGGCCGGTGGCACAGACCCTTTCGCGGGTAACCCACCTCCATGGTGAATCCGCTTTTCTTGCCGCCACCGCCAGCGAACGACCCGTGCTACTGCTGTCATTGCACCAGGGCAGCTGGGAAATCAGCAACCTCTATCTGGGCGACAAAACCGACCCCGGCAAGACCCTGATCATGTATCAGCCCCATCCGGCCACCCTGATGGATGCCATGGTCAAGGCGGCCCGAGAGCGAACCGGCTCGGTGCTGATCCCCACCAACAGTCAGGGCGTCAAACAGGCACTGGCCGCCATGAAGAATGGTGGCACCCTGGGCATTCTCTCCGATCACAACCCGGGCAATCGCAGTAACCCCTCGGTCCCATTCTTTGGTTACGACGTGCCCACCCCGGCGCTGATCGACAAGCTGGTGCAACGCTACCGCCCGCACGTGTTCATCGTCTCCTGTAACCGTGGCGAAGGCGGGGTCAAGGATATCCATGTGCACTTCGAGCCGGCCCCGGCCATCGAACAGGCCAGCGACACCACCGAGATTCTCACGGAAATGAATGCCGGACTGCAGCGCTGCATCGAGCGCAACCTGCCCCAGTACCAGTGGACCTACAAGCGATTCAAATGGAGCTCCCAAGGCAGACGTAACTGGTACCGCCAGTCCAACCGTCTGCTGGCCGATATCGCCGCCGGCAAGGACCGCAAAGCGCTGGGGCTGCACCCGGAGACGGAAAGGCCAGACGCCTGACGTTTGATGCCTGACGCGACAGACGTCGAGCATCAGTTCCATCAAACCATTGCCCCTGCCGGGTGGGGGCGGCAAAATGCTTCGCCATTGCTGAGCAACCGCATCAGGCCCACTTCCGGAGAGCGCCATGACCATCGAAAAAGGCAAGGTCGTCACCCTGCATTACCAGCTGTTCAACGCCGAAGACGGCAGCGAGATCGAGAACTCCCAGACTACCGGTGAGCCCATGGCATACCTGCATGGTTACAACAACATCATCGCCGGGCTGGAAAGCGCACTGGAAGGCAAAAACAGTGGCGAGCAGGTGGATGTGACCATCGAGGCCAAGGATGCCTACGGCGAGTACGACAACACCCTTTTCCAGCGCATCTCCCGCAAATACCTCAAGCACGCCGGCAAACTGACCCCGGGCAAGGTGGTCACTGTCAGCACCGAAGAAGGCCCGCGCATGTTGACGGTTCTGAAGGTCGGTCTGAAAACCGTGGATGTGGATGCCAACCATCCCCTGGCCGGCAAGGCCCTGCGCTTCGTGGTGGACATCACCGAGATCCGTGATGCCAGCGAAGAAGAAATCGCCCACAAGCATGCGCATGGGGTAGGCGGGCACAACCATTGAGTTGAAAGTTAAAAGTTCAAAGTTGAAAAGCGCGACCGGGGAGGCGGCAGTAATCGAAATCGCCTTCCCCGCGCTGCAGCCGCCAAGCCTGCATGCGCGACTCGGGCATCTCCGCCAGCGAACAGCTTTCCCGCGTTGAATCCTGCTTCTCCCCACATCCCCCTCGCGGGCACAGCCGCTCCGAACCAAACACCCGATCCCGCGCCTTTGAACTTTCAACTTTCAACTTTCAACTTTCAACTCGTCCCCATTTTCAGCCTTTTCCTACCTACAACACCGCTCTTTCGTGCTATCTTACTCATCCAAAAGCATGAGAAGAGGGCACAGGAATGCCGGAATATAGTTACTGGATTATCGCCGGTCTGGTGTTGGTGATCGGGGAGTTTGTGGTCTCCGGCCTGGTGGTGATTTTCTTCGGTATCGCAGCCCTGATCGTGGGCAGCCTCAAATTCCTGGGCCTGCTCGATGACACCACCTGGGAGCTCACCCTGTTTGCGGTGCTCAGCCTGCTCTCCCTGCTCTTTGTACGCCGCTATTTCAGCGACAAGCTGATGGGCAAGGAACGGGAAGGCAACGGCAATGAAGACAGTGCCGGTCTGATTGGTCAGCGAGCTACCGTGGCCGAAGCCTTCAAGGACGGCACCGGCAGTGTCAACTATCGTGGCGCCCGCTGGCAGGCACAGAGCAGCCAGCCACTGGAAGCCGGACAGATGGTGCGTATTACCCAACACGAAGGTCTGTGGCTGACGGTAGAGCCCTGGACCAACACCCCCACCTGAAACACTCTACAACAAGGAAGCTTTACCCATGGCAGGATTAATCATTTCCGGACTGTTTGCACTGGGCGCTGTCGTGCTGCTGTTCATGGTCATCCGCATCGTGCCCCAGCGGCAGGTTTTTGTGGTGGAACGTCTGGGCAAATTCCAGACCTCCCTGGATGCCGGCATGCACTTCCTGATGCCGTTTATCGACCGTGTGGCCTACAAACATTCCCTGAAAGAAATTGTTCGCGACGTGCCGCGTCAAAGCTGTATCACCAAGGACAACATCGAAGTCTCTATCGATGGCGTCATGTACCTGCAGGTAATCGACCCGAAGGCCGCCAGCTACGGTGTAGATGATTACGTGCTGGCAGCCCAGCAACTGGCCCAGACCACCCTGCGTTCGGTGATCGGTAAAATCGATCTGGACAAGACCTTCGAGGAACGTGGCGAGATCAACATGGAAGTGGTGAAAGCGGTGGACGAAGCTGCCCAGCCCTGGGGGGTGAAAGTCCTGCGTTACGAGGTGGCCGACATCAACCTGCCGGTGTCCATCAAGGACGCCATGGAGAAACAGGTGCGTGCCGAGCGGGAACGTCGCGCCGTGGTGGCGGAATCCGAGGGTGAGCGCCAGGCCGCCATCAACCGTTCCGAAGGTGACCGCCAGGCAGCCATCAACCGTTCGGAAGGGGAAAAGCAGGAGATGATCAACATCTCCGAAGGTGAAAAGATGAAGCAGATCAACGAAGCGGAAGGTCGCGCCAAGCAGATCGAGCTGGTGGCCCTGGCCACCGCCAAGGGTCTCAACATGGTGGCCCGTGCCGTGAAGGAAGACGGCGGTCAGGAAGCCGTCAGCCTGCGCATCGCCGAGCAGTATGTGGCCGCCTTCGAAAAAGTGGCCAAGGAATCCACCACCATGCTGCTGCCCAACGGGCTCAGCGATATCGGTGGCGCCGTGGCCGGCCTGCAAAAAGTGCTCAAGACCGTGGACAACACCCCGGGCTGAGGAGCGAGTTTAAAGTTCAAAGTTGAAAAGCGCGACCGGGGAACAGGTGGTAATCGAGACCGCCGTCCCCGCGCCGCAGCCGCCAGGCCTGCGTGCGCGACTCTGGCATCTCAGCCAGCGAACGGCTTTCCCGCTTTGAAACTTGAACCTTGCAGCTTGAATCTTGCTTCTCTCACATCCCCTCGCGGACACAGCCTCACCGTACAAAACACCTCACCCCGCGCTTTTCAACTTTGAACTTTAAACTTTCAACTCACCCCCAAAGCTTGCAATCCGCCCCTCACATCCCCATATCCTGTAGCCCCTTTCCCGAAAGCCTCAGGAGCCCCCATGTCCCGCCATTTTGAGAAAGCCGAAGGCCTGTTCGAACACCCCGACGAAGTCACCCACGAATACCTGTTCAACCAGACCATGCTGCGCATCAAGGACCCCAAGCGAAGCCTGGATTTCTATACCCGGGTGCTGGGCATGCGGCTGGTTCGCAAGATCGACTTCCCGGAGATGCAGTTCAGCCTCTATTTCCTCGGCTACCTGAGCGAAGAAGAAGCAGGCCAGGTGCCACCTGATGATGCCAAACGACTCACTTTTACCTTCGGCCGCGAGGCCATGCTGGAGCTAACCCATAACTGGGGTACGGAAGAAGACGATGACTTTGCCTACCACGATGGCAACGCCCAGCCCCAGGGGTTTGGCCATATTGGCATCACCGTGCCGGATGTTTACGAGGCAGCTGAGCGCTTTGAAAAAATGAAGGTGGAATTCATCAAACGCCCCGACGACGGCAAGATGAAGGGGCTGGCCTTTATCAAGGACCCGGACGGTTACTGGATCGAAATCCTGCAGGCCGACATGCTGGAAAAGCAGCAACAGAACGGCTGATTTCATGTCATTTTTTTGACAGAAAAAAGGTTGTTTGCCCCTCTGACCAGTTGTCCCTAAGGTGAGGTTTTGGCTGTTATCAGCAAGACTTTCCGAGGGGACACACCGTGGCCAACACTTCCTTACTGACCGCACAACAGCGCAAAGCCTGCCAGGGTCGCGCCAACCAACCTGCACCCAATGGCCCGCGCGCCAAGGCACTTTTAGCGCTCGACAAAGGCAGCACCCAGCAGCAGGCCGCCGACGAAGCCGGCCTGTCCCTGGGTCAGGTGCGCTATTGCCTGCGTCGCTTTCGCAACGTGGCAATGGCCCTGTTCGACGCACCCACGCCCAGCGAAAGCAAACCCGCCGTCAAGACCGTTGCCCCTTCCCCAGAAGAAAAGACTGAACACAAGCCCGACAAAGGCAGCAAAAAATCCAAAGACACCAAGTCAGGCAAGAAAGGCAAAGGCAAAGGCAAAAAGTTGAAGCCGATCAAGCCCAAAGCCGACAAGGGCGACAAAAAAGACAAAAAGAAAGACAAAAAATCAGACAAGTCAGCCGGAAAAAAGGGCAAGAAAGACAGCAGCAAAAAAGGCAAAAAGAAAAAGAAATGAGCTGACGCCTGACGCCTGACGCCAATGATAAAACCGTAGGGCGGAAATGCCTGCAAGGCATCTCCGCCATGCTTTTCAGGGTTAGCTTGCGACACCCCGTGCTAGACTGCGGTTTTGATCATCAGCCATTGGGGGAATGTGGTGCTGACTCGGTTACCGCCCTGGGTCGAAGTCGGGGCCTTTCTTCTTGCCTTTCTCGCCGGCAGCGTCAACGCCGTGGGGCTGCTGGGATTCAGCCACCAGTCCGTGTCGCATCTTACCGGTACTTCCTCATTGCTAGGCCTGGCGCTGGCGGATCTGGACCTGTCCGTGGCCCTGCACTTGCTATTGACCCTGCTCAGCTTTCTCGCCGGCTCCGCCCTCAGCGGCTTGCTGATCACCAGTACCGCTCTGAAGCTGGGTCGCCATTACGGGTTTTCCCTGCTGATAGAAGCCGGACTACTGATCCTTGCCATGGTGTCACTGCAGCGGGGAAGCGATCTGGGTATCTATCTTGCGTCCATGGCCTGCGGGCTGCAGAACGCCATGGTGACCACCTACAGTGGCTCCATCATCCGCACCACCCACCTGTCAGGGATCTTCACCGACCTGGGCATCATGCTGGGCAACTGGCTACGGGGTACGCCACTGGATGCCCGGCGCTTGTGGTTGTTTCTGTTGCTGATCGCAGGCTTTATCTGTGGCGGGGTGCTGGGCACCTTACTGTTCCGCCAGCTGCACTTTGTCGCCCTGATGGTTCCGGCAACCCTGGCCGCAAGCCTGGCGGTGATCTACTGGGGCTACAGCCGCCGCCGTGACTGAACGCGGCATAGAGGGCCCCGCCTGGTCCACCCCGGCACGATGACTACTCACTGGCAATCTGCAACCACTCGTAATCCATCTGTCTGGCGGTCTTCTCCGCCAGCTCCCGGCTATGCAGTTTCGCCACCAGATGCAAGCTCATGTCGATGCCCGCGGAAATGCCTGCCGAAGTAATTCGGTTACCATCTTCTACCCAGCGAATATTTTCCTGTACCTGCAACGCCGGAAAACGACGGTGCAGATCCGGAAGATCTTCCCAATGGGTGGTGACCTTTTCGGTACTCAACAGACCCGCTTCGGCCAGCAAGAAGGCGCCGGTGCAAACCGAGGTCACCCAGCTGGCCTTCTCACCGGCACGGCGAATGGCTTCCAGCAACGTACGATTATTCAGCGCCCAGGTGTGCACCCCGCCACTGACCAGCAGCACATCCAGCCGGGGATGGTTATTGAGGGTGAAATGGCTGTTGACGCTGAGACCGCCGCGGGCATTGACGGTCTGCCGTTCGCTGATCAGGCAGACAGCCCAAGGCTTTTCCTCGCACAGGCGCGCGGCAGTGGCAAAGACCTCATAGGGACCGGCGAAATCGAGCACTTCCGCTTCATCGTAAATCACAATGCCGATCTGGCGCATTGAATACTCCTGCAACCGTCGGAGTCGTTATTTGGCGGGCAGGGTGCGAACAAAGTCGAAACAACGCACCAACCAACGTGTCATTTCATCCTCTTCCGCCAGCACCGCGCTGTCCACCATGATCATGCCCCGCAAGGGTCGGCCGGTAAAATCCATTTCCCTGGCACCAGGCTCACCCAACAGGGAGACATAGGCCGCGGGGCCCACCCTGGCCAGCAGGTCATCACCCAGTATCCCGCAGCACATGTTTCCCGCGATCATAAAACACAGACCGCCGAACATCCGTTTCTCATCCGGCAGGCCACCGCAAACCGTCTGCAAACCTTCGCGTACTCGTTCAGCCAGTTCCCTGTCGAATGCCATAGCCCGCTTCCCTATTCCGTACGGCTCACGCCGGCGCCGCGAATCACCAGGGCAATCCCGCCGAGGATAGCAAGCGAGGCCAGCAGCAGTCGCCCTGTTAACGGCTCACCCAGCCACAGCACCCCTGCCAACGCCGCCAACACCGGTACGCTGAGCTGTACCGTAGCGGCCGTTGAGCTCGCCAGTGATGGCAAGGCCAGATACCAGACGGCATAACCCGCCCCGGAGGCCAACGCACCGGACAGGATCGCATACACCAGGCCCATGGATTGGGGCGCCGGTAGCGGCCAGGCTACCAACGCCAGCGGCAACAACCAGAGCAACGAACGCAGGAAGTTACCGGCAGTTTCTGCGGTGGCGTCCGATGCCTTCTTGCCGCGGAGCGAATAGATACCCCAACCCATGCCGGCCAGCAGCATCAACAGGGCAGAGGGCAGATCCGGGGCGCTGGCACCCGGCAACAGCAGCAGTAACAAACCCGCCAGGGCCAGCAACAAGCCTGCCCATTGCCAGCCGGCCAGGCGCTCCCCGCGCACCAGTCCCACTCCGATCATGGTGGCCTGCACCATGGCAAACAGCAGCAGGGCACCGGTGCCGGTATCCAGTACCACATAGGCAAAGGAAAAACCCGCGGCATAGACAAACAAGGCCGAGGCGGACAGCACGCTGCCAGCACGCCATACAGCCGCCATGCTGCGATCACGCAGGGTCACGATCAGCACCAGCATCAGGGCTCCCGACAGCAACCTCAGGCCCGTGAAGCTGGCCGGGTCGATAGCGTCATTACGCAGGGCCAGCCGACACAGTACCGAGTTGGCGGCAAAGGCCAGCATGGCCAATGCCGTTAGCCACAAAGGGTACCGCGGGTTCACCAGAGCACGATCCGCAGGGCGTTGAAGGTCAGGCCAATCAGTGCCAACGATGACAAAAGAAACAGCAGGAATCGAACTTCGATCTTGTTCACTACCGCCTGCAGGATCGAGTGAGCAATGCGGATCCCCACATAGGCCCAGGCCAGCACCAGGTTGATGCCCTCGCCATAACCCAACAAGGCCAGCGCCAGGACGATGGCGTAGAACACCGTGGGCTGTTCCATCAAGTGATTATAGTTGTCCGCCTTCCAGCGCACAGAGGCCGGCAGGGTGTTCATTTGCTCACCACGGGGGGCATTGGGATCCGGCTTCATGTCCATGGCCATCATGGCCGGCAGGCGGGTCACATACATCCACAGCCACATGACCATGGACCAGGCAACCAGCACCACTAGCGGCGTCAGGATCGGAATGGAGATCAACATATCAGTCTTCCTGTTGTGTCAGGTTTACAGCATACCGTTGGCCAGGGCGTAGCCAAGACAGGCGGCACCCACCACGATCACCCCCAGCAGAATTCGCCCGATCGGCAAGCCGCTGACCTGATGGGCAGGCGACGGCCGCGCATGCGATGAAGCGCCTGTCAGCGCCTCTGTGGATTGTGCAGCGCCATGTGGGTTATCGGCCTCATGGCTTTCAACCCATTCCTTGGCTTCACGCAGGCCCAGCCCCTTTACTTCACGCAGTGCCTTGATAGCGGCGATTTTGCCGTTGTGAATCAATATCTGCTCGATACTCTCGGGTAAACGCATTTTCCCTCCCTGGAAAAGAACCACTACTCAGAAATCCTACTCGGGCACCATACAACAAGTTGTTCTTTCAATGCTCATCAAGGCGAGGCCATGGCTAACACTCAGCGAGCCTCCGGCCATTGCCAGCGCGGCACATCCAGCAGACCCTGGCCCACCACCCGGGTTTCCCCCATTTCCTTGCTCAGCTCGGTATGAACACAATCCGGGTGGGCTTTGAGCGCCTCCACCAACTCACTGGCATGACTGACCACCCACAGCTGACTGTGCTGGCAGGCCTTCTCGATCAACCGCGCCAGGGCCGGAAGGAGATCCGGGTGCAGACTGTTCTCCGGTTCGTTGAGGACCATCATGGAGGGCGGACGCGGCGTCAGCAGGGCCGCAATCAAAAGCAGGTAGCGCAGAGTGCCATCAGACAGTTCCGCCGCAGTGAGCGGACGCAGCAGGCCATGCTGGTGGAACTCCAGCTTGAGGCGACCGTCGGGGAGCGGGGCAATCTCCAGTCGCGCCCCGGGAAAAGCATCCTCAATGGCCACGTCCAGCCCACGGCCGTCGCCGATTTCGCGAATGGTCTGCAACGCGGCGGCCAGATCATGGCCATCATGATTGAGTACCGGGGTACGGGTGCCGATCTGCACCTGACGGGCCGGGGCATCCCGGTCAGTGCGGAAGTGATCGTAGAAGCGCCAGCCGCGAATGCGCTCGCGCAGGGTCAGGACCTCCGGGGCACTGTTGGCATCGGCCACCTGGCTGAACAGGCTGTCGAAACTGTTGAGGTGGGCGGCGATCAGTTTCCAGCCGCTATCGCTGCGTACCTTGACCATGGGGCCGCGACGATCCACCAGCACCGATGCCGGCCGATATACGTCTCCAGCCCAGATGATTTCCCGCTTGATCTCCGGATCCAGATTGAAGGCAGTGGTACTGTCCGGCTTGGGCAGCCCCAGCTCGATCAGATAACCAAAGTCCTCACCGGTGAACCCCAGACGCAGGCGGCGTTTTTCCTGGCGCGGCCCACCCTGCACCGGCACCAGCCCACGGCGCATGGCCGTAGTGAGGGTCTCCGGCCCGGCCCAGAACGTGGACTCCAGCACCCCCTCGCTGGCCAGGGCCGCAACCACATCATCCCGCGCCGTAGCCGCCAGCAACCGCAGGGAACGATAGAGGTTGGATTTACCGCTGCCATTGGCACCGGTGATCACATTCAGCGATCCCAGCGGCAACGCCAGATCCAGCGCCGACCGGTAATTGCAGATGGCAAGAGTATCAAGCATGACAGTCCCTTGTTTGAAAGCAGCTACCAGGTTTGAGCTATGAGCCACCAGTCAAAACACGAGGTTTTGGCATTTTCTGGCAGCTCATAGCTCATAGCTCGCCGCTGTTTTTTTGTCAGTAATACGGCATCCGTGACGGCTTTCAATACGTCGAGGGTGAACGGTGTTTCTCACGGACGGGTGACCGCTTGCAGATTACCGCTATGACGTCAGCGTGACAGGGACTGCTGCACAAACAGGTACCAATGGCGGACTTCATCATTAAGCCAGGCACGCGCCGGTGCCGCCGGGTCTACGATCAGGAACACCAACAACAGGCCACCGCTGAGCATGGCAGAACACCAGAACAGGAGAGAGAAGGGTTGCTTGCGGGTCTTGTGGCGAAACAGCGGACGGGCGAGCAGGGCACCGGGCCAGCCGCCTGCCAGCGCCAACAGGTGCAGGGTTTTCTCCGGGATGCGCTGGCGTTGGTGCACTGCGGCACGCTTGTCCAGGGCGTACAGAATCAGGGTGCACAGGCTGAGCAGGGACAGTACCAGCAACAGAAAGGGCAACAAGGCATCACCTGGGATCAGCCAGATTAGGCCGGCCACATAGGCAGCAATGACCAGCGATGAGACCGCCAGGGGCTTGATCATGGTTTAGCCCAGCCAGGCCCACAGTGCGGCCAGCAATGCCACTGGCGCGGTCTCTGCACGCAACACCCGCTCACCCAGTGCGAAGGGTGTGAAACCGCTCTGTTGCGCTGCCTTCAATTCCTCATCGGAAAAGCCCCCTTCCGGTCCGGTAAGCAGGGCCAGGGCCTCCCCCTTGTGCAGCACTGCCGGATCAAACGGTTTTTCGCCCGGGTGGGCGATCAATTTGTGGTGAGGCAGCTCACTGGCCAACCAGGTTTTCAGGCTCTCCACACCGGATACGCTGGGCGGAATATTCAACCCGCACTGCTCACAGGCACTGATGGCAATCGCCTGCCACTGGGTCAGCTTCTTGTCGGCACGCTCGCCTTTCAGGCGCACTTCGCAGCGCTCGGTGTCCAGCACGACGATCCTTGTTGCCCCCATTTCAGTGGCTTTCTGGATTGCATAATCCATGCGATCGCCCTTGATCATGGGCAGGGCCACGGTGACAGATAAAGGAGGGGTGCGGTTGTCTTCACGGAAAAACAGCACGTCCACGGTCACCGCTTTCTTGCTTACCGCAACAATGCTGGCCTGCCATTCACCGCCGCGACCGTTGAAGACGACAATGGCATCCCCCTCCGCCATCCGCAGCACCTTGCCAATGTGGTGACTGGCCGCCTGACCCAGCTCAACCTGCTGGCCAACCTGAAAATCCTGATCATCAAAAAAACGGCGAGACATGTTTTCTCCAGTGAATGCGGGGTGTCGCGGCGAAGGCAAAAGGCTACCATAGCCCGGCGCTGACGCCTTTGATTATCCTGCCGTGAGAACCGTCCATGGGTGAGATTCTGCATTCCTCCTTTCGCGCGCCCCTGTGGCTGCGCAACCCCCACCTGCAAACCCTTTGGGGGCCGCTGGGACGCACCCTGCCGGAAGTGGAGCGACAACAGGAACGTCTGGAGCTGGCCGACGGCGACTACCTGCTGCTGGACTGGGCCGGCCCGGCACCCCAGCCCGGCCAGCTGACGGTGATCCTGTTGCACGGCCTGTCCGGTTGCAGCGATTCCCATTACATGCGCGGTTTCCAGAAAACCTTCGCCGATGCCGGCATCCGTTCCGTGGCCATCAACAGCCGCGGCGCCAAACAACCCAACGATACCGCGCTGTGTTATCACGCCGGGGAAACCGATGATGTGGATGCGGTGATCGAGCATGTATTCCATCAGGATCCCACCGGCCACCGCCTGGCTATCGGCGTCTCACTGGGCGGTAGTCGCCTGCTCAACTGGCTGGTGCATCGCGACAATGGCCGGCTCACCGGGGTTGCCTCGGTCTGCGCGCCGCTGCGACTGGACCTGTGCGCCAACCGCCTGGACCGGGGCCTGTCACGGATGTATCGCAAGCATCTGATCACCGAATTGCTGGCCAGTTTTGATCGTAAGAAAGCCCACCTGGATCAAATCAATCCACCGGAGGCCAAACGCCTCTACCGGCTGAACATGACAGGCATCCGCTCTTTCTGGCGCTACGACGACCAGATCATCGCGCCACTCTATGGCTTCCGTGGCGCCAGTCACTACTATGCAGAATGTTCCGCTGGCCCCCGCCTGTTACAAATCCGCACGCCTACTCTGCTGCTGCAGAACCGCGACGATCCCTTCATGACCCCGGCCACGCTGCCAAAGAAAGCGGAACTGGGCCCGGCGGTAACGCTGGAGATCAGTGAGAACGGTGGGCACGTGGGCTTTATCGGTGGCGCTAACAACCGCTACTGGCTGGAGCAGCGCCTGCTGGCGTTCGTGCAGGGCTACGGGTTTCGGTAAGGGGACACACCTGTAGGAGCTTGCCTGCAAGCGATCCGAGCCACGGCGAGGTAATCATAGTTTCGAGAAGCGAGTTTCGAAAGGCAAACCCGAGCCTCCAACCTGGCCAGCGGTTTTGGATTTTCGAACTCGTCTCTGGAATCCTTACCTCGCCAAGGCTCGGATCGCTTGCGGGCAAGCTCCTACGGAAGCTCCGATTCAGCTGGCGTCTCTTCTTCCTCCGACATCCCCAGCAACAAGCCCGTGGTACTGTCCGCTCCCCGGTAACGGGCGCGCATTTCTTCCAGGTGCTCCCGGGCCTCGCCCGTGAGGAAGGGCTCCTCAAGACAGATTATCTGATAGATGCCATGACGCATCAGACGTTCATCCAGCGCCTCATCGCCAGCAGCATCCGGGCGCAGGCCGTGCACCAGAGACGCCCAGGACGACATGATGATCCAGGTGTTCACCATTAACCCCTGCAGCTGCTCATCATCCACCGCAACGATGCCACTGTTGCGCAACTCAGCATAGATCACCGTTCCCTGCTCCGTGACCGCCTGCACAAAGGCCCGGTAGCGCCGGGCCAGATCCGGATCCGCATGCAGCAGGTGAGACAGGTCACGATGAAAGAACCGGAACTGCCACATGGAGGCCAGCAGGCTTTCAAAGTAATACACCTTTATCCGCCAGGTGAGCGGTCCCTGCGGCGTGGCCAGCGCTTCCAGCAACTGATTCTGATAACGGTCGAACAGCGCCGACACAATCATCCCCTTGTTGCGGTAGTGGTAGTACAGGTTACCGGGACTGATGCCCAGCGCCTCGGCAATGTGATTGGTGGTCACATTGCGCTCACCCTGCTTGTTGAACAGGGCCAGGCTGGTGTCGAGGATCTTCTGTTTAGTGCTGGTCATTTCGGGACAACTGTTGTGTTTTTGCTACGCCGAGTTGACTCTTAGAGTAATTACTCTAAAAATCACTGGCAAGGTTAAAAAATAACCGGGCACCCCGTGTCCGGCATAACCATCTTACACAACAAACCAACTCGGGAGGCGAGGACCATGGTCGCCGAAGTGAAAGAGCTACATCAGAGCAACACCGAAATCGAGCGCATGCAGCGGATTTTTGCCGCCCAGAAAGCCGCGTTCCGCCAGCACCCTTTCCCTACTGCGGAACAGCGCATCGAGCTGATCAATCGCCTCCGTCCGATTCTCGCTAACCATGCCGATGAGTGGGCGGACGTCATCAGCGCGGACTTTTCCAATCGTGCTGCCGACGAAACCCGCCTGGCCGAGATCCTGATTACGCTGGAAGGTCTCAAGTACACCACCCGCAAACTGCGCAAGTGGATGAAGCCCAGCAAGCGCAGCGTCAGCGCCCTGAGCTGGCCGGGCAAGACCTGGGTGGAATATCAACCGCTGGGCGTGGTGGGCATCATCGTGCCCTGGAACTATCCGATCCAGCTGGCCGTGGTGCCAATCATCACCGCCCTGGCCGCCGGTAACCGGGTAATGGTGAAAATGAGCGAAGCCACCCCACGGGCCGGTGCCCTGCTGGAAAAACTGGTCGCCGAGAGCTTCCCGGAAGACCAGGTGGCCATCTTCAATGGTGAAGTGGAAGTGGGCCAGGCCTTCTCCCAGCTGCCCTTCGACCATCTGCTGTTCACCGGCTCCACCGCCGTGGGCCGCCATATCATGCGTGCCGCTTCCGAGAACCTGACCCCGGTCACTCTGGAACTGGGCGGCAAGAGCCCCTGCATTATTGGCCAGGACTTCCCCATGCGTGACGCCTGTGAGCGTATCGCCTTTGGCAAGTGCCTGAACTCCGGCCAGACCTGTGTGGCCCCGGACTACATCCTCTGCCCGGAAAACCGGGTGCAGGAATTTGTCGACGCCTGGAAAGCCCAGGTGGCCCAGTCCTACCCCACCATGGTGGACAACCCGGATTTCACCGCCATCGTTAACGGCCGCCAGCAACAACGTCTGCTCGGTTATCTGAAAGATGCCCGTGAGAAGGGGGCCGAGGTGATCGAGATCAACCCGGCCAATGAGGACTTCAGCAACAGTCAGAAGATCCCCCACACCCTGGTGCTCAATGTCACCGACGACATGCAGATCGCCAAGGATGAAATCTTCGGCCCGCTGATGATCGTGGTCCCCTACAAGACCCTGGACGATGCCATCGAGTACGTGAATGAGCGCCCCCGTCCCCTGGCCCTGTATTACTTCGACTGGAACAGCGAAAACTGCAGCCATGTGCTCAAGCACACCCACTCCGGCGGTGTCTGCCTGAACGACACCATTTCCCATGTGGGTGTGGATGACATTCCGTTCGGCGGCATCGGTGATTCCGGTATGGGCGCCTATCACGGCCCGGAAGGTTTCAAGACTTTCTCCAAGGCCAAAGGCATCTACAAGAAAGGCAAGTTCAACGCCACCCGCTTCATTCTGCCCCCCTATGGCCGAGGCATGCACAAGCTGATCCAGAAACATATGATCAAGTAACGTGCTGCCAGCCCGGGCCCGGCATCCAGGGCGGATCCGGGCTGGCAGTCAGCATGACGGTCAATGGATCAATAACAAGACAATTAAAAAGGTCATCCTATGGATCAGGGAATCAATCGACGTGGCTTTCTCAAGCTGGGTGCAGCAGGCAGTGCCTTGCTGGCCACCGGCTCTGGCGTGGCACTGCTGACAGGCTGCTCCAGCAATAGTGATGGCCCCGCTGAGGGCTACCGTTACTTCCGTCAACAGGACGTGGATCTACTCACCCCGCTGGTCGGTGCCGTGCTCGCCCCCTCACTGGCTGCCGCCGGCGCCAGTGCCGAAGACGGCATGAAAGCCTATGACGATCTGCTGGAAGGGGCCATGCCCGGTACCCGGGACACGCTTTTCCAGATACTGGATCTGATGCAGCTGGGCGCCGCCCGCTGGTTCCTGACCGGCACCTGGACTCACTTTTCCGAACTGGATGACGACCAGCTCAAGCAATTGTTGGCGGACTGGTCTGCCAAGAGCAACAGCATAGCCCGCATGGCTCTCAAGGGCCTGACCCAGCCCATGCACATGGCCTGGTATGCCAAACCTGCCGGAGCAAGCACCACCGGCTATCCGGGTCCGCCGACCCGTGTGATGGTTTGAGCCTCCCCACGCGCCCTACAAGAACAAGGAACGAGCATGCAGGACCTGACAACACTCCAGATCAAGGTAAAAGACCCGTGGAAACGCCCCGCTGACAATGGCTGGGATGTTATCGACGGGCGCACCCTCAATGACGACCGCACCCTGGAAGCCGATGTGGTGATCATCGGCAGCGGTGCCGGCGGTGGCGTGAGCGCGGAAATTCTTGCCCAGCGCGGCCTCAAGGTGGTGGTACTGGAAGCGGCCAAACTGAAAACCTCTGACCAGTTCGACCTGAATGAAGCCGAAGCCTACCGTGACCTGTATCAGGAAGGCGCCATGCGCGCCACCAAGGATGCCGGCATGACCATCCTGCAGGGCAGGGCAGTGGGCGGTACCACCGTGGTCAACTGGACCAGTTCCTTCCGTACCCCGGAAGAAACCCTCAACTTCTGGCGCGACCAGTATGCCGTGGAAGGGCTCTCCCGCAGCGAACTGGATCCCTGGTTCGCGATGATGGAAAAGCGCCTCAAGATCGAAAAATGGCTGATGCCCCCCAACGCCAACAATGATGTGCTCAAACGCGGCTGCGACAGCCTGGGCTGGCATACCGATGTGATCCCCCGCAACGTGAGCGGCTGCTGGAACATCGGTTATTGCGGCATGGGCTGCCCCACCAACGCCAAGCAATCCATGCTGGTGACCACCCTGCCGGGGGCCCTCAGCAATGGCGCAACCCTGATCCACAGCGCCCAGGCCGACACCCTGATCATCGAAGGCGATACCGTCACCGGGGTCAAGGTTCGTCCGCTCAAGGATGACAAGAGCCCCACTGGCGCCACTCTGACTCTCAAGGCCCGTGCCGTGGTGTCATCCGGCGGCAGCATGCAGAGCCCGGCCCTGCTGATGCGTTCCGGCGCCCCGGACCCCCATGGGCTGGTGGGTACCCGCACCTTCCTGCACCCCACCAACTTCGCGTACGGGATCTACGACAAGGAAATCGCCCCTTACTACGGCGCGCCCCAATCCATGTACTCCGACGAGTTCGTGTTCAAGCACGGCGTGGATGGCCCGGCAGGCTACAAGCTGGAAATGATGCCCATGCACCCCGGCCTGAATACCGCCCTGATCGGCGGCTATGGCGAAAGCGCCTTTGAAGAGGCACAACGGCTACCCAACCTGGCCGCCTCCATTGCCCTGCTGCGCGACGGGTTCCACGAAGACAGCGTAGGCGGCACCGTGGAGCTGCGTGACAACGGTGAGCCTCTGCTGGATTACCCGGTCAATGCGTACCTGCTGGACGGAACCCGACGCGCCCACCTGACCATGCTGGAAATGCAGTTCGCCGCAGGGGCCAAGGCCGTGCGTCCGGGACACCATGACGCGCCCTACTATAAAAACTGGAAGGAAGCCCGTGTCGGGGTGGATCAGCTGGACTACGCCCCCACCATCACCGGCCTGGGCAGTGCTCATGTGATGGGTGGCCTGACCATGGGTCAGGATGACAAGCGCTGTACCGTGAACAGCGATGGCAGCTATAAGCACCTCAACGGGCTTTACGTCATCGACGGTTCCGTGTTCCCCACCAGCCTGGGGGTAAACCCGCAGCTCACCATCTATGGCATCAGCGCCCGCAATGCCACCGCCCTGGCGGACCAGCTAACGGCATGAGCATGACGGCGCCCTTCACAGGGAGAGGCGCCGTTAACATTGAACCGGGATGTATTGCATCATCGCCGGCACCGGGTCGGAGCACCCCCGCGCACATTCCAGTTTGACCTCCCGGCTTTGCGGGTCCGGTTTACCGGCTTGCCGGTACAAGGTCCCGTTCAGGAATGTTCCCGGCAGACCGGTACACGCCAGCATCGCGTTATCGCCCATGAGAAACACACAGGGCGGGTCGCTAAACGTAAACAATCGGGAATAGGCATTGTCCTGGGGCAGGAGAGTGCTGTTTATGCTCTCAAGGGACAGACGGAACCGGGTCCCATCCTGGCTTTGCCCCTCCAGGCGCCCCATTGACTCTGCCAGAACCGACGATGACCACCACAAAAAAACCAGTATCCCTACCCGCATCACGCTCTCCTGGAATCCTTTTCCACCTAGGAAGCCTCTGAATAACTCCTTGCGTACTCAGCGTGGCCTGGAGCGCGCAGCTGTTGTGTCTTGACTCGATGGTCAGGGTGGCTCCCTTTCCGAGAGGCAAGGCGCAGCAGATGTACGCTCCAAGCCGCGCCTTTATGCCCGAACGGGTGCTCCCGGGTCTTCCAGGCTGGCCCGCACTCGTTGTTGCGCTTCCTTTGAAGGTGAAGAGCCGATGGATGGACATACACCTTCAAAAGCGCGCCCCTCTTTACCTTTGCCGAGGGGGCGAACCAGCCTGAAAGACTGAGCATGCAAGGAGTTATTCAGAGGCTCCCTAGACATTATTGCAATTTTGCGCATTCTCTGACGAGACGCTCTGGCGGTTGAACAGGCAGGCAGCCGCAAGTCAATGTCACAATTTCACCATTTGAGACAGAACCCTCATTTTGTTTCACGATGAACTACGCCATATTGCACCCTGACGATTCCCGCGAATAACGACGGATAGGTGCCATGGCTGTGGAAATGCATCGACGTGACTTTCTCAAGACCGGCCTGTTCGGTGGCGCCATGCTGGCCACCGGCTCCAGTCTTGCCCTGCTGAGCGGCTGTTCCAGCAATGACGGCCCGGCAGAGGGCTATCTGCACCTGCGCAAGCAGGACGTGGAACTGCTGCTGCCGCTCACCGGCGTGGTACTGGCCCAGGCCCTGGAGACGTCTGGCGCCTCTGCACAGACAGCCCTGAAGGCCTACGACAAGGTGCTCGATGGCGCCATGCCCGGCACCCGCGCCACCATGTTCCAGCTGTTTGATCTGATGCAGCTGGGCGCCGCCCGCTGGTATATCACCGGCACCTGGGCGTCTTTCGCCGATCAGGACCAAACCACCCTGACCCAGACCCTGCAGGCCTGGTTCACCCTCGATCGCACCCTTTCCCGCATGGCCTGGAAAGGGCTGGTACAGCCGTTGATGTTTGCCTGGTTTGCCCAGCCGGAGGCCGGCCTGACCACGGGTTACCCGGGACCACCGCAGCGGGTTATTTCCTGATTCATTCTTTCGTCGCCCGACCGAGCAAACCACGCCTTCGATAAGGAAACATCATGCAGGATCTCAGCACTCTGAAAATCCAGTCCAAGGATCCCTGGAAAGATCCCAAAGCCAACGGCTGGGATGTGATTGATGGTCGCCAGGAACGCAGCGACCGCACCCTGGAAGCCGATGTGGTCATCGTCGGCAGTGGCGCCGGTGGCGGGGTCAGTGCAGAGATTCTCAGCCAGAAGGGTCTAAAGGTGATCCTGGTGGAGGCGGCCCGGCTGAAAAGCTCCGATGAGTTCAACCTGAACGAAGCCGAGGCCTACCATGACCTGTACCAGGAAGGCGGCATGCGCGCCACCAAGGACGGCACCATGTCCATCATGCAGGGCCGCGCCGTGGGCGGCACCACCGTGGTGAACTGGACCAGTTCCTTCCGCACCCCGGTACAGACCCTGGATTTCTGGCGTGATGAATTCGGCGTGCAGGGTATGGACGAGGCGGCCATGGCCCCCTGGTTTGCGCAGATGGAAAAGCGCCTGAAGGTAATGAAGTGGGTAGCCCACAACAACAATAACCAGATCATGCTGGATGCCTGTCAGTCCCTCGGCTGGCAGGCCGATGCCATTCCCCGCAATGTGAGCGGCTGCTGGAACCTGGGCTACTGTGGCATGGGCTGTCCCACCAATGCCAAGCAATCCATGCTGGTCACCACCATCCCTGCCGCCATGGATACCGGTGCTACCCTGCTGCACAGCGCCCAGGCTGACACCCTGATCATGGAAGGGGACAAGGTCACTGGCGTTCGTATCAAGCCCCTGGACGACAACAAGATCGCCACCGGCGCCACCCTGACCCTGAAGGCGTCCACCGTGATTGTTTCCGGCGGCTCCATCCAGAGCCCGGCCCTGCTGCTGCGCTCCCAGGTACCGGATCCCCATGAACGGGTGGGCAAACGTACCTTTACCCATCCCACCAGCTTTGCCTTCGGTATTTTCGACCGCGAAATTGCCCCCTATTACGGCGCACCGCAAAGCGTGTACTGCGACGAGTTCAGTCATCAGAACGGCATCGCTGGCAACGCCGGCTACAAGATGGAAATGATGGCCCTGCACCCGGGCATGGTGGGTGCCTTCGTGGCCGGCTTTGGCCAACAAGCCTGGGACGAAATTTCCCAGCTGCCCCACATGGGCGGTGCCATCGCCATGATCCGTGACGGCTTCCATGAACAAAGCCAGGGCGGCGCTATTGAGCTGCGTGACAACGGCGAGCCGGTCATCGATTACCCGATCAACGAATACGTGCTGGAGGGCACCCGCCGTGCCCACCTGAGCATGGTGGAAATGTTCTTTGCCGCCGGCGCCAAAAAGGTTCGCCCCAGCCACAGCCAGGCGGATTACTACACCAGCTGGAAGGACGCCCAGGCGCGGCTGTCAAAGCTGGCCTACGTGCCGGTGGCCACCGGCATCGGTTGTGCCCACGTGATGGGGGGGCTGGCCATGGGCTCGGACGAGAGTCAGTGCGTGGTCAACAGCGATGGCAGCTACAAGTATCTGGACGGGCTGTACGTGATGGACGGCTCGGTGTTCCCCACCAGTGTGGGGGCCAATCCGCAGCTAAGTATCTACGGCGTCAGCGCCCGAAATGCCACGTTGCTGGCGGACAAACTGAAGGCCTGAGCCTGCTTACCACCAGGCCAGAATGGCGGCCCGGATCAGGCCGCCCATGGCGATGGGGGCAGTGAACAGCACCAACCAGTAACACATGAAGAGATTGTAGAGCAGGCCGCTGATATCTACCCCGAGCACGAAACAGGGGTCCGCGGCACCGGCATCCAGACGGGTGCCTTTGAGCCGGGCGATGCCCATGCCCAACAGGCTGAGCCCAAACGGCACAGCGACGAGTAACAGACTGGTTAGCACCCATTGCGCAGGTGTCATGACAAACCTCCTCCCCCGATGAAGTAGCGGGATGGTAGCAGAGGCAAACCCGACACGTTGCGACCTGTGGCAAATCGCCCGCTTTTGCCACGGACATTGATGCGGGCAGGTTCATTCATTTGGCAATGACACATAGGGAAGGGAAGGTTATGAGCAATTTTTCCGGCAAGACGGCACTGATCACCGGCGCCTCATCAGGCATGGGCATGGACTACGCCCGCCAGCTCTGCGCCCAGGGCGCCAACCTGATCCTCACCGCCCGCCGAGAGGATCGTCTCGAATCGCTCAAGCAGGAACTCGCCGCCGAATGCTCCCGGTCAGGGAAAAACGTGGACATTCACGTATTTGCCTGTGACCTGGTCGACGAGGAATCCCGTAACGCCCTGATCACCCGCATTGCCGACGCCGGGCTAAAGGTGGATATCCTGATCAACAATGCCGGGCTTGGTCTGCAGGCGCCGTACCTGACCCAGCAATGGGATGACCTGCACGGCATGATGCAGCTGGACATGAACGCGCTGTCGCACCTGACCCACCACTATGCCGCCGACATGAAAGCCCGCGGCGAAGGTTACATCCTGCTGGTGGCCTCCGTGGCCGGCCACATGGCCATCCCCGGCTACGCCGCCTACAGCGCCTGCAAATACTACGTGCGCGCCCTGGGCTATGCTCTCAACGGCGAGCTGCGCCCGGAAGGCATTCGCGTCACCGTGGTTTCCCCCGGCGCCACCGAGACCGCCTTCTTCGAAGTGGCCGGCCACGAGCGCAACTGGATCGCCCGCTTCATGACCGGCAAGAGCGAGCATGTGGTGGCCCGCGCTCTGAAGGGCCTCAAGCGTGGCAGCCGCGAAGTGGTCCCCGGCACCCTCAACTGGCTGGCCACCTTCTACAGCCGCATCCTCCCCTACAGCATGATGCGCCGCATCATGGAAGTGATATTTTAGGGACGCGGCACGCATCACGCTGCACGCACCATGCACATAACAACAGGCCGCTATCGCGGCCTTTTGTTTGACCGCCTGACGCCTAACGCCTAACGCCTAACGCCAAGGATGAAACCGCTGTAGGAGCTTGCCTGCAAGCGATCCGAGCCTAGGCGAGGTAAGGATTCCAGAAACGGTGGCCGGGCTCGGGTTGATTTGCGCTTCTGCCTTTCAAAACTTGCTTCTCGCTTCTCGTAACTCATCTCCTCGCTTAGACTCGGATCGCCCAGGCAAGCTGGGCTCCTACAGCGGCTCCGGCCCAGCTCAGCAGCCTTCCGCCGGCCCCAGCTGGTCCAGAAAATCCCCCGCCCAGAACAGCCCCTGAACAGCCAGCCCGGTCACCGCCAGCATCACCAGCAGAAACATCAGCGGCCGCAAACGGGCCCGGCGTCCGTACACGTAGCGGGTGGGTTTGAGAACTTTCTCGCCGGGTAAGGGGTGCTGGGCCAGCTGCCAGACGCGCAGGCTGTGGCGGCCCTCAATGGCTAGCACCACCAGCACAAAACTCCCCGGTAGCCCAACAAAGATCCCGTACAGCAATACCCCCATGGCGCTGAACGGCCCCACCTGACGGCAGGGAGCTGTCGCGACAAAGGTTTCCAACCAGGGAAAGAACAGCCACTGACTGACCAGCAACAACGGCACCGCCCAGGCCCCATGCAAGGCCAGAAGGGTTAACCGCTCGCGGCGGCTATATTGCGGTGCCCACTGCTCCATCCGACTCCCCTGAACAAGATCAGGGAAAGTGTGCCAGATTTTTCATGTGCTGCTTGATGGGACAGGGCAGACCAGACAGACATAAAAAACACCCCGGCCTCCAACGATAGAAACCGGGGTGTTTTTTGGCGTCTTGCGTCCGGCATCCAGCGTCAGGCGTTACTTCTCCCGCCGCAGCACAAAGAAGAACGGTTGCTTCATGCCCTTGAGATCCATAATGCCCAGCACGGTATCCTCATCCACCTTGTGGAACACATCGTTGATGGGCAGGTTATCGTACACCATGGTGGCAGTGGGCTTGCCACGGTAGGTGGTCATGCGCAGGCGGGCGGCGGACTTGTTGCCAGACAGCAGCGGGATCAGCGCCTGGAACGCGGTTCCCGCCGCTTCCGACTTGAGAATCGGCAGCTTGTCGAGCAGCCCCAGGCCAGGCATGGCCAGCAGCGGCTTGACGCTGGACAGCTCACCGTTGCGCTTGCGGAACACCAGCGGGTGCACATGCTCGGTGGTTTCGAAACGCTTGCCGTGCCAGTGACAACGCTCCAGCATGCCGTCCATGGGGTGGTCGGTCTCGAAGCCTTCCCCTTTCCAGGCGCCCAGCATGAAATCGGTATCTGCCGGCTCCAGTGCATCGAAAATGGCCAGCGCATCCTCAGTGGACACCTTCCCCTGTGCCTGCGCGGCAGCAAAGCTGATTTCCTGCTGTACTGCGGTCTTGTCGGTCGATGCACCCATGCTGCGCTCCTTGAAAGCCTGTGTCAGTGAGGTCGACTACGCTAATCCCCGTGGCCCGATACGACCAGTCCACATGGGCCATTGTCCGGCAATCCGGTTTACCGAAAACACCATCGTTGACCGAAACGCTTATTTGGGGAGCCTCTGAATAGCTCCTTGCGTACCCTGACGAGCATAAATATTCAGCGGATACAGTCTCGCCCCTTCCGTTGTGCCTCGGCACTGGCTTCCAATTCGGCCTGCTGTTGTCCCAGCATACGGCTGACCTTTTTCAGCTCGCGAATCCGCTGGTCCACTGCGGCCTTCTTCTCCGCCATCAGCAGCGCCCCCTGGGCGCAATCGATGGTATCGCTACGCAGGGCATTGAGCAGCTCGCGGATTTCGCGCAGGGAGAACCCCAACTCCTTCAACTGGCTGACCATGGTGACCCGTTCCACCGCTTTTTCCGGGTAGTCGCGGTAGTTGTTCTCGCCGCGCACCACTTCCAGCAACAGGCCTTCCTTTTCGTAATAACGCAGGGTGTGCCGGTTGATCCCGGTGCGTTGTTCCAGTTCCGCAATCCGCATTGTCGCTCCCTTGCTGCCACCGCCAGTTCGGCCTTGACCTTAGAGTCTACTCTACACCTTAGCCTGTCCGTAAATCAGCGTTTTCACAAGGACAAGGAGAACCCCATGACCATTCTGATCACCGGCGCCAGCGGCTTTATCGGCCGTTATGTCTGCGCACAACTTACCCGCGACCAGCAGCCCGTTCTTGCCATGCTGCGTCAGCCATCATCACAACTGGCCACCCTGCGGCGGCAGGTCGATGCGCTGGGCGGGCAGGGCGATCTGGTTCAGGCCATTCAGGGTGATCTGGATCAGCCGGACCTGGGCCTCGATGGGCCCGTCCCAGCGCTGGAGGCCATCATTCATCTTGGGGCCCGCTTCGCCTGGCAATTACCCATGGCGGAGGCACGTCGGACCAATGTGGACGGCGCGCTGGCCGTGGCACGCCTGGCCCGGCAACAGCAGACGCGGCTGGTGTTTATCAGTGGTTTCATGCTGGAGAACCTGGCTCATCTGGCCCGGCTGGGCATCGACCTGAACTCAGCGGATAAAACTGACTGGCAACAGGTCTATCGCCGTGCCGGAGGCTATGAAGCCAGCAAGCTGGAAGCCGCCATCCGGGTACGGGAGTATGCCCGGGAACAACATCTGGAGATGGTGGAAGTACAGCCCGCCACCGTGGCAGGAGACAGCCGCACCGGGCAACTGGACCACCAGCAACCGCTCTATCAGCTGCTCGACAACCTGGCGCGCGGGCGCATGGCGGCGATCCCCGGCACCCCGGACCACTGGCTGCCGCTGGTGGCCGTAGACCTGCTTGCCGCCCTGATTGCCCGGGCAGCTCTGGCCCCGGCGACACCGCAGCGACTGCTGGCACTGGACAGCCGTACTCCCAGCCTGCAGGGGCTGCTGGCCCACGCTGCCCCCTCCCTGAAAAGGAGAGCACCGACACGCTTTCTGCCCATGGGTGTACTCGCCACCCTTCTGCGCCTTCCCGGCCTGCCGCGCCTGCTCAATACCTGGCCCGAGGCCCTGCACTTCATTCAGACCACCCGTTTTGATACCGGTGCCAGTGATGCCTTTCTCGCTACCCAGGGGTTAACTCACCCGAGCATCAAGGGGGTAATCACGGCCAGCAGCCACTTCTATCAACAGCAACATAGCCCCGCGACACAACAACCCGCCTGACTCCAGACACGCCCCCTGTCATCCTTGCCCCTGCACGGCAGGGGGCGGTTGCGGTATCCTTGCGGCCATATGGTGCCCGGGCCAATGTCCGCGCACAGTGTTGACTGCAACAGAGGCAAGGCCAGTATGACCAACCGCGTAATCTACCCCGGCACCTTCGACCCCATCACCAACGGCCACCTGGACCTGGTGGAACGGGCCGCCAAGATGTTCGACGAAGTGGTGGTCGGCATTGCCGCCAGCGAGAAGAAAGGCCCGCTGTTCACCCTGGAAGAGCGCGTGGACCTCACCGAACGGGTACTGGCCCACCTGCCCAATGTGAAGGTGAAAGGCTTCTCCAAGCTGCTGGCCCACTTCTGTGAGGAAGAAGACGGCAACATCCTGCTGCGCGGCCTGCGCGCGGTATCCGACTTCGAATACGAATTCCAGCTGGCCAACATGAACCGTCAACTGGCCCCGGATCTGGAAACCGTGTTCCTGACCCCGGCAGAGCACCTGTCGTTCATCTCCAGTTCCCTGATCCGCGAGATCGCCCTGCTGGACGGCGACGTGAACAACTTCGTCCCGCCGCTGGTCGCCGAAGCACTGGAAGAGAAACGCAAGGCGCGGCAGAAATAAGAGTTCAAAGTTGAAAGTTCAAAGTTTAAAAGCGCGAGTCAGGTGATCGGGTTCTGGAGTCACGTACCCGCGCCATTACCGGCGAACGCGGGCACAGCCTTGCAGAACCATAAGGCCAACCCCGCGATTCAACTTTAAACTTTTAACTTTCAACTCAGGCATAACAACAACGCCGGACACCGCTCGACACACACCGGCATTCAAGGAGGAATCCCATGCGCATCCTGATCTCGTTACTGCTGCTGTTTACCCTTTCTGCCCAAGCCGCCGGGCCGGGACAGAATGCGATTGCCAGTGCCCACCCGCTGGCCACCCAGGCGGGCATGGAGATTCTTGACCAGGGCGGCAATGCCTTCGATGCGGCCATTGCGGTGGCAGCAGCGTTGGCGGTGGTGGAGCCTTATTCCGCCGGCATGGGCGGCGGCGGCTTCTGGTTGCTGCATCGCGAGCAGGATGGTTTCCAGACCTTTGTGGATGCCCGGGAAAAAGCCCCCGGCGCGGCGACGGCCAACATGTACCAGGACAAGGACGGCAACGTCATGCGCGACTGGGCGGTGAATGGCCCCAGCGCCGCCGGCATTCCCGGCCAGGCCGCCGCCTTTGTCCACCTCGCTGACAAGCACGGTAAGTTACCACTCACTACCACCCTGGGCCCAGCTATCAAACTGGCTGAGAACGGCTTCCCGGTGGATGAGAAATACCGCAAGCTGGCCGGCTACCGGGAAGAGGTACTCAATCGCTTCCCGGAATCTGCAGGCATCTTTCTGCATAATGGCAAAGTGCCACCCACCAACCACACCATCCGCCAGCCAGATCTGGCCCGGGTGCTCAGCGCCATCGCCGAGCACGGCAACGCCGGTTTCTACCAGGGCGAGGTGGCCAAACAGCTGGTGGATGGCGTGCAGCAGGCCGGCGGGCTGTGGACCCTGAAGGACCTCACCGATTACCAGGTGGTAGAGCGCACCCCGTTGATCAGCCAGTTCCGCGGTGCCCGGGTGATCTCCGCGCCGCCACCGTCCTCCGGTGGCATTGTCATGGCCAACGCCCTGAACATCCTCAGTCAGTTCAACGACGGCCACACCGGCGACCTGACCCCGCACCTGACCATCGAAGCCATGCGCCGCGCCTACCAGGATCGGGCCCGCTATCTGGGGGACCCGGACTTTGTGGATATGCCTGTGGATAAGCTGTTGAGCATGGACTACGCCAAACAGCGCGCCGCCAGCATCACCCTGGACAAGGCCACCCCCAGCGCCAGCCTCGGCGAGCCGATCGGCGTGGAAGAGGGCTTCCATACCACCCATCTGTCCGTGCTGGACAAGGACGGCAACCGGGTGGCTGCCACCCTCAGCATCAACCTGCCGTTCGGTAGCGGCTTTGTTGCGCCGGGGACCGGGGTGTTGCTCAATAACGAGATGGACGACTTTTCTGCCAAGCCGGGCAGCCCCAACGCCTACGGCCTGGTGGGCAGCGAAGCCAACGCCATAGCCCCCGGCAAGCGCCCGCTGTCCTCCATGACCCCCACCTTTGTGGAGTTTGACAATCGCATTGCCATTCTCGGCACCCCCGGCGGCAGTCGCATCATTTCCATGGTGATGCTGGGATTGCTGGAAGCGGCAGACAACAAGCCGGTACAGGACTGGGTCAGCAAGGTACGCTACCACCACCAGTACCTGCCGGATGAAGTGCAGGCGGAACCGGAATTTGTTGGCAGCGAAGCGGCTAAACAGCTGATGCTGCTAGGCCACAAGGTGGTCTCCACTGGCCGCGACTACGGCAACATGCAAGCCATCCTGTGGCGCCGTGACAGCAATGAAGTCACCGCCGCCAGTGATCCCCGTGGTATTGGCGAGGCTACCGTGCGGGCTCCCCAGGCCACGACGCCAGCCCCGCTGGAACTGCCGGAAAGTCTCTCCGCAGACTGACACCGGTATTGCCGCGCCCGCCTCTCCGGGCGCGGCCTTTCCCTTTGCCCAGGCGCTGGTAGGCATTGAAGTGTGTGTGACACGGATGGAGGGAAAGGCCAAAGCCAGCCAGAACCCACCCGCTCGCAGTCAGGCATCGGTACTGGCTGGTCTGGGTGAGGACCCCGCCGCCACATCTCTGAAGCAGATGATGGCGGCGATCCTGAAACCGGACTGATACGGCCTCAAGCGAGCGGTTGCGTGGCCATGAAGCTGTCCCGACCTTCCCAGGCCTTGAACCAGGCTGCCAGCCCGGGCCGCCCGCTGCGCCACTGCATGGCGTCATGGCGAAAGTCCAGATAGCCCAGGGCACAGGCCAGAGCAATGCTGGCCAGATGGATGCCCGCCGGCATCACCGCGTCCCCCTGGGCCTCCAGATAATCCAGGGTGCGGGTAATCGCGTCACGGCGGCGATCCTGCCAGAAGTCAGAGTGCTGCCTCTCCGGCCGCCCCCGTTCCATCACCATCAGGAAGGCGCTTTCCATAATGCCATCCGCCAGGGCCTGCCCTTGCTGGATAACCAGTCGGTGGGAAGCATTGTCTCCCAGCATGCTGTCCCGTCCCTGGGTCACGGCCAGGTTGTCCAGCCAGGCACAGATTATCGGGCTGTCCACCACCAGTTTGTCGTCATCGGTGATCAATGCCGGCACCCGCCCCAGCGGATTCATCCTGGCCAGTTCAGCCGCATCATCCAGTGGGTGCAATGCCCGCAGGTTGATTGCCTCGCTCAGCCCCTGTTCCCGGGCCAGAATCTGCACCTTGCGAGCAAACGGGGAAGTGGGCGACACCATCAGTTCCATGATTTTTCGCGCTCCATATGTGTGTATGCCCAAGCAGTGTACCCCACCGACCCCGCGACGGGGCGACACCTCTGGCTCAAATTAACCTTGTCGCCCATGGCGGATCGGGCAGAATCGACCCCTGTTACTGCCATTGTGCAATGTTATTTACGGCCGTGCCGTTTGTGGAGTTCCCATGCAGCGTATCGAGATCATCCAGACCTTCCCCTTCTCCGTGGACAAGCTGTTCGACTTTCTCAGCGACCATCACAATCTGGAGTTGATCTTTGCCCCGGCCAAGATCAAACGAATCAAGGAGGGCAGCGACAGTCCGAATGGCGTGGGTTCCACCCGCTGGATGAAGCTGCCACTGGCACCGGCCTTCCATGAAACGGTCACCGAAGTAGAACAGAACAAGCTGATCCGTTACGCCATCAGCAAAGGCAGCCCGCTGAAGAACCACCAGGGCGTGATGCACTTTTCTGAAACCAGCAACGGCGGCAGCATGCTGCACTACACCATCGAATTTGAAGGCAAACTGCCACTGATTGGCCCGGTCATTAAAACCGTACTGGACCAGGGCATCCGCCGCGGCCTGAAGAAACTAAAACTTTAAACCCGGCCCCCCTGTAGGAGCCCAGCTTGCCTGGGCGAAGTGTCGAGTTTCGAGAAGCGTGATGCAGCCGCAGCGCGGCCTAAAAAAACGCCGGGTCTCTTGCCTGTGCAAGACCCGGCGCTGAAGCAGGTTGCGTACAACCCAAAGACTGTTCGAGGTCGCAACGGAAATCGCCTTAATCGCGGTTTACCCGATTGCTGGCCCACATCTTATAGATAACGATAACCATTCTCAACAAAAACACTCACGATTCATCCTGCTTCAGCAAGGCACTCAATTCCTCACGGCCGCGCGCGCTGGTTTCCAGTAATTTGGCGTGGTCATCGCGATGCTCTATCTGCTCTTCCAGCATCCGCTCGTCCAGAGCGCGGAAACTTCGCACCAGATCCAGTGCCGTGGATTCCGGCACACCCAGCTCAGTCAGCGTCAATCGGGCACTCAGCAAGCCGGACTCAAAGGTTTCCCGAACCACCAGTTTTACCCCTTGGGCCCGCAGCCGGAAGGCATGGTTGCGATCCCGGGCTCGGGCAATGATGGTGACCTTGGGGAAATGGTGCTGCACCAGTGAAGCGGTCTTCATGGAGGCTTCCACATCGTCGATGGCCAACACCAGCACGCGGGCATGCTCCAGACCGGCGTTCTGCAACAGATCCAGTCGTGTCACATCACCAAAGTAGACCTCGTTGCCGAAACGACGCAGCAGATCAATTTCATCCGGATCGGAATCCAGCGCCGTAAAGGGAATCTGCCGGCCCACCAGAATCCGGGCGGTGATCTGGCCAAAACGACCGAGCCCGGCAATCACCACACTCGGGTGGTGGCTGGGCATGGCTTCCTCTTCCAGGTCCGGGCGGGGCGTGCGCGTCTCTTCAGGCCACAGCGCGGCCACGGCTTTCAACAACAGCGGGGTACAGGCCATGGACAAGGCCACCACCAGATTCAGCTGGCCCGCCAGTGTACTGTCCACCAGATTGAGCGTGACCGCCTGGGTCAGCAATACAAAGGCAAATTCGCCCCCCTGACTGAGCAACATGCCGAACAGCAGGGTACCCCGCCAGGTCGCCTTGCGGATCCGGCTGATCACCATCAATACCAGCGCCTTGGTACCCAGCAGAATCACCAGATAGAGCGCAATTTTTCCCGGGAAATCCAGTAGCAGGCGCAGGTCCATGGTCATGCCGATGGCCAGGAAGAACAGGCCCAGCAACAACCCCTTGAAAGGCTGGATATCCGTTTCCAGTTGTTCCCGGTAAGGGGAGTTGGCCAGCAATACCCCGGCAACAAACGCGCCCAGCCCCATGGACAGGCCCAGATGCTCCATCAGCGCTGCCGCCCCCAGCACCAGCATCAGGGCACTGGCACTCATCAGCTCCCGGTTGCGAAGTTTTGCCAGCCAGCCCAGCCAGGGGTTGAGCAGATAACGGCCCGCCGCCACCATGCCGGCCAGTGCCAGCAGCCCGGCCAGCAATTGCGGCCCGCCCTCATCGCTCCCGGTGCCTGCCAGCACCGGCAGTAACAACAGGATCGGGATTACCGCCACGTCCTGGAACAGCAGAATGGAAAACGCCGAGCGGCCATGGGGCGTGCCCAGCTGGTTGGTTTCCACCAGCATCTGGATAACAAAGGCGGTGGACGACAACGCCAGTATCGCCCCGACGGCAAGGCTGACTCGCATATCCAGCCCCAGCGACAGAAACACCGCCGCCAACAGCAAGGCGCTGGCCACCATCTGGGTGGCGCCCAGGCCCACCAGACTACGCCGTTGGGCCCATAGATGCTGAGGAGCCAGCTCCAGCCCCACCAGAAACAGCATCAGCACCACGCCCAGCTCGGCGAAATGCAGCACATGGGTGCCGTCACTGATCAGCGCCAACCCCAATGGCCCCACGGCAATGCCGGCAGCCAGGTACCCCAGGATGCTGCCCAGCCCAAGTCGCTGGAACAACGGCAATAGAATCAGGGTGGCACCCAATAACACCAGTGCCTGAGCAAAAAATCCGTCCACCGGGTTCTCCTTCTCCGTGAACACTGATGCTACCGGATCTGTGACAACAAATACCCACTCTGGCGCGGTTATCTTTTTGACGTTAAGGACGGGCTGCGCGCACCGAAATTGATCAGCAAGCGCGAAAGCCTTACCATTCGCGGCTCCTGAACCGCCCCCTATTGGTGCGCCATGAGCAAACAAAGCGATCAGGTTCGCCAGCGTCTGGTCAGTGGCGTGCTTCGCCAGCTCCATCTTGAGGTGATGAGCCAGCGCTTCAATCCGCGCCTGGTGCTTGCCGCTTTCAATCTGGTCAACGGGGGTCTGAGTATCGCCCTGATCGCCATGGTGGCGCTGGTTACCCAGCAGGCGTTCATTTTTCCCTCTCTGGGCGCCACCGCGTTCCTGCTGTTCCATGTGCCTCTGGCCGAGGCCGCCAGCCCCCGTAATGTGATCAGCGCCCACATCCTCGGCGCCCTGTGTGGCTGGCTCTCCCTGTGGCTATTCGGTCTGCACGACGCCCCCGCCGCCTTCATCAGCGGCGTGGAGTGGTCCCGGGTTGCCGCGGCAGGCCTGTCCCTGGGACTCACCAGCAGCCTGATGATCCTGTTGCGGGTGGCTCACCCCCCGGCCGGCGCCACGGCCCTGATTGTGTCACTGGGGCTGATGCACGAACTCCAGCAGATGCCGGTCCTGATCAGTGCAGTGGTCTTGCTGGTCTGCCAGGCCTTCCTGATCAACCGGCTGGCGGGGATTCCCTATCCGCTCTGGCGACCATCGCGGCCACCGATTAAAGGTAATGAGAACGATTAACAATATTGCTACACTGCGCCCCACACTTCCCTTGGGTGCGGTTCATGCGTGCGCTACTTGTCGTTCTTCATCGCTGGTTTGGCTTGTTCATCGCCGGTTTCCTGATCATTGCCGGCCTTACCGGGGCCCTGATTTCCTGGGACCATGAGCTTGATGAGTGGCTCAACCCCCACCTGTTCAAGAGTCAGAGCCAGGGCGAGCCGTTACCCATGCTTAGTCTGGTCGACAGGGTGGAAGCCGCAGACCCACGGGTGCGCGCCAGTTTTTTTGCCACCCAACCCGAGCCTGGACATAATACCGAAATCTGGGTAGACGCCCTGAAAAACCCGGACACCGGCAAACGTTATGATCTGGGTTACGATCATGTCTTCGTCGATCCGGTCACCGGCGAGATTGTCGGTAAACGGGAATGGGGCAAGATTTCCCTGCACCCGGAACACTTGATGTCGTTCCTCTACAAGCTGCACTTTTCCTTGCACCTCCCGGAATGGAAGGGCACCGATCGCTGGGGCGTCTGGCTGATGGGCATTGCCGCCCTGGTGTGGCTGTTTGATACCTTCATCGCCATGGCCATCACCCTGCCACGCAAACGACGTACCACCAGCCGTAAAAGGTGGCTGCAACGCTGGAAGCCGGCGTGGAAGATTCGCGGGGGCGCTGGCGCCTACAAACTCAACTTTGACCTGCACCGGGCCGTGGGCCTGTGGGTGTTTGGCTTGCTGCTGATGCTGGCGTTTACCTCCTTTTCCCTGAACCTGTATCGGGAGGTGTTTTACCCGATCATGTCCACGGTCTCGGAAACCACCCCGGGACCGTTCGAAACCCGCACACCCACCGCGCTCCACGATCCGGTGGAACCGCAGGTAGCCTGGCCCACTCTCTTCAACAAAGCCCGTGCAGAAGCAGATACGCGCGGTTGGCAAGAACCCATTGGTGACACCTTCTATAGCGATAACTTCGCCGTCTTCGGTGTGCGGTTTTACTACCCCGGTGAAGACCATGACAGTGGCGGCATGAAAGTGAAGAGTCTCTACTACGATGGCAAAAATGGCACGCTGATTGGCGACGAAGTCCCCTGGACCGGCACCGCGGCCGACGTCTTCAACCAACTTCAGTTCCCGCTGCATTCCGGCCGCATTGCCGGCCTGCCGGGCCGCATTATTATTTCCTTCATGGGCATCGCCGTGGCGATGTTGTCGATCACCGGCGTGGTGATCTGGTGGAAAAAACGCAAGGCGAGGGCCACGAGCCGGCGGCGCAGGGAAGACAGCATCGCAGCCACTGCTCCCAACACCTGAAAGAACGGTTGGGACGTAGCGCAGCGAAGTAACGCACGGAGTGCGGCCCGAAGGGTGTGTGAAACGAATACACCTCTCGAGGTGCGAACCCCAACCGGCAGAGCAAAGAGCAACCGATTCTGTAACGGCAGGGCTTCGGTCCGCACCTCGAGAGGTGCTTGTATGTTTGAATGCCCCTCCTGCAATGATGCAGGACTTGCCGGGGTGGAGGGACCAAAGGTGCATCTGACCTAAGGGTACAGACGGTAGGAGATTTGGCCCCACCCCGCACCTATTCATACGCCGATAAAGAATCCATCGGCTGAGTTCGCACCTCAGACCGACGATACCAGCAAGCCAGCGTTCAGGTGCGCCCCGACAAGCATGTGTAACCTAGCTCAAGGGGCAGTTCAGTGGCAATGCAAGTAGCAAGATCCATCGTCGGTATCGACGTCGCCAAGGCCGAATTGGTCATTCATTTCCAGGGCCAGACGCTCACCATTGAGAACACCCCCAAAGCCATTAAGGTCTGGCTCAAGAGCCTGCCATGCCCCTGTGAGATCGCCATTGAGGCCACAGGGACTTACCACATGGCAGTCATCGAGTTGGCCCATGCCAAAGGGCACCACATTTACGTTATTGATGCTTCACGGCTCAGCAGCTACCGCAAGGGAACAGGCGGTCGAGCCAAAACAGACGCCTCTGACGCCCAGCTGCTCGCCCGCCATCTGCAGAGAGAAAAAGAGGATCTACGCCGCTGGAGCCCGCCACCCAAGGCGTATCGAACACTGCAGACACTGCTGCGCCGCCGCGCCGCGCTCATCAAGGCACGCACCATGATCCAGCAAAGTCTGGGTGGCGAAAAGATCCTCAAGGCAAGCCTGAAAAAGCTGATCTTACAGATCAATAGTCTGGATACGCTGATCCAGAAACACCTTCGCGACACCGTAAGAGAAGCTGGACTTAGTGATCAGGTGCAACGGTGCAAGGCTCTGGAAGGTGTGGGCGACCTGACTGCATATGCGCTCGTTATGGCCTTCCTACGAGGAGACTTCCGCAACAGCGACGCCTTCGTCGCCTTCTTGGGGATGGATGTCCATGTAAAGGACTCCGGCACCAGAACGGGAAAACGCAAGCTGACCAAGAAAGGCGACTCAGAGACCCGCAGACTGCTTTACTGCGCAGCTATGGCTGCCCGTAAAAGCGCCCGCTGGGCTGGTGTCTACCAAGGTTATCTCGACCGTGGCCTGGCGAAAACGCAGGCCCTGGTCATCCTCGCACGCAAGCTGGTCCGTATCGCCTTCGCGTTGATGAAGAACCGCACCAGCTACGCGCCGTCGTCCGCCGCATAAAAGGGGTGGACAACATAGAATCTCCTACAGCAACCCTCATCGTTTGAGTAAGGAAAGAACGCCAATGCCATCAGCATGGCATCTTCCCTGTTAGAGTGAGTCGAGGAGCGGTGTCGAGGTAAGGGGCGGAAGCGGAGGTTTACAAAACATGTTTTGCCCGCTGAAGCGCCATTCCCATACCGGGGAATGGTCGGAATGCCAGAGGGGGAGCCAGTTCCCCCTTTGGGCCTTTATTCTCGTCAGGGTACGTTGCGGCGAGGACAAACACCTTTATCCGTGCGATTAAACTTCAGGCCAGCATTAGCCAACCAGGCAAGTGCTACGTTCGTCGCAGCTTCGCTGCCTCAAGTGGCTCTCCTGCAGAATCACCCGCCCCAGACAAAAAACCCGGCTTTCGCCCACACTGCCACATGGACATCCCTGGCACCCCAACGGAACAGGTTTTCCTGTTTGTCCTCTTGCCGCTTTGCCAGAAGCCCATCCACCTTCCTGTCATCCTCTTGCAATGGATAAACACGCTATATAATCTTGTTGCGCACCAAATTGCACAACGAAAAGGATTCCTTCTCCTCGGGGGGAAGGGGATTATTACAATGGAGAATGCAAAAGCAGCATGAAAACAATCAAAAAAAACCTCGTTTCTGTCGCTATTCTAGCAACCACTTCACCCGCGATGGCGGGCTTCTATGTCGACCTTCAGGCCAACCAGAGCGAACTGGATCGTAGCGGCCTGGAGTGGTACGCACCTTACCAGACAAATAACACCAGCATTGTCGGTTCCGGGGATTATGAGCATGTTGATCCTTCTGCGGAAACGGGCTTTGTCATTGGGCTGGGTATGGATCTGGGCAGCAACTGGACCAGCACCCTGCGCGTCAGCAGCATTGAGTTTGATGAGAAAGATTCCGTGTCCAGTCCCAATGAAGAGCTGACTGCAGCACGTGTGCACGCAGACTGGGGCGATGTGGCTGACGGTGATTGGGATAAAGGTACCACCCAGTACGAGCTGGAACAGCAGAGCATTGATCTGGAATTCGCCTACAACGTGAAGTTTGGCGGAGATAAAGGTCTGGTATCTCCTTTGATAGGCCTACGTTCTACCAGTATTGAACAAAGCATGAACACCTATTACGACGACACCAGCAATTCCAGCGGTACCCAGGTCCAGGAATCTGTAGATCACGACTTGCTCGGTTTTTTCGCAGGGGTTGAGGGGCGCTGGCAGTTCAACAAACTGGTCGGTGTTGAAGGGCGGGTAGACTTGGGTGTTATGAATGCCGAGGCATCACGCTCCAACTACGAGACTATCCAGGATGGGGATCAGGTCTATGTCGACACCGGCGATGATTTCACCGAAAGCGCTACCATGACCAATGCCATGCTGGGGGTTGTATTCAGCGCACTTCAATCTGACAGTGTGAATCTGGATGTAGGGTTGGGCTATCAATACTCCAGCATTGATGGTCTGTCTGACTTCATTCACTTCCCGGATGACGTTGTGGATGGCACCCTGGCCCGCAATCAACAAAGCCTGGGCACCAGCGGCTACTATCTGAATGTAGGCGCCTCTTTCTGATTTACGCATTGCGGTTAATCTGAAAGCAAAAAGCCACCGCATATGCGGTGGCTTTTTTGTTTCAGTCTCATCTCTGCATCTGCCGAAAAGGGCTTACCACTGAATCGGCGCTTCCGATGAGCCAGGGCTGGCTTGTTGCCCGGCGGGTTGGCTGGCCCGGTTCTGGGCCTGTTTGTCCGGACGTACCCGGTCGCCGACCTTGAGCGGGCCGCTGGCAGCCCCTTCCACCACCGCAATGCCGTAATCCGGGCGGATCTCACTGACCTTCAGTGTAGCCAGGGCTGCGCCTTCCATCTTGATGGTCATGCCGGTATCCGGATCCTTCATTTCACCAGCCGGACGATAGACTTTCATCAGGGCATCCTGTTCCAGGCGGCCTTCGCCCTGGGTCAGGAAAACCGTATCACCGTCCACCTTGATCACCTGTACCGGATAGAGCACGTCGGTGGCATCGCCAGCGATGGCACGAGCGATCTCCGGGTACATCACATCGGCCAGCCGTTCCGGGTGATTGCGGTCATCGATGTTGAGCTGTCGCGCCACTTCACGGATCTCCGCTTCGGACTTGTCCCACACGTAGAGGTCACTCCAGAGGATTTCCGTGGTGGTGGTATCGATCAGCCGGTAACGCACCCGTACATAGGGTTCATAACCGCCCATCTTGGCACCGTAGAACTCTCGCTCACTGTCGCCAATCTGGAAATCTTCAATGGTACCTACCAGCAGCAGGTCGGCGCCCTTGCGCTGGCCCAGGCGGGCCATTTCTTCCGGCGCCACACTGCCTTCGGAGACGGTTTGCAGCTCCTTCTCCACATCGGCGAGATAGGAACGGTCCAACACCCGGAAACGACCGGACTGGGTAAACGCCATGGACAGGTTTTCGGCCAGATCACGCTGCACTTCCTGCGCCGATACCTTCACATCGCCCAGGTCATAGCTGCTGGCGCGGGCATCAAAGGTGGCAATGGCAATGCCGGGCAGGTGAGAGCGGTCCGGGCCGATGGATTTGGGGCGCAGGATTTCCGCCTGCACATCCGCCTGCCACATGCCGTCATCCACTTTCTTCACGGACTGCACCTGGTAAGTCTTGATGTTACCCAGCGTGGGCAACTGCGGTTCTGGCACCGAGGTTTCCTTGCCCATCCAGGTGGACACATCACCCTGGGACTGGATGACCCATTCATAGACATCGGTGCGGAAGTTGGGATCCACTGCCAGGGTGACACCGCCCCCCTGACGCACCGCGGCCACCAGTGCATTGGTCATGGCCTGCTCCGGGGTATCACCGAAGCCGCGAGAGGAAACCGATACGGTCTCGGTCAGTGCATGGCTGAACGATGACAGCAGCATCAGTGCCATGATCAACGGAGCAAATAGTCGTTTGTACATGTGACCTCCTTGTTTCTAGCAGCTCCAGCCGTAGGAGCGTCGCTGGCGGCGCGATAGCCCAACCTCGAGAAGAATGATTTACCACAGAGTGCACAGAGATCACCGAGAAAATCGTTTTTTTACTCTGTGTGCTCTGTGCCCTCTGTGGTGAAACTGCTTTTGATCCTGGGCTCGAATCGCGCCGCCAGCGACGCTCCTACAGCAGAGGCTGTTCCGCGTGGAGCGTGCTGCCTGTGCGTGCTGCGTCTCCCTTACAACCCAAACAGGCTCTTGCTGCGCGTCTTGCGAATTTCTTTCTCGTTGGCCCACTCGATGATGCCGGTCTGGATATTCATCAACTTGAGAGTGAACTTGTAGTACACGTCCTTGGTATTGCCGTCACGTTTCACAATGGAGGAGAAGTTGCCGTACATCATGAACTCGGCACCAATCTGGCGGCCCATCTGGGCAGCAGTGTTGGGATCCACCAGGCCGGATTCGCTCTGGTAATCCAGTTGTTCACGCACGCTTTCCACCTTGGTCATGTCCACAAAGCGGAACTTGCCGGAATTGAGCAGTTTGGACTGGATGGTATCGGTGATGGATTCCGTGTCGATGTGCTCGGTAGTCTTGTTCTTGATGCTGTCCACGAACACCACCGGGCGACGGCTCTGGGTGAGCTGAACGATGGGCGGAAACACCAGCATGTCATCTACCATCTTGGCAGCAATCATCTGCAGATCGGTAGAACCGAAATCGGTATTGACGGTTTCGCGGGCCTGGGCATCGCCATAGTCCACCTTGGACGCACAACCACTGAGCACCAATGCGGCACCCAGCATCATCATGGAAAGTACACGTTGCATGTTTATCTCCTCACTAGCGGTAAGACCGCACAAATCGTTGAATTACTCACGAACCCAGATTTCGAAGCGGGCCGCACTGGGATTGGGGGCAATGGCGTTCACGTTATTCTGGCTACGGCCAGCCATGACCACCTGACGCCAGGGCTGGGCTTCCGGCTGTTGTTCAAAACCGCTGGCATCGAAAAACTTGATCTTGTATTGAAAGTCGAGCTGAAACTTCCAGTCGTTTTCCAGCGTGGCCTGTACATATAGCAGGTCGCCCACTTTCTTCTGTTTCAGATCCACCACGGTAATACGGCTCCCCAACAGACTGTTGTTGGAATAGACCTTGTGGGTGGGCTCGCCATTTTCATCAACTTCGATCTGGCTCATGTTGCTGGCTGAACAGGCCGCCAGCAGCAGCGCTACCAGCAAGGCCATCAGCGGACGGAAAATACTCATAGGGGTCCCTCCTGGACGGGTAACACGCGAGTAATCAAGCGGCCGGGGACGGCCACGACATGGATAACGGTGAGGCCACGGTTTACCACCGGTACCGTCAACGTAGCATCGCCCTGCGGGGTGCTCAATAACAGGGTATGTTCTCCCTGGGGCAGGGAAACGCGAGTCGCCTGGGCATAGGCAGGCAGTGTCAGCCAGCTGCGGCGGTCGGCCTGTTCACTGACCAGGTTGTAGATCTGGGTGGCAAAGGCCCCCAGAGCACCATAATTATCGTTGGCTTCTTTCTGCAGGTTGTACTTGGCGGTCGCCCGCAGGGTCTGGCGAACCAGCATGCCCGGCAAGCGTTCCTTCAAGTCCTTGGCCGCCAGTGCGCCCACATCGGCCAGCACCTGGGTTTCCGCCACAGGCTGCATGGCAGTATCCAGTATTCGCAAGGTGTTGGGCCTGGGTTTGTCCTGAAGCGCATAGGTGGGAAACGCCACGGAAAAGAAACCGTGCACGGTCGGGATGGGCAGGCTGAACTCGGCACGGGGTTGCACAAAACCCTGATCGTAAATCACCGCCACCAGCCCGGTGTCGCCGTCCTGCTTTCGATCCATGGCCGCCGACACGCGCTGCACATCTTCCTTCAACATGGTGGAATCGGGGTGGATCTCCAGCGCTTTCTTGTAATCCACCAGGGCATCATTCCATTCGCCATGAGCCTCCCAGAACAGGGCGGACAGATAGAAGGTCCAGGCATTCTGGAAACTGGCCTTGACCTCGCCGGCCACCGCATTCAGGCCTTCGAAGTAGCCGTCAAACTGGTTCAGGTCGATATTGTTTTCTTCGGCTTCCTCTTCCGCCTTGGCGATTTCCTTTTCTCGCTTGTTGGCGGCCACCTGCTGCTCCAGTGCAGCCGCACGAAACTCCACCGCGGCGCCGGTGGCATCATTGGCAGCCCAGTAATTCAGGGCCTGGTAGGCACGGGTGAAAATACGCTCGTAATCCGGGGCGATGTAGGGACGGGCATTATCATTGGTAATCAGTGATGAACCGGTTGCCGCCAGGGAAGAGACCTGGATTTTGGCGCTGGCATCTTCCGCATCATAGGCCGCCACAGCAGAGGCAAAGGCCTGGCGGCTGGCCTCACGCTGCCCCTGCAGCTGGGCCACTCTCCCCAGTTCCTGCAGGTAGAGCACCCCGTCTGCTCCGCTGGTGGCCGCTTCCAGTTTGCTAATAACCGGACTGGCGGGCGGCGCAGCGGCAAGTTGTGCGGGTTGCCCGGAAGCCGGTATTGCACCCGATGACGGGGAAGCCTCAGCGGCCGGTTGCGATGGCGCAGTGGCCAGCTCCGCCTTCCATTTGGCGGCCTGGCTGGGGTAGGAGACAAACAGCGAGCGACTGGCACAACCAGTCAGCAGGGCCATGACGGCCAGTGCAAGACATCCCTTTCTTATCGATTCCATAAGATGGTGTGTGTTCCCTGTTCCCATCAAAAGCCACAATAGTCAGACCGCCCGGATCCCCACCGGTTCAACACCGTTCTCGTGTCAGGCGTCCGGCCTCTTGCATCAGGCGTACAAATAAAAAGCCGGAGCAGACAAGGTAGTCTGGCTCCGGCTTTTTGTCGAGCGCCAATCCGGGCCGCTCCCCCCTTTTCGTCACCCCTGGCCCCGGGACGGGCCCGGACCGCAGGTTGGTTATGAAAAGGCTTGTCTGCTCCCTAGAACAGCACCCGGGTACGGATGGTGCCTTCGATGGTGCGCAGTTTTTCCAGCGCCAGCTGGCTGTATTCCTTGTCCACGTCGATCACCACATAACCAATGTCTTCATTGGTCTGCAGGTACTGACCACAGATGTTGATGCCATTTTCGGAGAAGATGGTGTTGATCTGGGTGAGGACGCCGGGCACGTTCTTGTGGATATGCAGCAGGCGGTGCATATCCGGGTGTGCCGGCAGGGCCACTTCCGGGAAGTTCACCGCACCCAGGGTGGCGCCGTTATCGGAGTAGCGGGCCAGCTTCTCGGACACCTCGGTGCCGATGTTCACCTGGGCTTCCTGGGTTGAGCCACCAATGTGCGGGGTCAACAGCACATTGTCGAACTCACGCAGGGGGCTGACGAACTCATCGTCGTTACCCTTGGGCTCTTCCGGGAACACGTCAATGGCGGCACCCAGCAGGTGGCCGTCCTTGATAGCTGCAGCCAGAGCGTCAATATCGACTACCTTGCCGCGGGCGTAGTTGATCAGGTAACCCTTGGGCTTGATGGCGCGGATCTGCTCTTCCTTGATCATCCAGCGGGTGTCGGCGGTATCCGGCACGTGCAGGCTGACCACGTCGGACATCCCCAGCAGCTCATTGAGGCTGCTGACCTGCTCGGCGTTGCCCAGCGGCAGCTTGGGAATCACATCGTAGAACTTCACCTTCATACCCATGGATTCGGCCAGCACGGACACCTGGGCGCCGATGTTGCCGTAACCCACGATACCCAGGGTCTTGCCACGGATTTCGTAGCTGTCCTTGGCCGACTTCAGCCAGCCACCCCGGTGGGCGGAGGCGTTCTTCTCGGGAATGCCACGCATCAGGTTGATGGTATGAGCAATCACCAGCTCGGCCACGGAACGGGTGTTGGAGTAGGGGGCGTTGAACACGGGAATCCCGCGCTTCAGGGCCGCCTTCAGGTCTACCTGGTTGGTGCCGATACAGAAACAACCTACACCGATGAGCTTCTCCGCTGCCTGGAACACCTCTTCGGTGAGCTGGGTGCGGGAACGGATACCAATGAAATGGGCATCCTTGATCTTGTCGGTCAGGTCACTGCCGGTCAGAGCGGTGGGCAGCAGCTCCACGTTGGTATAACCGTGTGCCTTCAGGTTCTCCACGGCGTTTTCGTGGATGCCCTCGAGCAGGAGAACGCGGATCTTGTCCTTCTCAAGAGAAGTATCGGCCATGATTGAAGTCTCGGTAGCCTGTGAAATGGGCGCGTATGTTAACATAGCGCGCTCAAATTGAGAGCCGTCCCGTTGTCGGATTGCTCAAGTTGGCGTGAGAACGCCTCAAGATCGTGCGTTTTACCCCGTTCAGGAGACCCTTGATGACCGCTTTTGCCCACGCTGCAATGGAGCAACTGACTGATTTGCTTGGCAAACGCCTGCTTACCGACCAGGAAAGCGCGGAGCGCTACGGGGTCGACTGGACCAAGGTGTGGGCTCCGGCCCCCTGCGCCATCGCGCTGCCGGAAACCATCGAGGAAGTGCAACAGATCGTGGAAATCGCCAACGAGCACGGTCTGCACCTGGTGCCCTCCGGGGGCCGCACCGGCCTGTCCGCCGGCGCTGTGGCGGCCAACAGTGAGCTGGTGGTGGCCTTTGATCGCATGAACAAAGTGCTGGATTTCAACGAATTCGACCGCGCTGTCACCGTGCAGCCCGGCGTGGTCACCCAGCAGCTTCAGGAATTCGCCGAAGAGAAGGGCCTGTTCTACCCGGTGGATTTTGCCTCCGCCGGCTCCAGCCAGATCGGCGGTAACATCGGCACCAACGCCGGCGGCATCAAGGTGATCCGCTACGGCATGACCCGCGACTGGATCACCGGCCTGAAGGTGGTCACCGGCAAGGGCGAACTGCTGGACCTGAACAAGGGCCTGATCAAGAACGCCACCGGCTACGACTTTCGCCACCTGTTTATCGGCTCCGAAGGCACCCTGGGCTTTGTGGTAGAAGCCACCGTCAAACTCACTCGCCAGCCCAAAGACCTGACCGCCCTGGTACTGGGCGCGCCGGGCTTCCGCGAAGTCATGAAGATCCTGCACGCCTTCCAGCAGGACATCGACCTGACCGCCTTCGAATTCTTTTCCGACAAGGCCATGGCCCACGTACTGGCCCACGGCGTGCCCAAGCCCTTCGATACCGAGTGCCCGTTCTACTGCCTGCTGGAATTCGAACAGCTCTCCGAGCAGGTGGGCGAGCAGGCCATGGCCATCTTCGAAAAATGTGTGGAAGAAGGCTGGGTATTGGACGGCGTCATGAGCCAGTCCCTGCAGCAGCTGGATCAGCTGTGGCAGCTGCGTGAGCGTATCTCCGAATCCATCGCCCCACACACCCCTTACAAGAACGATATCTCCGTGAGCATCGCCAAAGTGCCGGACTTCGTGGAAGACGTGGACACCGTGGTGCAGGACGCCTACCCGGACTTCGAGATCGTCTGGTTTGGCCACATCGGTGACGGCAACATGCACCTGAATATCCTCAAACCGGCGGACCTGGCCAAGGAAGACTTCTTTACCAAGTGCAACAACGTCTCGAAGTGGGTGTTCGAGATCGTGGAGAAGTACAACGGGTCTATCTCGGCAGAACACGGTGTCGGCATGACCAAGAAGCCGTACCTGGCATACTCGCGCAGCCCGGAGGAGATCGCCTGTATGAAAGCAGTGAAAGCGGTGTTCGACCCCAACAACGTGATGAACCCGGGGAAGCTGTTCGATGTTTGATGACGCCATCACCCTCAACAGCGGCGAAGACGATTACGTTCACCGCTGGATCGACGGCTCCCCCATCGACATCCCGGTGGGCAAGGTGGTGTGCGTGGGGCGCAACTACGCCGACCACGCCCGCGAGCTGGGCAATGAGGTACCGGAATCCCCGATTTTGTTCATGAAGCCGGCCACCGCCCTGGCCAGCCTGCACGAACCGGTGATCATCCCGAAGGGGCAGGGGCCGGTGCATCATGAAGTGGAAATGGTGGTCATGATCGGCAAGCGCATCCGCAAGGAAACCGACCTGGAAAACATCCGCTTCAGCATCGCCGCCTACGGCGTGGGCCTGGACCTGACCCTGCGGGAACTGCAGAACCAGCTGAAAGAAAAAGGCCATCCCTGGGAACGGGCCAAGGCCTTCGACGGCGCCGCCCCGGTCTCCGGCTTCATCGACGCCCGCGGCATCTCCGTGCGCCAGAACCTGGACGTGACCCTGGAGATCAACGAAGAAGTGAAACAGCACGGCCACACCGGCCTGATGCTGTTCCCCACCTTCGAACTGCTGGCCGAAATCAGCCAGACCTTCACTCTGGAACCCGGCGATGTAGTCTTCACCGGCACCCCGGCGGGCGTCGGGCCGTTGAACAGCGGCGACAAGTTCACCGCGCGCCTCGGCAACATTATTCAGGTGTTTGGCTCCGTGGCCTGAGCTTCAACACTGCTCCAACAGCCACCTGGTGACATCCCTCACTGTGGGAACGGAGCGTAGCGAAGTAACGGCCAGGGGCCGGCCCGGAGGGTAAGCACAGCGAATACGGTCGTTCGACCGCGAATCGAGCCTCGCTTGGAGGCACCCCCAAGCCAGCCACCAAGTTCCCCCATCGCGTCCCCGTTCTATTGCAAAGGTACCGGGTGCTGCGGCCTCTCTCCCTTCATGCCTTTGTAACACCCATTAGCCAGGATAAAACACACGGTTGTTGCGCGATGCGCAACACGCTACAATCATCCCCATGATCAAGTCATTCCGTCACAAGGGACTGAAACGGTTTTACTCGACTGGCTCCACCGCAGGCATTCAGGCGAACCATGCCAATAAACTGCGCATGCAACTCGCCGCCCTGGATACCGCCACATCAACGGATGATATGGATATCCCGGGGTTCCGATTGCACCCATTAAAGGGCAATAACAAAGGGCGGTGGTCGATTTGGGTTAACGGTAACTGGCGCATCACGTTCGAATTCCGCGACGGGAACGCCTATGTACTGGATTACGAGGATTATCACTGATGACCATGCATAATCCGCCGCACCCGGGTGAGTTCATTCGAGAGATTTACCTTCAACCGTGCGGCATCAGCACACGCCAGCTCGCCACCAGTCTGGGGGTAGCGGCTTCCACACTGTCACGTCTGCTCAAGGGCAACAGCGGTATCAGCCCCGAAATGGCATTGCGCCTGAACAAGGTACTTGGCCGCAGTGCGGAAAGCTGGTTGGCCATGCAGGATCAATATGATCTGTGGGTGGCCAGAAATACAATCAATCTGGACGATATCCAGCCGCTGGATATTGAGGTCGCGTGACCTCACTCAAAGGCTGGCCAAGAGTGCAGCCTTGAGGGTAATGTGCCGATAGGCAGTTGCCGCCTATGTTTAATACGGGAAATGGGAGACCTGACCCCGGTCACTCCACCTCCAGATCTGCCTGTTCTGGAGTAGCTTCAGCCCGACCCAGTAACCGCCCCTGCAGCAGGCGAATATTGTCGACCCGGGGCTTTAGCTTGCTCGCATCCCAGCGGAAATGGGGCCAATCCGGTTGTTCCCAGATGTACATGAGCCGAATAACCTGAATTTTGGATCATATTATGAGCCGATTATCCATCAGATTCGGCTCATTAACCAACCAGCCCCAGCTCTGGCGGGATATCCTCTGAGGCACAATGCGACAGCCCATTGCTCACATTCATTGAACAACCTCAATCGTTATGTGATTATTTACCACATAACGGCCATTTAGGCTCTTTATGTGGGATATAGTCACATGAATCTCATCAACCTAGGCCAGCAACTCAAGCATGAACGACGCGCTGCCGGCCTCTCCCAGAAAGAAGTGAGTGAACGCGCTGGTGTGGATCGCTCCACTATCTCCAAACTGGAAGGCGGGCAGCTGCCCGAAATCGGTTACTCCAAACTGGAGCGGTTACTCGGTTTGTTCGGCCAGGAATTGGTGCCAACACCCGTCAAACGACGCAGGCCGACCCTGGATGAACTGTCCGATAACGGTTAACGGCGGCACCGACACAAGGAGCCACGCTTGAGCGAAAAGACCAACCCACTGGATACGCTGGACGTCACCGTCAACGGGGAACTGGCCGGCGTGCTGCACACCAGCGACCGTAACCGGTATACCTTTACTTATGACCGGGAAGCGACCGGCCGAGAAGTGTCACTCACGATGCCCTTTCGTCCGGCCAGTTGGGAGCATGACCGGCTGCACCCCGTGTTTGCTCAGAACCTGCCAGAAGGCTACCTGAAGGAAGTGCTGGCCAAGACCGTTCGCAAGCTGCACGGATCCGGTGATCTGGCCCTGCTGGCGCACCTTGGTCCCTATCAAATTGGGCGGCTGGGCTACCAGTTGCCCGGTGCTCGCGTAGCAGAGGCCAGCCAACGGGAAGACCTGAATACACTGCTGCACTCAAACAACCCCGACCTGTTTGATGAACTGGTTGAGAAGTACGCCTTGCGCTCCGGGATCTCAGGCATGCAGCCCAAGGTACTGGTGGATCTGCAGGACAAGGCAACGGTGCGCTCCGGGCGGCTTATCGTGAAGTCGTGGGGTCCAGACTTTCCCCAACTGGCTCTGAACGAATACTACTGCATGCGGGTGGCCAAACTGGCCGGCTTACCGGTACCCGCGTTCGATGTGTCCACTGATGGTCGGCTGTTCGTGATGGAACGGTTTGATGTGATAGAAGACGATCGTTTTTTGGGTTTCGAAGATGGCTGCACACTGACGGGCAGGGTGCCAGAGGAAAAGTATGACAGCACCTACGAGCGCCTGGTAGAGACACTGGCCACCATGGTTGACCCAGCCCGTGAGCACGCCACCCGCCGAGAGCTTTTTTTGTCCGTACTGGTCTCATGGCTGGTGCGTAACGGCGATGCACACCTGAAAAACTTTGGGGTGTTGTACGAAAACCAGGAGGCAGACGTGAGACTGTCCCCCACCTTCGACATCGTTTGCACCACGGTGTACATCGAGCGTGATGTGCCTGCCTTGATGCTGGGTGGCTCCAAACGCTGGTGGCCACCCAAGATGCTGCAAACCTTCGGCCGCCAACACTGCCAGCTCAGTCCGCGGATGATTCGTGCCTTGATGATTCAAGCACTGGAGGCCCTGCGACAAGTGTTGGCAGAACTGAGTACAGCACCGGCGCATTTTGGCGAAGTGGGAAAACGATTACAGGCGCAATGGGAAGCATCCGCCAGCACCATGCACGACTACTTATATCGGCCAGGCTGAGAAGGAGGCTCCCGGATCAGCCGGGCTGCTGCCAGATACACATGAGCAGATTATGCGGCAGATTCGGCAGGCATGGAGCTACTCAACATCCAGATCGTGCAGTTCGCACCACTGCTTCAATTCCTTGAGCACCTGCGCCTCTTCATACTCGTACCACGTCTGCAACCATGCCATCTGTCACGGATGAATGTTGATAGGCTTCATGGATCTCATCGAGGCTGACCTTCACTTTTCTCCCCTTGGTTACTACTGTTATCCACTCTATGTTTGCATCCACAGGCTTTGGAGCCTCTGATTAACTGCTTGCAGACTATCTTGCCCTGCTGGTGTTGACGTCATAAATCCCATTCGTTGACAGACATCTCTTGCGCTTCCCAGCTCACTCCCTTGCCGCGAAGATATTGCTGCAAGGGTACAAACCCTTTGCTGTTAGCGGTTTTGATGGCGTAGTTATTCCAGGTATCCAGTTCGGCACCTGCTTCATGAAGTAATCGGACAATGTGGGCATAACCCTTGTCGGCGGCATATTGCAGTGCGGCGTTCAATGTCTTGCTGTCTGCATCACCCGCTTGCAGGCGGGCTATCAGAGCATCGACATACCCGTTTTCGCAGAGCTGGCGTATCGTCAGGGTGTCCGTATTCTGTTGCTGTTGCTTCACTTTTTGATAGAACGGTGAGAGATCAAAACTGACGCGGGGGAGAGTGCCATACACGGCCATGAACTCGCGAATAAAATCATGAAAATAACGGCCGGCCCCGGACTGCTTTTTCAGCAAGGTGGTTGCTGCCGGAATATGCCCGGTTGTCAGTGCCTGACTAATGTAAGGCATCATGTTGCCTTGAAGGGTTATGGCAGGATCAGCAAGGGTGGCGATTACGTCTTCGAGACTATGGCTTTCCCTGAAATAGCGAAATTGCTCATCTGACAGTATCAAGGTGTCTTGGGTATCGAGGACGCCGCGCCAATTCCCGCCACTGATCAGTTGATAGCAGGCCACGGCTTGCTTGAGGGCGGGGTGTGCGGGTTTGTACTGTTCATCAAACAGCAGATAACAGCAGGACTTGATGGGCTCGTGATGCTTACGACTCTGGTAATCCATCCCTGCCCGATAGAGGTGGTCATTGAAAATCGCCACGAGCACCGCCGGACTCAACAGACCTGACTCCACATAGTTTCTCAGCAGCGGGATGGGGAGGCGGTCCATCACATCGGCAAGTTGCTGTGGCCTCAGCCTGAACCTATTCAGCCACTCGACATTCAACCGCTCGCCAAGAAACGTCGCCAATAACTCTATAAAGGTCCCCGGAGAGCTGATCAAGCCACTGTGCAATTGCCGGGGAAATGCCGTTTCGGCCAACCGTTGCAGGTCAGCAGGATCAGATAGATCCCAGCTGTCCTGTACCTCCGCATCCTTTAACAGCACATATTCCAGGGTACTGAAATCCGAAGCGCCATCATGGTGGCCTTCTTCATGGATGTTGGCGATCTGCTCATCTGTCCAGCAAAGCTGGTGCAGGTAACGGTGCGAGGGCTTGAGAAATTCTGCAATATGCCAAGCTTGGGTCGCCAGAATGCCGTGCTGTTTTGCCATCTCACCGAACAGGTCATCCTTGTGTGAAGGGGACTCGACGCACAGCTGAGAATTTTCTGAAAGGTGATACCCGGAGTAGCTCGCCATTGGCAGCATGTTTTCCTTTTCGACCTGGCCAGAGTGCTTTCATTATTCGCATTGGATGCTTTCAACGGCCGCCAAAAAAGCATACGGGAATGCGGTATTACTCGAACAGAATACCCGGTAATCCAGGCGCATCAAAATGACGCCGCCCCTTGAAGGCAATGGCATGTTCGCCGGGCTGGCGCATGGCACCGGCGGAGGCAACCCCCATGGGCCAGAGATAGAAACGTTCACCCCTTTTTGAAACCGGCACCAGCCCCTTGTCATTAAACAGGCTGCCCACCTTGCCATTGGATTGTGGCAGTGCACGCAATGTATTGGCACTGGCGAATTGATATGAGGTGGTAGGCAGGCTGCCATCCACATCGCTCACCCGCACCAGATAATGGGTGTCCGGTTCCAGTAACAAGCTGAGGCGTTGGTGCTTCGCATCGGCAACGCGCTCGGGATAGAACACCGGTTTGTCGCCTTCGATCTCCGCTTTCTTTAGATCCGGATCGACAGGGTAGATCTTGTGATAACAACCGCAGGGATGAATGCTGTCGTAGAACAGGACGCCACCATCGGGCTTGAGTGTCACCCGCCAGATCAGCCCATCCAGTGCTCCGCCATAGCTGTCGAATGCACCAGCCTTTGGCCGCTGGCTGAACCAGAACTGGTAATTCAGTTGCAGCAGATTTTGCCCCTGGTAACGGGTCCAGCTGGCCCAGGTGTAACTCACCGGTTTGTCTACATTGATCGCCGGCTTGCCCTCGCTATCCAGATTCACTTCCCCAGGCCGGTTCCACCTTTCACTGTCGGTCATGGTCAGTACCGGTGCGTAGTGCTGGAGCAGGGCTTTGCGTTGCAGCTCATCAGGCAGGGGAATCTGCAACGGATTGTCGGCCAGCTGCGATGGCGTCGGCAACATGGCGGGAGTTACCGGCATGTCAGCCGCCGGCAAAGGCGCATATTGCTGCCGTGGGGCCGGGGCGGGCTCAACAAAGCGGGCGCTCATTTCTTCGTGGTAGTTGTCAATGGAACCGGTGGCCAACCAGGCAGTGAGTGGATAAATGCCGACCACCCGCAACCAGGTGGCATAGCTGTCCGCGATCTCTGCCTGGGGCAGGGTGCTGAAGTCGGTGTGAGCCGCCAGCACTGGCAAGCAGGTATCCAGCAACTGCTGTGCGGTTTCCGGGTTGAAGGGCATCGCATCTCCTGCCAGCCGCCGGCTCATCACCGACAAATCCTGCCAGGCCTTGCCGCTACTCAGGCGAATCCATTGCTGTTGCTGCGCGACGCTGCTGGCCTGTTGTTGCTGGAAGGCCAGCCAGCGATCCACTCCCAGATGTGGATAGTCCGGCAGGGTCTTTGCCTGGGCATCCTCGATGCCTGCCGCTTTCAGCGCCTGCGTCAGGGCAAAGAACTCCTGCTCACAGCTCGTCAGCGTTTCTGCCGCCAGCGTACCCGTCAGGGTCAGATTAATCAGCAGTGCAATCAGTGCGTTGCGGATCGCGTACATAGTGCTCCAGCGCGGCCAATGCCGCTTCCATCTGTCCCGGTGCCAGCTGGTCAGCCAGCCATTGCGGTATACCGCCGCCCGGGTCTACCTGTTGCTGGTATATAACGTCAGTGCTGTCGCCCTGATCATGCAGGGTCCAGCTGCCTTCCGTATAAGGTACCCGCACATAACTCGGCTGTTCAGGGTAGGCTGCCGGATTGCCCGACATGGTCAACACCAGCGGATCACCGGTGTGGCGCTCAAAGAGTGTCACTGCGTCACGCCCGGCCAGTGGCCACGGCGCCTTGCGGGCCATGTAGACCAGCGTCTGTGTGGCTGAAGGTGTGTCGAGAATGGTGAGCGTTTTGATACCCGGCATCCACTGCCGAACGTGACAGGGCTGCTCCAGAATCGGCAGCAGCTGTTTCAGGGAAATGGGCAACACCGCCTGCAAGGTAAAGCGATCCGGGCCAGGCAGCGAGGTACGTGTTACGCCTGCTGCCATTGCGGGCAACGGCATCACTAACAACAGGGACAAAATCACCTTACAGCGCATCGGCAAACACCTGACGGAGTTGCTCCGTGGTCAGGGTTGCGGGCTGGGGTGGCAGCACAGTCACCCGCACCGTGCCCGGCTTCATCAGTAACCCTCGGGCCGGGAGAATCTCGCCACTGTTATGCAGCACGACAGGAATCAACGGGGCGCCGGATTGTTGTGCCAGCCACAACGCCCCGGGTTTGAAAGGCAACAACTGACCATCCTTGCTGCGCTTGCCCTCGGGGGCCAAAACCACCGCATCGCCCGCCGCCAGAGCCGGCAGCAGCGGCGCCAGCACCTGCGGACCCATGCCCTGTTCCCGCTTCACGAAAACGGTGCCGAACATTTTCATCAAGGGGCCCAGCAAGGGATGGAACTGCAATTCATATTTGCCGATGGCAACCATGTCATGGCGCACCAGGCGGGCACCAATAATCGGGTCGGTGCCGCTCTGGTGATTGATCACAAAAATGGCTGGGCGTTGCTCCAGCAGTGCAACTTCACCCTCCACCTGCAGACGAATGCCCGCCAGCCCCAGGCCAAGCCAGGTGACCACACGGATACCCGAGTTGACGGCGCGACGGCGCCCCAGGGGCAGACAGGCCAGAAACCACAGCATGCCGACCAGCGGTGGCAATACAAACGCCAGCGTACTGCGGATAACCGTGACCAGTTGTGAAATCATTCGGGAGAATCCTGTGCCCTGTCTGCCAGCCTGAAGACACGGTATCAGAATCTGTGTGTGGCGGCCGTGACGGGAAATCGCCCGCCTCGGCCCAGTGAACAAATCCGGTTAGTTGGCTTCCTGCTGTTTCGTTGTTGCCCGTTGCGAGAAGAGGGTATCCAGCAGAATGATGACCAACAGCACTGCGGCGGATAACGGGAAAGCGCAACCGACCACGATCATTAATACCGCTACCCTGCGTCCGGAAGTCGGCTCGGCTTTCGGCGGTGCCCGGCGTGACTGACGCTTCCACCAGACAATCGCACCGGTAATCACCAGCGCCATGACCAAGGTCACCAACAGCAAGTTAAGCCACCAGTTCCACCCTCCCAGATCGCCCTGATGGAAAGGAATGGATGCTGCCATGGCCTTGCCCATGGCCGGATAATCGGCAAAACGGATCTCTTTGAGTGGCTCACCATTGGCCGGATTCAGATGCAGGATACGCTCGTCCAGCGGGTTACTGATGTCGCCGGCAATGGTGGTGGCCGACAGGGTCCAGACGCCGCGTTCGCCCTGTGGGAAGTGCACGCGGAAGTGCTCAAAGCCCTGCTCACCGGCCTGTTTGACCACCGCATCCAGATTCAGCGGTGCAGGGCCTGATGGTCCTCGCGGCAGGGGCGTCTGCTCCACAGCCCAGGGCACCCGGTGCAGACCATGCTCGTTCATGCTGGCGTGATCCATCACTGGCGCCGGCTGGGTTTCCGGCAGTTCAAAGCGCGTACCGGGCAGGGAACCCCAGGGCTGCACCAGCTTGCCACCCCAGATGCTGGTCCAGGCCATGCCGGAAAGCAGAAAGAACAACAAGGGCACGGCTATCAGCCAGCCAAGACTCAGGTGCCAGCGCCGCCATGCAGCACGGTTGGCCAGGGTGCGGCCAGGTATGAGTGCCCGCCAGCCCTTTTTCGGCCAGGCCAGGTAGAGGCCGGTGACGATCATCAATACCGCCAGGCCAGCGGCCATTTCAATCAGCAACTCACCGATACGGCCAAGATAGAGTGTGCCATGCCACTGCTTCACCATGGCGTAGACACTGTCCGCCGGGTCCATACTACCCAGCAACTCCCCGGTGTAGGGATTCAGGTGTGCCACGGTACTCGGTGCACCATGCCCACCATGACCGCCACCATGGCCGCTCTGTAACGAGAAACGTGCGGCCTGGTCCGGTTGTTGTGGTGGCAGATAGAGTTTCACCGTGGCATGGGGGTATGCCTCGCGCACCCTTTCCAGCAACACCGACGCGGGCAGCGGGTTTTCCCCGGGGGCCACCGTCATCAGCTTCTGGTTCAGAACGTCATCCAGCGGCTTGCTCAACAGCATCAGGGCACCGCTGCCCGCCAGCATGAACAGGAACGGCATCACCAGCATCCCGATCAGGAAATGCCAGCGCCACACAGCCGCATGGAAGCGGCCGGGGCGGGTTGAAGAGGGCACAGAGGCGGTCATGGTGATCCGTTCCTGATGAATGACTAGAAGTCGAAGCGCACGCCGGCATAGAACGAACGCGGCTCGCCGGCCTGAATGCTCACCGGGTTCACGGCTTCGTTGTCGCTGACACTGACATTTGACACATAGACTTCGTCGGTCAGGTTGCGGCCTTCCAAATAGACTTCCCAGTTATCCCGCTCGAGCCCGGTGCGCAGACCCAGCAGCTCATACCCTTCGATGTCCTTGTTGTTGGCAAAGTCACCAAAACGGTCATCAACAATATCGAAGGTGGGACCGGCAAAGAAACCATTACCGTGGCGATACATCACTTCGCCCTTGATAAAGAATTCAGGAGCCACCGGCAGATGATTGTTTGCATAGAGCGGGTCGTCATCAAAGGTAAAATCGTTCCACGTCAGGCTAAAAACCGGCTCAATGCGCTGTGCGTTGCTGCCCAGAGCCAGGCTGGCACCAAACAGGGCTTCCACACCGGCGTGGATGGTATCTTCAATGTTCGTAGCGAGGCTGGTACCAGGTGCCGAGGGGTCATCAATGGAGAGAATTTCATCCTCAATCTGGGCGTAATAAACAGACACTTCCCAGTTCCACTGGCTGGCCTGCCCTAGCGGCGCCGTGCCACGGGTACCCACTTCCCCTACCACGCCCTGCATTGGGTCCAGAGTTTCATTGTTAGCCTGAACATCGTCTTCCAACTGATACAGGGTGGGTGCTTCGTACAGTTTGCTAACGTTGGCAAACAGTTCACTGAGATCCGCCAGCTGATAGATCATTCCCAGGCGCGGATTGATTGAGTCATAGTCATCTTTCGGATTACGCTCGACACCGCTGGCTGCGTCCACATTGCTGACTTCACGGGATCCGGTCACCGCTTGCGCGCCATAAACCAGAGTCCAGCGCTCGGCAAAGTGCCAGCGATCAATGGCAAACAGTTCCAGATTATCCGCCTGGTTATCCACCTTGGTAGAAAGCGCGCCACGAATCCCTCCGCTATGCTGGTAGTTACCGCCTTTCACCCGGGTTTCGCCATAATTAAGACCCAGCAGCAAATCATGATTACCGAGCTTTTTGTCGTAACGAACGGTGGTGCCAAACGTGGTCTGGTCATTGTCGATCAGCAGGCTGAAGAACGGGTTCTCCACAATGGGGTGATAGAGTGACTGGTCCTCGAAGGAAAAGCCTACTACCAGGTTGCTGGTATCACTGAGGTTCGACTCAGTACGGTTGGCCACCCGCCATTTTTCCACGTCGTAGAGGAAGTTACCGGGAATGTTGGACGGGTTGGCCTGGTAGGGATCTTCGTCGAACTGGGCCTGGCTCAGTGACCCCGGCAGTTCCTGATCATTGTCCACGTAGGTCACGTAAAAGCGATTTTCGACCTTGTCATTGATTTGCCAGCCGGTATTGGCATACACACCGCCACGCTGTTGTTCCTGATGACCGCGAAACCCGTCGTAACTGCGTTGTTCTACGGTGACCAAGCCATCAAAGTCCCCGGCAACCACCCCGCCGGTAACGCTGTTCTGCACGGTGCCATGGCTGCCGACGCTCAGGTACGCTTCATTGTCGGCGGTGCGGGCGGTGGGGGTAATGAAATTAATGGCGCCGCCCAGCGTGCTGGCACCGTAGGTCATAGCATTGGCGCCACGGGCAATCACCGCATAGCGCGCCGCCAGGGGGTCAATGAAAGTGTTGTGGTTATTGCCATCGGCGGCGGTGACCGGAAGACCGTCGATCATCAGCTTCATGCCGTTACCATCGTAGGCCACCGCATCCAAGTTGGAGCCACGGCTGGAAATAAAGGTCCCGTCACCGGTCGAACCGGTAGCGGTCCACATGCCCGGCACATAGCGCAGCATGTCACCCAGGGTAACCACACTGCGCTCCTTCAGGTCTTCCGCTTCCACCAGTGTCACCCCGCCGGGGGTGAGTGATTGCTCTCGCTGCAATTCCGTACGTGTCGCTTCCGCCTCGCTTATGGCTTGGCCCTCAACCTGGACCGGGGCCAGTTCGAGCGGCGCGTTGTCGGCGCTGACCGCCGTGATTGGCAACAGAGTGAGCAGATAGCAGGGAAACGACGTGCGGATAAAACGTGACATGGACAGCCCCATAAAAAGAATGCAAGCAGAATGAAACAAGCGCGGGGCATTCTATATGGGACAGCCACAGCCTCTACGTGCGGCAAATTGCCGCATTAGCGGGCAACAATCAGTTTAAATAGCTATAAGCATATTCATACATTAACAGAGCCCCACGCCATCATGGGCTCTGCGACATGATGTCGTAAAAGCCGGTTTCTCCGCATCATGACACCCGGAAATGCTTGCGAACATTATCGTTCACCCAGCCACCCAGTCTTTCTTGCCCGATGCTGTTGATGAACTCACGGACTTCATCGGCATAGGCGCGGTCCTCTTCCAGGATATGATGCAACAGCCACTTTTCCAGTAACTGCAACAGGGCTTCCGCCACGTCTTCGCCTTTTTCGGTACTGCGTAGCAGGGATTCAATGCGCTGGGTGAACTGACGGTGAACCTGATGATGATCGTCCAGTTCCTTGTAGCCTGCCCGTTCCATCAGCGCCTCTTCAAAACTGAAGTGCGACTCGGTGTAGTCGACCAGATCGTAGAGGATCCTGGCCACACCCAGATAGGCATCCGGTTTGCCCACCAGGGTATCCAGCGTATTGATAAATTCCACGATGCGCTTGTGTTGCTGATCAATGACCAGAATATCCAGTTCGTATTGCGGACCCCAAACGATTCGCATGATCCACCTCCGGGATGTGTTGAGGGTTCACGCTAGCAATAGCCACCGCCCCGGATATAGATACAGGTCAATGTTTTCAGGTTTTCGCACACCATTCATCTGACCGGCCTCAGGGGACTAGAACGATATTGCTTAGCCGTTTTTCCAGTGCAGGGGGGAGTGGACAGCGGGTGTTGCATCCCGTCGTCATACAGGCACACTCAACCACACGTGCTGCAATCACACATGCCACACGACAGGTTCCGTACCCGTACGTATGGAACAAGGAGTTCCCCCCATGTCCGCCAATACGGATCTTGCCAACCGCCCCGATTACGACCAGGTCATTCAGGACATTGCCGATTACGTGATCGGTTATGAGATCCACTCTGACGAAGCCCTGGATACCGCCCGCCGCTGCCTGATGGATACTCTGGGCTGTGGCTTGCTTGCCCTGCGCTTTCCCGAATGCACCAAACACCTGGGGCCGCTGGTGTCAGGCACCTTGGTCCCCCACGGCGCACGGGTGCCGGGCACCCCCTTTGTACTGGATCCGGTGAAAGCGGCCTGGGATATTGGCTGCATCATCCGCTGGCTGGATTTCAATGACACCTGGCTGGCCGCCGAATGGGGACACCCCTCGGACAATCTCGGTGGCATCCTTGCCGTGGCAGATCATCTGTCCCAGACCCGTCTGGCCAATGGCGAAGCCCCGCTGACCATGGAGGACGTACTCCATGCCATGGTCAAGGCGCATGAAATCCAGGGCGTGCTGGCGCTGGAGAACAGTTTCAACCGGGTCGGACTCTGCCATGTGCTGCTGGTGAGAGTTGCCAGTACGGCAGTGGTCACCCACATGCTTGGCGGTGACCGCGAGCAGATCATGGCGGCTATCTCCCAGGCCTGGGTAGACGGCTCCGCCCTGCGCACCTACCGGCATGCGCCCAATGCCGGCTCACGAAAATCCTGGGCAGCAGGGGATGCCACGTCCCGCGCCGTCAGGCTGGCGGACATCAGCCTGCGCGGTGAAATGGGCATACCCGGTGTGCTAACCGCGCCCCAATGGGGCTTCTATGATGTGTCCTTCAGCCATACCAACAAGGAGCTGGCGCTCAAGCCCGAGGCGGAAAGAGTATTCCGTCTCCAGCGCGACTACGGCAGCTATGTGATGGAAAACATCCTCTTCAAGCTCAGCTTCCCTGCCGAATTCCATGCACAGACTGCCTGCGAAGCGGCTGTAACCCTGCACCCCCTGGTGAAGGACCGGCTCGATGAAATTGACCGCATTGTCATCACAACCCATGAATCCGCCATCCGCATCATTTCCAAAAAGGGTACCTTGGCCAACCCCGCAGACCGGGATCATTGCCTGCAATATATGACGGCAGTGCCGTTGATGTTGGGTGAGCTCAGCGCCGAGCATTACGAGGACGGCTTCCACGCTGCCCACCCGCAGATTGATACCCTGCGGGAGAAGATGGAAGTGGTGGAAGACAAGCGCTATAGCCAGGACTATCTGGATCCGGACAAGCGTTCCATTGCCAATGCCATTCAGGTGTTCTTCAAGGACGGCTCAAGCACCGAGCAGGTGGCGGTGGAATACCCCATCGGCCACCGCCGTCGACGCCAGGAGGGCATACCGGTACTGGAAGAAAAATTCCGCAACAGCCTGACCACACGTTTCCCGGCTGCCCGCTGCGACACCATCATGGCCCTCTGCCAGGACCGGGCGGCCCTGCATGCCACGCCGGTGCACCGTTTCATGGATCTGTTGGTGATCTGATGCCAGATCCTCGCGTAGGAGCCGATGCTTGTATGGCGATTAACACAGTTGAAAGTTCAAAGTTTAAAGTTGAAACGCGGAGCAGGTGGTCGTGAACGGAACGGCCTTGCCCGCGATTACCGGTAAGGGCGCGGGTGCACACGTTTTAATGCACACCTCGCCATCCCGCACTTTTCAACTTTCAACTTTTAACTTTTAACTGCCTTCAGCTAGACAACCTGAATCACTACCTTGCCGCGACAGCGGCCGCTGCGATTACGCTCGTAGGCAGCTTCACTATCAACCAGGGGATAAACACTGTCGATGATGGGCTTCAGTGCCCCCTGTTCCACCATGTCGGCCAGGGTGTCCAGATCCTGGCGATAGGATTCCACCACCACGGTACCGGCTTTTTTACCCAACGCACGATAGAGAGGGGTCGCAAACATGGAGGCACCCTGACCGCCGGTGGAAATAAAGTGGCCCTGTTTGCCTAGCAACGCCTTGCAAGTGAGCGGGGTCTCGTAGGAGGTGACATCGAAGACGATATCGAACTCACCCGCTGTCTTGCGATAATCGCCCTGGGTGTAGTCGATCAGGGCATCGGCCCCCAGTTCACGGACAAAATCCAGATTGCGGGTGCTGCATACCCCGGTGACATGCAGCTTCATCTGTTTGGCGATCTGCACAGCCAGGGTACCGACCCCGCCAGAGGCACCGATGATCAATACGGACTTGCCCACAGTCGCGCCGCCCTTGCGCAACCCCTGCAGTGCAGTCAGTGCCGCCAGTGGCAGAGAGGCCGCTTCATTGAAGCTCAGGTTGGCGGGTTTTTTCGCAACCCGATGCTGATTGATACGCGCCTTTTCGGCCAGGGATGCCGTACGCAGACGCATGTCCATGCCATAGACCTCGTCACCGATCTCGAAATGGCGGACATTACGGCCCTTGTCGATAACCACACCCGCCAGGTCATCACCAAAGATCGGCGGCAGACGTCGTGTGCCCACCGGGGTGGCCGCCATGGCCAAGTGATAATTGAGCTTCCAGTCCTTGGGATTCACCGACGCCGCATGCACCTCCACCAGCACATCATCGGCTCTCAGTCTGGACGGGGCATCTGTCTCGCTGAGAACCAGCTTGGTGTTGGGCCCCCAACCGGTGGTGGTAATGGCTTTCATGGCGTCACTCCCTGTTATTCAGTGCGGCCACAAGCTTACCAAAGGGGGCTGTGAAGAGAGCGGTCCGATAATGCCAAGGGGAGGGAGGGATTGTGTCAATGGAGTTGCAAGCTACAAGCTTCAAGCTACAACACGGATCAAGGGCGGTGCCGGCTTTTTGGTCCGGACATCGCGCTGATGGTATGGGCGCGGGCCCAAGCATCTAAATCAGCACTCACACCGAATCGCGTTGTAGCTTGAAGCTTGTGGCTTGCGGCTGATTACCCCGGATCCACCTTGCCGCGCAGGGACTTGATTTGGCCACGCCTGGTTTTCTTGTCCATGCGGCGCTTCTTGCTGCCCAGGGTAGGGCGGGTCGGTTTGCGTTTCTTCTGCTCTACCGTAACGCCCTTAATCAACTGAGCCAGGCGGGCGAGGGCGTTTTCCCTGTTCTTTTCCTGGGTACGAAACTGCTGTGCCTTGATGACCACCACGCCATCACCGTTGATGCGCTGATCGCTAAGCGACAACAACCGCTGCTTGTAGATATCAGGCAGGGAAGAGGCACGAATATCGAATCGCAGGTGGATGGCAGAGGAGACCTTGTTCACGTTCTGCCCGCCACTGCCCTGGGCACGAATGGCCTGCAGATCGATTTCGGTTTCCGGAATGGCGAGGTTGCGGGTGATTTGCAGCATGGGGGTACTGTAGCGGCTGCAGGGAAAGGGGTACAAGCCTCAAGCAGCAAGCTACAACACGCAGGTTGTTCCTTGTGTCATCTTCTGCCCGGACTCCGCGCTGATAGTTTGGGCGCGGGACCGGGCGTCAAAACAGGCACTCACAATGAGTCGCGTTGCAGCTTGAAGCTTGAAGCTTGTAGCTTGCCGCTTATTTCTTCACATCCCTGTCGTAACTGAGGCGTTTGGCCGCATCAAGGGTGAGCATCTGCATGAAGGCGCGGGTTTCACCGTCGGAGCCGGTGGGGGTGCCACCGTCACCACTTCCAAACACGTATTGCGGTACCTTGCGGTTGGCAAACGCCTGGGCCCAGATTTTCTGAATTTCGATTTCCGCTTCCAGCTTTTGTGCCAGGGCGTTATCCGCCTGTAGCACCGCCTTCTTCTGGTAGGCTTCCGCATCGGCCAGGGTGCGGCGGGTTTCCGCTTCAATGCGGGCTTTTTCAAGCTGAATCTGCGCGGTTTCCTTTTCGATTTCCGACTGTTCCTTCTGTTTTTGGGCCTGGGTAATGGCCAGCTGTTTTTCGGTTTCCGCTTCGGTGGTTCGCTGTATCTGGTCTACTTTCGCCTTGGCTTGACGTTCCGCCACTTCACGCTCACCCCGCGCAATAGCCAGCAAGCGTTGCTCTTCTTCCTGCACTCGCTGCTCGCGCGCTATGGCCCGATCGGCAGAGGCCTTCTGCTTGAGCTGCATACGTTCCACAAATCGCTGGTTGGGATCCATCTGGGTGACCCGGGCTTCCACCACGGTGACACCGTAATCAATGAAACGCTGTGACTTGCGCAGGGGAATACCCGCGTCATCAACCATCTTCCTGACCACGAATATCACCTTGCTGTCATCACCGTAGTCCTGCTGATCGGTACCCATGGCCACATTGGCGGAGCCTTTGATCTCGCCGACCCGCTTCTCACTCATTTCTTCACGGCGAACAATATAGATGCCGTTGATCATCTGATTCTCGAACTCGGTGTTGAACTCGGTACGCCCACCGGAGTAGTACTCCTCCGCGCTCATCAAGGAAGCATTGGCCTGAAGGGTTTCCTTGAAGGCCGGGATCAAGGCGGTGCGCAGCAGGTTTTCGGGTGTGCGATATTCATGGGCCAGGTGCAGGAAACTTTCCTGATCGGTGGGGATGGTAAAGCGCACCGTGGCCTGGGCATTGGCATCTACCTGATCCAGGAACATGATGTTCTGCGGAGGCAGAGCTGCGGAGGTTTCCGAGCTTTCCACTTCCACATAATCCAGGGTTTCACTGCCACCCCGTACTGCCTGTACTGTCAGGGCACGTTTCCAGGAATTCCAGCGGCCAAACAGATAGAACTGGTAGCCCACATCCGAGACAACTTCTTCATTCCCCATCAGGGTACGCACGTGATACACGTAACCCGGCTCGGCATAAAAGATGGATTTCTGGGCGACAATCAACAAACCCAGCGCCCCCACCACCATGCCCGCAACGCCCTTGAAGGGCATCAATTGTTTCAGTTTATCCATCATCCTGTTATCCCCCGGTTTTATAATTCAAGGGGAGTATTTTAATGAGCACGACGAAGATAAATAGTGGGCAATGTCTTACATTTGGGAAAGGATTCTGGCGCAGGCCCCCCGGCACAAACCGGATAGCCTGGCTGAAAAGGCGATAGTAAACGAAGGACAGGCCACCGGAACCAGGCAGCGGGCTTTATTGGCCCCACATGCGTGGCAGCACATTGATCTGGCCGGCCTGTTTACGGTGCAGAAACGCCATACCGATATGTCCCACTATCATGGCGAGCAATACCCAACCCAGTTCACCATGCAGCAGTGACCCCAGGTCCACCATCCACTCGATCTTGTCACCGCCGCCAGCCATCAACGTGATGCCGAAAGGCTCAAAGGCTCGACCAGACCCATACTGGCGCAGCAGAGCCAGCGCCGGGACGGCAAACAACAGGGCGTAAAGACCCAGGTGACCCAGTTTGGCTAGCAGATTAACAGCGGGAGGACGATTGGCCAGATTCTTTGCGGCCCAAAGCAGGCGTAATACCACCAGCACAATCAGAATCAGGCCAAGGGGTTTGTGGCTGGGCCAGAAAAGCGCTTCGAAGGCGCTGTCCTCAAAGCCGTAGTGAGCGATGGCAGAGAGAAACTGCCATCCGATCAGCACCGCCATGCTCCAATGCAATAAGCGGGTGAAAGTGCCGTAACGTTGCGGGGTATCCTGGCTGGCCACTGGCTTGCTCCTTGTCGATTTATCCAGATTGCTACAATGGCAGCACAATATGCAGGAATTGTGGAAATGTCCGGGTCAGTCTAATGATCACAACGCTGATCGGCTTGTTGCTCATAGAAGCGCTGGTCTTCCGCCCAGAATTCCCTCACTTCATCATTCATCGCCGTGCGCTGATGATAGGCAGCCAGGTTGCGCTGATCATCATAGCGATCACGGCAAGTCTGTTCTTCCCGGTGATCATCGTTATACGGAAAATCTACCTCCGGGGAGCCAGCAGACTGCGCTGATTGCTGCGGTGCGGACAGCACCGTGAGGGTACAGCCGGTGTGCATCAGGATAGCCACCAACAGCACCCCTCGCTTCATGTGATCGGTACCGCAAAGTGCAGCATCACGTGCACCTGCAGTTCACCCACCAGGAAACCCAGCACCGCACCGACAGTAATCAGGATCCACTCATCCTGCTGGAACGCCGGCCTGAGCAGCCCTTCGAATTCCTCTTCGGTAAGCTCCTGCATCTTGTTCACCAGCAGGTTCTTCAGATCCATGGCTTCCTCGGCGTAGGCTTCCATGTGGCTGAGGGTTTCCGGCAGGTGTTCCATGACTTTGTCGGCCACGGTCCGTTTCATTTCCTGATATTTGGTACTGCCTACCGCAAACACCACCAGGGGTTTGGCCAACCCGGCTTGTTCATCCATGGTCCGCTGCACCTGTTTCTGCACCAGACCAAACAGACGATCTGAGAGGGGGCCTTTGAGGATGGCTTCAATCACGGCAGCAGGGGTCACGATTTCACTGGCCACCAGCTCACCGTAACGGGCCGCCACCTGTTTGCGGCGCTTGATGAACAGCCCTTGCCATTCAAACAGCCCCAGATAGCGGGTGGGCTGTTTGGGGTTGAAGATCATTTTCAGGGCCAGCCAGTCTGTAAACCAGCCGGTGAACAGACCGAACAGGGGAATCACCCAGATGTTATGGGTTAGCGCCCATACCACCGCCTGAATAATACCAATAGCGAAACCGAACCAGATGCCCGAGGTACGGATAAACTTGAATTCCACATGGCCCGCTTCCAGAAACACCCGGTTGAGCAGCTCCTTGTCCCGCACCAGCGCATTGATCACCAGATCTTTCAGGTCGAACACCCGGGAAATGTTGGTCTTGATGTCCTCCATGATCAGTTCGACCATGTGTGGCGCTTCATTCTGGATGCGCTGGATGATCATCTTCTTGACCCGCTCCGGCGCAGATTCCCACAGGCCGGGTTGATACTTGGCCGCCACTTCACGGGTAATGTCTTCCACTGAGCGGATCAGCGGGTCACGGATTTCCGCTGCTACCCGGTTGGGATCAAGCCGGTCGAACACATCTTCGGGCTTGAGCAGCCGTTCCATCATCAGGTCGCAGGCGATACTGGCCATGGTCGCGGACTTGCTCGGCACAATGCCTTGCCAGCCGAAAAAGGGCCGAATGCCAACAAACTTCAGAGGCTTGAACATCATCTTGATGGCGACCACCTTGGTGCCATAACCAATGGCCGCCGCCACAAAGGGCATGGACAGGTACAAAAACCAGTTCGCCTGCAGGTCAGCCAGAATCAGATCCAGATCGGTAATCACGACTTATTCCTCTTCCCTGTCCGCTTCGCCATCGGCCACCAGCTGCTGCCAGAGCTGGTGGCCCAGGGGGCTGAAACACACGGATTCACGCTGCGGCTTCAGTTTTGGCCAATGCTGGTGCACCCGTGCCAGTGCCTTGCGGAAATCGCTATCACCTTCCAGCAGTTCATAGTCCGTGCGTTTGCCTTCCTCGAAAGCGGTGGCCATGACCCAGCCCTGCTCGAACAAGCGGTGCAGGTAGTAACCGATCATGTCGTTGCATTGGATACCCGCCGCACGGCCCACATTGGAATGGCGGAGCACCACCTCGCCCCGGGAGAACCGACCACCGCTGCACACCGTCAACAGGGGAAAGGTGCTGCCATCGGAAAGGGCTGCCAGAATACGGGCTTCATCGGCGCACAGGCCGGAGAGGATCTGGCGAACCAGCATGGTCTGAGCCTGTGCCTGGCTCTGCTCCATGGAAACTTCCAGCAACTGCCCCAGGGTCTCCGGCGGCCCGGCCAGTTCGCCGGGGGTATCCAGCGCTTCGAGGCGATCCTTGAGATTCTGCAATACGTCATGCTCGACCCGATGAAGTCGTTCATCGGCCCGTTGCACCGGCGGCAGCTGCAACAGCAGCTGTTGAAGTTTGCTCCGCAAGCCAGCGGGAGAAAGAGTGGATTCCGACACGCAAGGTTCCTGTTGTTATTGTCTTGGGGCGTGTGAACGCCTCTTCATTATTATCGAGTGTGCGGGCTTTTGGCCAATCTGCAAGTTACTATACGTATGGTTTGCGCAACCCGCCGGGCGGAATGACCGTTCAGTTTTTCAGGGCCGCTCACGCATGGCCAGTACCCGGTTTCGCAGATCCTCGGCATTCACGGCCTCCGGTGCTACCGCCTGACCGACGGTCAGTTTCACCCGGGACCAGAATCGTTTGGGCAGCCGGGTCAGGGCAGGCCCGCCCTTGTGACTGAAAAAGCTCCCCCACAGGCCGGACAGGGCCATGGGGATCACCGGCACCGGTGTTTCCCCAATGATCTTCTCTACGCCGGCACGGAATTCATCCACTTCACCGTCTTTTGTCAGCTTGCCTTCCGGGAAGATACACACCACCTCGCCGGCTTCCAGCTCTTCACGGATACGTACAAATGCCCGTTCGTAGATCTGCGGGTTACGGCTTTTCGAATCAATGGGAATGGTTTTGCCGGTACGGAAGATGTAGTTGAGAACGGGCATGTCATAGATCGGCTTGAACATGACAAAGCGTACCGGACGACGAATGGCACCGCCCAGCAGAAGGGCGTCCACATAGCTAACGTGGTTGCATACCAGTACACAGGGTCCATCATCGGGAATGTTGTCCATGCCCTGGTGCTTCACCCGGTACATGGTGTGGGTAAGCATCCAGATCAGTAGCCGGATCAGGAATTCCGGCACTACAGTATAGATGTAGGTCGCCACCACCACGTTGGCGATGGCCAGCGCCAGGAAGAATTCCGGTACGGTGAATTCCAGCATACCGATAAAGACGATGCCTGCAGCAGCAGACAACACCATCAACAGGGCATTGAGGATATTGTTGGCGGCGATGATCCGGGCCAGGTGGTGTGGGTTGGAACGGTGCTGGATAAAGGCAAACAAAGGGACGATGTAGAAGCCACCGAACACACCGATACCCAGTAGGTCCATCAGTACCCGATACCCCCCTGCCTGTTGCAGGAAACCGGCAATATCCACCTGGCCATTGCCGGCCAGACCCGCATAGGAAAAGAACAGATCAATCCCGAACAGGCTCAGACCAATGGAGCCCAGTGGCACCAGCCCCAGCTCCACACGCTTGCCGGACAGCTTTTCACACAAGAAGGATCCAAGGCCAATGCCGATGGAAAAGGTACCCAGCAGCAAGGCGTAGAGTCCGTCGGTACCGAACAGATAATCGTCCACATAGACTTTCAGCTGCGTGGTATACGCCGCGCCCAGAAACCAGAACCATGAGATGCCGAGTACGCACATCCACACCGACTTCACTTCCCGGGCATAGCCGAGGATGTGCCAGGTTTCCTTGAACAGGTTCCAGTTCAGTTTCACGCCGCTGTCCGCCGCCGGGGCATGGGGAATCCCCCGTGCAGCCAGATAGCCCAGTAACGCAAGACCAATCACTGATACGAAAACCACACCGTCACCCACGCCGTCCATCTTCAGTAACACGCCGGAAATGGAACCCAGCAGGATCGCCAGGAAGGTGCCCATCTCCACCAACGCATTGCCGGACACCAGTTCCCGGTCATCAAGATGCTGGGGGATGATGGAGTATTTGATCGGTCCAAAAAAGGTGGATTGCAGCCCCATGCAGAACAGCACGGCCAGCAGAAAGTATACCGCATCGAAATAGAACCCGATGGCGGCCGCTACCATGATGCAAATTTCCACGAACTTGATCTTGCGAACCAGAAAGGCTTTGTCGTACTTGTCGGCCACCTGGCCAGCAAGCGCAGAAAACAGGAAGAAGGGCACGATGAACAATGCCAGCGCCACATTATTCAGCGTATTCACACTCACCGAGGTAACCACCCCGGAGGCAATCAGCAGAATCAGCGCCTGACGGAACACGTTATCGTTGAAGGCCCCGAGAAACTGGGTAAAAAAGAACGGCCCGAAACGACGCGATGCCAGCAGTGAGAACAACCCTTTTTTCATTTTCTCGCCTTTATTATTTGTCGCGGCCAGAGTAGCAAGCTACAAGCTACAAGCTACAACGCGAACCACTTCCTTTGATAACGGTATTGTTTATCGCCGCGTCCCGGGCAACAGCGCGGAGTCCCGAGCTTTAATATTCAGCCCAACTGTCCCCGTGTTGCAGCTTGAAGCTTGAAGCTGGTCACTTCCCTGACCAGCTATTCAGATAATGCTGCAACAACGATTCCATCATCGCCTGCTCATCCACATCCCCAGCCACCACCAGTTTGTCATCCGCAGCCAGCATGGCAATGCCGTGCACACTGCCCCATAAGGTACGGGCGGCCAGGTGAATCTGCTCCGGTGCCTGGTGTTTGGCCAGTTCGGCCATGCGGCTTTCCACCCTGGCAAATAATTCCGCGGTCTTTTCCAGGTACCACGACGGTACCTGGGCCCCGTTCTGCATCTGGTGCATGAACACCATCTTCCAAAGGGCGGTCTGCTCACGGGCCATGGCCACATAGACCTGCGCCATATGATGAAGTTGTTGGCGGGGGGAAGGCGCCGGCGTCTCGTTCATGTCACCCAGCAGCTGGGTCAGGGTGTCTGCGTTTGCCTGGAGAATCAGATCGTCCAGATTGCTGAACACATGGTAAAGCATGCCGGCGGTATAGCCGATACGGTCGGCCACCTTGCGCACACTGAGCTTCTCCAGCCCCTGCTCGGCCACCAGATCCCGCACTGCCTGAATGGCCAGGCCCTGCAGCTCTTCCCGACTATGTTGGTTACGACGTGCCACAAAGAATTCCTGTTATCGATTATCCGGAGAAGCTTCGACGGTGGTGCGATGGAAGCAGTTGAAAGTTCAAAGTTTAAAGTTGAAAAGCGCGGTCTGGGTATATGGGTTTCGGACCTCTGTGGCCGCGCCCTTACCGGCAATCGCGGGCAGGGCCTGCCAATTCGATTCCACGCCTGTCGCGTTTGAACTTTAAACTTTGAACTTTCAACTGCTTTTACCGCGCCCCGAACGACGCTCCCACAAACTGGATACGTCTACGCTTTTGCTTCGCGCAACCCCGCCAGAATCTCTTCCGCCCGGCGGGTCTGGCTGTCGCCGATACCGGCTTCTGCCATCCGCTGATCCAGACTGTCGCCCCCGGATGCGCTCATGTCCGCCCCCAGCTGCACCTCACTTTGCCACAACAGCCGGCATTCTTCCTGCCGTTGCTGAATCTGCTGCAGGGTCTGCTGGCTATCGCACAACCGTTGGGCCAGACCTTGCTGTTGCTGGTTGCGCTGTCGTGAATCGCCGAACAGGGCTTCCTGGGTCCGCGCCATGGATTGCTCCTGGCGCAGGCTTTTCAGGGTATCTGCCGCCTGTTTGATAAAGCGCTGGAATTCGGTTTTCTGTTGTTCCAGTGTCACGCCCTGCTGGGCAAGGCGGTTCTGCTGTTGCTCCAGATCCGCCAGACGCTTGCCGATATCCAGCGCCAGGGAGTCATTATCTGCAGCCAGCGCCTGCCGTGCGCCATCTTCATAGTGGTGGACCTGCTTCACCAGCTCGCCAGCACGGCGCTGATTCAACTTCTCCTCCGCCATCAGCCTGGCCAGTTGTCGGCGAGCATCCCGCAAAGACTGCTCGGTTTCATACAACTGCTGATCCAGCAGCAACATGTCGTTGGCATTAACGATCTGCTCAACACTCACGCGAGCCTGCCCGCGCATCAGGGTTTTCATTTTGGTCCATGCAGTAGCCATGTTTTTTCTCCTTTTTGAAAGGTCTGACGTCTGAGCGGTTTTCCTCGTCAGGCGTCAGGCATCCGGCGTTCTAATCCGTATATTCCTTCAGCAAGCGTTCGGTCTTGGCGTCGCTGATACGGTTGATCAGCCGCCGTGCCTCGTGGTCATCGCGCAGGGTCTTGGCCAGGGTGATGGTGGAGCCGACCACAAACATGATGCCCATCACCAGATAGCCCTTGATCCACAAGTCGGTGGGCAACCAGACAATGCCCAGCACCATCAAGCCCAGACTGATGGCAAACGCGGCCTTCACGTAGAACAGCCAACCGCTGGAGTGACGTTGGATTGCGCTCTCATCCATGGGATACCCTCTTTTTATTTAACAGTGTTTAATTGATGAACTCAGTGGAGCACACCTTTTAAACAGCGTTCAACAAAGAGAATGTTACGGCTTATGTCACAGACTGTTCAGGAGCGCCCGGGCGGCGACCGATGGGGCGGGCCGGGTTGCCGGCCACAATGGTCCATGGCGGGACATCCCGGGTGACCACGGCGCCCATACCCACCACCGCATGATCGCCGATGGTCACACCATCCACGATGCCGGCGCGGGCGCCAATCCATACATCCTGGCCAATCTGGATCCCCCGGGACGTCACCGGCTGCTCACGGACCGGCCGATCCGCAGCCATGCCATGATTGAAGGCATACAGGGTGCAATAGGCTGCGATTCGCGTGTCGTCGCCCACGTGAATCCCGGCGGCACCGCCATCCAGGCTCACATGGTGGTTGATACTGACCCTGCTACCCAGACTGACTGGGCCATGAATAACGCAATCTGCTGCAATCTGGCTGCCATCTCCCACGAAAATGTTGCGACCAGGCTCAGCAAGCAACACTGCCTGAGGTGCCAAAAAGCAGTCCTCGCCAAACTGCACGGTCTCCAGAGCCATCAGCCGCTGCTGTATCGCCGCCTGCCAGGGCTCCGCCCAGGCGCGGTGCTTCGGCTTCAGGCGGGCATAGAGCCAGGGCATATAGGCAAGCCGTTGTTTGTGCTGTTCGCGGTAATCGTCTTCGGTCATGGAGAGCGAGTTTAAAGTTGAAAGTTCAAAGTTGAAAAGCGCGAGCCAGGTCATTGGGCTCTGAAAGTCCATGCCCGCGCAACTCACAGACCAGGAATCGCGGCCAGAAACGTTTCATTGCCTATAAGGCCTCGTCCGCGTTTCAACTTTGAACTTTACACTTTCAACTCAAGAAGTGTTTAGCAGCCCCTTGCTATGCAGTAGCATGAACATCCAAAACAAGGAGAACGCTGTGAAGAAATTGCTGTCGATTGTCCCCCTTTCTTTGGGCCTTGTGCTGGCTGGTTGTCAGAACATGGACGCGGTCATGCCCTGGGTGAATATGGGCAATGACATGGCCAAGAGTGCCGGCTACAACACCGACGAAAAACTGGCAGCCGGTATCAAGGCGGCGCTGATCAAGGGTACCGATGCAGCCGCGGCCCAGCTGTCACAGGAAGGGGCCATGAACCTGAAGTTGCCTGAAGCGGCTGCGCCAGTGACCAACACCCTGCGCCAGTTCGGACTGGGCAGCTATGTGGATCAGGTGGAAACCGCCATGAACCGGGGTGCCGAAAAAGCCGTTGTCGCTGGTGCACCGGTGTTCAAGAATGCCATCAATGCCATGAGCGTGGATGATGCGCTGGGCATCATTCAGGGGGGAGATACCGCTGCTACCAACTACTTCCGCGGCGAAACAGAAGACAGCCTGCGTCAGCGCTTCCAGCCCATCGTGGAAGAAAACCTGCGCAAGACCGGTTTCTATGACCAGTACCAGACTTTCCTTGCTGCCTACGATAAGTTACCACTCACTGACAAGCCCAACCTGGATCTTGAGAGCTACGTTATCGACAACAGCATGGACCAGCTTTACACCCGCATCGGTGAGCAGGAAACCCTGATCCGTCAGAACCCCATGCAACAGGGTAGCGCCCTGATCGGCGCGGTGTTCGGCTCAAACACCCAGCCGGCGGAATAAGAAGCAAGCTTCAAGCTACACGCTGCAACACGGGAATGTTCCTCGTCTTCCAAAATGCTCTCGCCGCGCACCTCGTCCGGGTGCGCGGGCAAGGCGATCTGATTCATCACGATACCTGCCGCGTTGTAGCTTGAAACTTGTAGCTTGCTGCTGCTCTCAAGCCACCTGCGGCAGGATCAACTTCGCAAAGCTCGCCAGAATACTGCTGGCGTCCTCGCATTCGCGCACATCCTGAAGGTAGGTATCCACTTGCTGCTGACTAAGACTGTCGCCGCTGAGCGTCTGAAGATAGGCTCGCATTACATCGGCACTGAATTCCGGGTGGAACTGCACCCCCCAGACACACTCACCATAGCGGAACGCCAGGCAGGCATCGTGCACGTTACTGGCCAGCACGGCGGCACCCGGCGGCGGAGTAAGTACTGACTGTTTATGCACCACTTGTGCCCACGGATGATTCTCCATGGCACTTAACAGGGCGTCCTGGTGTCCCGCCCGGGTTAATCGTAGCGGCACAGTGCCCACTTCGATGCCCCTGGGGTTATCGGCCACTTCTCCGCCCAGGGCCTGGGCCAGTAACTGGTGACCAAAACACAGCCCCAGTATGGGCAGGCCGGGGCGATGCTGGATAGCCCGATACAGCCAGTGAATAACGGTATTCATCCAGCCTTCATGATCGGTCACCATGGCGTGGGAGCCCGTAATAACGACCCCCGACAGCGCACTCACATCCGGTAATGCTTCTCCTTGCCAGGCATTGATAACCCATACCGGCACCGCGCTGCCCAACCCCTTGCTGATCCACTCTTCAAAATCGCCATAATGATTGCGGATATTCGGGTAGGTGGACCCGGTCTTGATGATGGCGATGGGTTTGCTGTTATTCATCACGTTGCACCCTTCAGACATCCTGTCTCTTGTTGTCACTCTCCCAAGAGATACTGAGCAAGGGGTGTACCAACTTTTGAGGGACAAGCTTCAAGCCTCAAGCTACAACGCGAATTCATGTACGTTTTTAATCTGAACCGCCCACACCGCGCCCTCAGTTTTCAGCGCGGAGTCACTTTCCCGCAGATACACACAGGCGGCGCCCCGTGTTGCAGCTTGAAGCTTGTAGCTTGTTTTTCAGATGAGTTCCCGGTGCCTGGGACAACTGACAAGGTGATCGTTAACCATGCCCACCGCCTGCATGAAGGCGTAGACGATGGTGGGGCCGACAAACTTGAAGCCACGCTTTTTCAGGGACTTGCTCATGGCCTCGGCCTGCGGGGTAGCAACAGGTACCTCTTTCATGCTGGCAAAATGATTGATCTGCGGCTTTCCATCCACGAAACCCCAGAGATATTCGGCGAAACCGCGCCCTTCTTCCTGTAAATCCAGGTAAGCACGGGCATTGCCTATGGTCGCACGCACCTTCAAGCGGTTACGGATAATCCCCGGATCAGCCAGTAGTTCCGCCACCTTGGCCTCGTCATAGCGGACAATCTTTTCCGCATCAAAGCCGTCGAATACCTCCCGGTATCGCTCTCGCTTGCGCAGCACGGTAATCCAGCTCAGGCCGGCCTGGGCCCCTTCCAGATTCAGGCATTCGAACAGGGCACGATCATCGTATTCCGGCACCCCCCACTCATGGTCGTGGTAGTGCTGGTACAACGGGTCCTCTCCACACCAGGGGCAGCGTTCCATGGCCTGACCTTCCTTATCCGCGTCGGGTGAGCCCGTACGGTATCACCGGCCCTTCCGGCCCGGTATACTTGGCGCGGCTTTTTTGCGGCAAACAACAGGATTCATCATGGCGGAACAACCGCAGACGGACATCATGACGTTTCAGGGCCTGATTCTGGCCCTTCAGCAGTACTGGGCAGAGCAGGGGTGCGTGGTCGTGCAGCCTCTGGACATGGAAGTGGGCGCGGGCACCTTTCACCCCTCCACCTTTCTGCGTGCCATCGGCCCGGAGAACTGGAACAGCGCTTATGTGCAGCCTTCCCGTCGTCCCACCGACGGCCGCTACGGGGAAAACCCCAACCGGCTGCAGCATTACTACCAGTTCCAGGTGGTCCTGAAGCCGTCGCCGGACAATATCCAGGAGCTCTATCTGGGGTCCCTGCGCATGCTGGGCTTTGACCCGCTGGTCCATGATATCCGTTTTGTGGAAGACAACTGGGAATCGCCCACCCTGGGCGCCTGGGGTCTGGGCTGGGAAGTCTGGCTCAACGGCATGGAAGTCACCCAGTTCACCTACTTCCAGCAGGTGGGCGGTATCGACTGCTACCCGGTTACTGGCGAGATCACCTACGGTCTCGAGCGTCTGGCCATGTACATTCAAGGCGTGGACTCGGTCTACGATCTGGTCTGGTCCGATGGCCCCTTCGGCAAGGTGACCTACGGCGATGTGTTCCTGCAGAACGAAGTGGAAATGTCCACCTTCAACTTCGAGCACGCCAACGTGGAAGAACTGTTCAAGCAGTTCGATCTGTTCGAGTCCGAGTCCACCAAGCTGATCGAGGTCGGCCTGCCGCTGCCCGCCTATGAATACGTGCTGAAGGCCTCCCATACCTTCAACCTGCTGGATGCCCGCAAGGCCATCTCCGTCACTGAACGCCAGCGCTTTATCCTCCGTGTGCGCACCCTGGCCCGGGCCGTGGCCCAGGCCTACTTTGATGCGCGCCGCAAGCTGGGCTTCCCCATGGCGGATGACACCATTCGTGACGAGGTCATGGCCGAGCTGCAAAAGCAGGATGAGAAAGCCGCCAAAAAGGCGAACAAGAAGGGGGAGAAATAATGTCCCGGGATTTGCTGATTGAACTGGGCACCGAAGAGCTGCCCCCGAAAGCGCTGCCCAACCTGAGCGCGGCGCTCACCGAAGAATTTGTCCGCCTGCTGGATGAAGCCGGTCTGAATCACGGTGATGTGGAAAGCTTCGCCGCGCCTCGTCGTCTTGCGGTGCTGGTACGTGATCTGGATGACAAACAGGCCGACCGCGATATCGAGCGTCAGGGTCCGGCTGTCCAGGCCGCGTTCGACAAGGACGGCAACCCCACCAAGGCCGCCCAGGGCTTTGCCGCATCCCTGGGCCTGACCGTGGACCAGCTGGGTCGTCAGGACACCGGCAAGGGCGAGCGTCTGGTGGCAAAGATCACCGAGCAGGGCAAACCCACCGTAGAGCTGGTTCCCGAGTTTTTCGCCCAGGCTATCCAGAAGTTGCCTATTCCCAAGCGCATGCGCTGGGGCAAGCGCAAGGTACAGTTCGTGCGTCCGGCCCACTGGCTGGTGGCCCTGTTTGGCGATGATGTGATTCCCTTCGAATTGCTGGATCTGCAATCCGGGCGTACCAGCTATGGCCATCGTTTCCACGCACCGGGTGCCATCGAACTGGCCAGCGCCGGTGAATACCTGGCACGAATGGAGAACGACGGTCACGTGATCGCCGACTTCAATCGTCGCAAGGCCATGATCGAAGAGCAGGCCATTGCCGCGGGCAAGCAGGCTGGCGGCACCGCGCAAATTGATCCCGACCTGCTCAACGAAGTCACCGCTCTGGTGGAGTGGCCGGAAGCCCTCACTGGCAGCTTCGACAACGATTTCCTGCGTGTTCCCCAGGAAGCGCTGATCAGTGCCATGGAAGAACACCAGAAGTACTTCTCGGTGCTGGATGGCAACGGCAAGCTGATGCCCAAATTCATCACCATTAGCAACATCCAGTCCAAGGATGCGCAGCAGGTGATCGCCGGTAACGAGAAGGTGATTCGCCCGCGTCTGGCCGATGCTGCCTTCTTCTACGACAACGATTGCAAGAAGACCCTGGCCCAGCACGGCGAAGGTCTGGCCAATGTGGTTTTCCAACAGCAGCTGGGCACCGTGGCCGACAAGTGCCAGCGCATTGGCGCCCTGGCTGCCGTGATCGCCGAACAGATCGGTGGCGATGCCGCCCAAGCCAAACTGGCCGGCGAGTTGAGCAAGGCCGATCTGAACAGCGAGATGGTCTACGAGTTCGATACCATGCAGGGCATCATGGGCTACTACCTTGCCCAGCGTGAAGAGCAGCCGGAAGAAGTGGCCAAGGCCCTCTACGAGCAGTATCTGCCGCGCTTTGCCGGCGACACCCTGCCACAGAGCAAGACCGGCATGGCGGTTTCCCTGGCCGACAAGATCGATACTCTGGTGGGCATCTTTGGCATCGGCCAGAAGCCCAGCGGCACCAAGGATCCCTATGCTCTGCGTCGGGCCACCCTCGGTATCCTGCGTATCATCATCGAGAACGGTCTGGCTGTAGACCTGCGCGACCTGCTTGATCAGGCCGTCCAACAACTGGGCGAGCGCATCGACGCTGGCCAGGTAGATGAAGCCTTCGACTTCATCAAGGGTCGTTACCGCGCCATGTACCAGGAGCAGGGTATTGCCACCCCGGTGATCCTGTCGGTACTGGCTATTGATGACGCCTGCCGCAAGCCACTGGATTTCGATCGCCGCGTGAAAGCGGTAGCCGAGTTCCAGCAACGCGAAGAAGCCGCCGCCCTGGCTGCCGCCAACAAGCGGGTATCCAACATTCTTGCCAAGCTGGAAGGGGATGCACCGGAAGAGATTGATGGCGCCCTGCTGGAAGACGAGGCCGAACAGACCCTCACCAACCTGGTGGTGGCCAGCTACGAGCAATCCGAACCGCTGCTGGAGCAGGGCGATTACCAGGGCGTACTGGAGATGCTGGCCGAACTACGTGAGCCGGTGGATGCCTTCTTCGACACCGTCATGGTCATGGCCGACGACGAAGCCGTGCGCAATAACCGCCTGGCTATCCTGGCGTTCCTGCGCGACCTGTTCCTGAACGTGGCGGACATCAGTCTGTTGCAGGAATAAGAGACGCTGCACGCATCAGGCAACACGCAAAAACCTGGGCCGCAGTTTACTGCGGCCTTTGTATATACACTTCGCTGCTTACGCTCCTTTCACCGCCGTAGGAGCCAGCCTGCTGGCGAAGTGGTATGAGTTTAAAGTTGAAAGTTCAAAGTTGAAACGCGCGGGGAAGGTGGTAAGGCTCTAAACCTCTCTGCCCGCGCCATTACCGGTGAACGCGGGCAGGACATTCCCTTTCACGATGACGTTAGACGCGTTTCAACTTTGAACTTTCAACTTTAAACTCGACTCAACCCGGACCAGACTGCCAAATCATGAACAAACTCATCATCCTCGACCGCGACGGGGTCATCAACGAAGACTCCGATGCCTACATCAAGTCCGTGGACGAGTGGATCCCGATTCCCGGCAGCATTGACGCTATTACCCGGCTCAGCAAGGCAGGCTATACCGTGGTGGTAGCCACCAACCAGTCCGGGATTGGCCGTGGTTATTATGATGAAGCCACGCTGGAAGCCATGCACCAGCGGCTACGGGATCTGGTGGCAGAGCAGGGTGGTGCACTGGGCAAGATCTATCACTGCCCCCACGCCCCGGACGAAGGCTGCGACTGCCGCAAACCGCTGCCCGGCCTGATTGACCAGATTGTTACCGATTATGGCGATGTGGCCGGCGCCCCCCTGATTGGTGATAGTCTTAGGGATCTGCAAGCCGGGATTTCCCGTCACTGCCAACCGGTGCTGGTACTCACCGGTAAAGGGCAAAAGACCCTGGACAAGGGACTGCCCGACTCCCTGGGTAACGTGGCGATTTTCAGTTCACTTGCTGACTTTGTTGATGACACCTTGAAGGACTAGGTATGCAGCACGACACACCGTCGCTGTCGATCAAGGTTCGCAGCGCGCTGTTTTTCGTGCTGTATAACCTTGCCGGTATTCTCTACAGTTTTCTCTGCGTGCTGATCGGCCCTTTCCTGCCGCTCAAGCCCCGTCACCGGTTCATTAATGGCTGGACCCGTTGCGCCATGTGGCTGGACCGGCATCTGAACCGGGTGCAGGTGAAGCTGGAGGGCGCAGAGCATCTGCCTGACGAACCCTGCCTGATCCTCGCCAATCACCAAAGCAGCTGGGAAACTTTCTACCTGCAAACCCTGGTTTGCCCCCAGACTACGGTGGTAAAACGTGAGCTGCTGTGGGTGCCGTTTTTTGGCTGGGGCCTGGCCCTGCTCAACCCGATCCGGATTGACCGAAGCAAGGGTAATGCTGCCCTCAAGTCCCTGCTCAAACAGGGCAAGGAACGTCTTCAGCAAGGACTCCCCGTTGTTATTTTCCCCGAAGGCACACGGCAACAACCCGGCACCATGGGGAAATTCAACCATGGTGGCACCATGCTGGCCTGCCAGGCTGGCGTCCCGGTAGTAGCGATAAGCCATAACAGTGGCGACTGCTGGCCCAAAGGGACCTGGATCCGCTACCCCGGCACCGTCACGGTACGCATCAGCCCGCTGATACAGACCGAAGGAAAGAAAGCCCAGCAGGTGACGTCAGATGTGCAGGCATGGATTCGGGATAATTATCCTGGTGAGCTTTCTGAATAAACATCAGCGACAAGCTACGAGCTTCGAGCTGCAAGGAAAATCAAAAACCTGACACTCCTGCAGCCCCGGCCGGCAACAATGCTGGATCCGTGCTGTAGGAATTCCCTTGAGATTCTAACGAGGTCCTGTGCCAGCTGCATCTCAGCTCCTCGCTGTCGCTCGGTTCGCACCTCAAGTGGTGCTCCTACAAATCGAACAGCGTTTCTGGAATCCTTACCTCGCTTGGGCTCGGATCGCCCAGACAAGCTCGTTATTCGCTTCGCTCACCCCTTCGGGGCCGCACTCCGTGCGTTACTCCACTTCGCTACGTTCCTACAGTGGCTTCGTAGAAACGCCGGTTCCTTTGTAGGAGCCCAGCTTGCCTGGGCGAATCGGGCAGCTAAAAAAACCGCCCAGCCCCGGGAACTTTTAGACCTTTCTTATTTCAATCGAACGTAGCTTGTAGCTTGTAGCTTGTAGCTTGTAGCTTGTAGCTTGTAGCTCGTAGCTCGTAGCTCGTAGCTCGTAGCTCGTAGCTCGTAGCTGACAGCATTTTAAGCTAACCCCTTATTGCTATCCCTCCTTAAAATAACTACAGTCATTCGCGCATTTTAACGACTACTCACAAGGGTAAAGTAATGACCATCAATCTTGATGAACTTTCCATCGACGAACTGGAAAAACTGATCAAGCAGGCAGAATCTGCACTGGAAAAGAAGCGTAAGGCTGAGCTGAAAAATGCCCAGGCAGTGCTGGAAAAGATGGCCAAGGAACTGGGCGTTGATCCTTCCGAGCTCCTCAAGGGTGCCAATGACAAGAAGGCACCGCGCAAGAAGCGCGCAGGCAAGAAAAAAGCCGGCGTTCGCAAGCCTGCTGCAGTGAAGTACCGCGATCCCAATAACAGCAGCAACACCTGGACCGGCCGCGGCAAACGCCCCCTGTGGCTCCAGGACGCCCTGAGCAAAGGCGCCAAGCTGGAAGATTTTGCGGTATAAGTAAGAGACGCCGCACGCTTCACGCAACAGGCACCACGCAAAACAAAAAAGCGAACCCACAGGGTTCGCTTTTTTTATTGGTTCATCGCCAATTATCACGCAACAGCGTTCTTGCAAGAGGCCTGGATCAGAAGCCGTCTTACCACAAAGGGCACCGAGATCACTGAGGAAATGAAGGTTCTAACCTCTGTGTACTCTGAGCCCTCCGTGGTTAATCTGCTTTTCGCCTTCAGCGTGAAGCATGATGCATGTTGCTTGATGCGTTAATTACACATCCAGATTCGATACCTGCAGCGCATTGGACTCGATGAACTGTCGGCGCGGGTCCACGTCATCGCCCATCAGGCAGGTGAAGATCTGGTCCGCTGCGATGGCGTCTTCGATGGTCACCTGCAACATCCGGCGACTTTCCGGATCCATGGTGGTTTCCCACAGCTGTTCAGCATTCATTTCACCCAAGCCTTTGTAGCGCTGGATAGCCGTGCCACGACGGGCCTGAGCCATCAGCCACTCCAAGGCATCGGAAAAGTGCCGGATGGGGCGCTGTGTCTCTCCACGCTGGATATAGGCATCCGCGGCCAGCAGACCTTCCAGGGTTTCCCCCAACGCCTTAATTTTCTGGTAGTCAGGAGACTGTAGAAAATCGATGGTGACCCGGTATTCGCGGGGTACACCGTGAGCAAGCACTTGCACACGTGGCAAGAACAACCCGCGTTCCTCATCTTTGGCGGCGGTGATAGTGAAAGTCTGGGTGGCATCGGTGATAGCATCCACACGCTTGCCCAGAGCTTCACACCAGCTTTCCATTCCCCCCTGATCCTTGAGGCTGTCTTCGCTCAGGGAGGGCATGTAGATCATTTGCTCCAGCACTTCCTCCGGGAAGACACGGGACTGACGATCAACAATTTTCATCACATTGCGGTATTCCGCAATCAGATTGGCCAATGGCTCACCACTGATCGGCGGCGCATCATCACCGGGGTACAAGGCTGTCTTATCCAGCGCCAGAGTCGTGAGGTACTCCTCCATGGCCGGATCATCCTTGAGATAGGTTTCCTGTTTGCCTTTCTTCACCTTGTAGAGCGGCGGCTGGGCAATATACACATAACCACGTTCAATCAGTTCCGGCATCTGACGGAAGAAGAAGGTGAGCAGCAAAGTCCGAATGTGGGAACCATCCACGTCCGCATCCGTCATGATGATAATGCGGTGGTAACGCAGCTTTTCCACGTCGTATTCGTCACGACCGATACCACAGCCCAGTGCGGTAATCAGGGTGCCCACTTCCTGGGAGGAGAGCATCTTGTCGAAGCGCGCCTTCTCCACATTCAGGATCTTGCCTTTCAGCGGAAGAATTGCCTGGTTCTTGCGGTCGCGGCCCTGTTTGGCAGAGCCCCCCGCAGAATCACCCTCCACAATATAGAGTTCGGACTGGGCTGGGTCTTTCTGCTGGCAATCTGCCAACTTGCCGGGCAGGCCAGCAATATCCAGTGCGCCTTTACGGCGGGTCATTTCCCGGGCCTTGCGCGCCGCATCACGGGCACGTGCAGCATCAATGATCTTCTGGGTAATGGCCTTGGCTTCGTTGGGGTTTTCCAGCAAGTAATCCTGGAACAGTTCGCCCATGGTCTGTTCAACCGCGCCTTTCACCTCGGAAGACACCAGCTTGTCCTTGGTCTGGCTGGAGAACTTGGGATCCGGCACCTTCACGGAAATCACCGCGGTGAGCCCCTCACGGGCATCATCGCCGGACGGGTTGGCCTTTTCTTTCTTGAGCAGGCCTTCCTTGTCCATGTAGTTATTCAGGGTACGGGTGAGGGCGCCCCGGAAACCTGCCAGGTGAGTACCACCATCCCGCTGGGGAATGTTATTGGTAAAGCAGAAGATGTTTTCCTGGTAGGAGTCGTTCCACTGCATGGCCACTTCCACTGCAATACCGTCTTCTTCACGGTCATATTGGAAGTGAAACACCTGATTCAGCGGCGTTTTGTTCTCGTTGAGGAAGCTGACAAAGGCGCTCAAGCCACCTTCATACTCGAAGATTTCCTCTTCGCCGCTACGCTCATCCTTCAGGTGAATACGTACACCGGAGTTCAAGAAACTCAGTTCCCGTAGACGCTTGGCGAGAATATCGTAGTGGAACTTGATATTGCTGAATGTCTCGGCAGAGGGGCGGAAGTGGATGCTGGTACCGCTGGAATCGGTGTTACCCACAACTTCCAGAGGCTTGTCCGGCACACCGTGGCGGTAAACCTGCTCATGGACCTGGCCATTACGGCGAATCGTCAGCTTCAACTCTTCAGAGAGCGCGTTCACCACAGACACCCCCACACCATGGAGACCACCGGATACCTTATAGGTATTGTCGTCGAACTTACCGCCAGCGTGGAGAACGGTCAGAATCACCTCAGCGGCGGAAACACCTTCTTCCTCATGGATATCTGTCGGAATCCCACGGCCATTATCCTGAATGGAAACGGACTCATCCGGGTGGATAACCACCTTGATCTCGGAACAGAAGCCCGCCAGCGCCTCATCAATGGAGTTATCGACTACCTCAAACACCATGTGGTGCAGGCCGGTACCGTCATCCGTGTCACCGATGTACATGCCGGGGCGTTTGCGAACGGCATCCAACCCTTTCAGCACCTTAATGCTGGATGAATCGTAATTTTTCTCCGCCATGCTCTATCCTTATTCACTCCCGGTTGGCGTCAGCTGCCGCAAGCGGCCATGTTCCACGTGGAACATTCTGCTTTCCACCGTCTGTAGTGCGTTGTTGTCATTCACCACTGCCGCCCAAGCGGGTTCATCCAGGGCGGTAATCAATGTTTGGTGTCCTGTGCCGGCAAGGTAGCCAAGCAATCGGTTCCGATGTTCCTCGTCCAGCTCTGCGGCCAGATCATCCACAAGCAGGGTACACACCTTGCCCGCGTTACTGATCAGAGGCAGTTGCGCCAACATCAGGCTGTAGGCCATCAACTTGGCCTGGCCGCGGGAAACCCGATCCCGCGCCACCACGCCGCCAACCATGATCCGGATATCACTCCGGTGAAAACCGGCCTGACTAAATCCTCGACGGCAATCATCCTGGCGCAAACGCTGTAAGGCATCCAGCGTGGTTTCATCTTTTTGCAGCCCGGTCTGTAGCTGTATTCGGACCTTCAGCTCCGGGGATAGCACTGCCATCACCTGGTTCAAACCGTCCTGCAAGGCAGCCAGATATGCTCTGCGTAACCCTTCGATTCTATCAGAACTCTCAGCCAGTTGCTGGTCCCAAAAGCCCAATTCTCGTGGGTTTATGACCCCTGAGCGCAACAGGGCATTACGTTGCTTTAATGCCGCGGAGGCATGGCGCCAGAGGGGCATGAACTGATGTTCCACGTGGAACATTCCCCAGTCCATAAAGCGACGCCGAAGGGATGAACTGCCGAAAACAAGGTCAACCGAGGCAGGATGAAGCGCAAGCACTGGGAGGAGGGCAGCCACTTCACTGAGTGCCTTGGGTGTCTGGCCATCGAGCTTCAGAGCGTCAATGCCTCCAGGTGTACGCCTGACACCCAAACGGTGACGCTGCTCACCCGCATCCACCTCGGCGTAGAGCGTGGCCGCATCAGCCCCATCACGCACCAAACGGGAAAGCCGCCCGCCACGGAAGGATCGACCACCACTACCAATAAAGTACACAGCCTCAAGCAGACTGGTCTTCCCGCTCCCATTATCACCCAGGATGACATTCAGGGAAGGGGACAGGGACAGGTCGGCATGACGGTAATTACGAAAATCCCCAAGCTGGAGACGAGTCAGCATAAACCCGGGATCCTATGGGCAGCGGTACAGGCAAGTGATTTCATCCACAGATTGTATCGCAGGAGCAAAGGCGCTGCCCGCCTTTAACCACAGGCTAACCACCCACACCCGCACACACCTTACCCACAAAACTATCCACAGGTGGAAAAGCTAGCTTCTCGTAGCTCGTAGCCATTAGAAATGGATCATGAAATTGAGGAAAACAGAGGCAGGCAAAGAGCCCCTCTAAGGATAAGCTCGATTCTGCATGAAGCGTCTCTGCCCCCGCAGAGCAGCCACAAAAAACCCGGCATATAGCCGGGCCTTTTGCTGGATCTGATGTGGACTGATCAGAGGCGCATGGGCATGACCACGTAGAGGGCCGCCTTGCTTTCCGGATCAAACACCAGGGCACTGCTGTTGCTGTCGCCCATTTCCAGCTCCGCCTGGGTGCCATTCATGGTGTTAAGCACGTCCAGCAAGTAGCTCACATTGAAGCCGATTTCCAGGGGTTGGCCGTTGAAGTCCACGGACACCTCTTCTTCCGCTTCTTCCTGTTCCGGGTTGTTGGCCACGATACGCAGGCTGCCTTCCGACAACTGCACCCGCACGCCACGGTATTTCTCATTGGAAAGGATAGCCACCCGGGCGAGAGCCTGGCGCAGTGTCTCGCGATCGGCAATCACATGACGCGTGCCTTCCTTGGGGATCACACGGTCGTATTCCGGGAACTTGCCATCCACCAGCTTGGAGGTGAACGTGATCGCCCCGACCACAATCCGCACATGGTTGCGGCCGATGGTCAGGCGGGCCTGTTCGCCAGCGTCGCCGAGAATACGGGACAACTCCATGACACCCTTGCGGGGCAGAATCACAGAGGCTTCCTCCACCGGTGCTTCCAGTTCCGCGTCACACAGCGCGAGACGGTGACCGTCAGTGGCTACCGCACGCAGGCGACCCGGCTTCAGCTCGAACAGCATACCGTTCAGGTAGTAACGCACATCCTGCTGAGCCATGGAAAAGGCAGTGCGATCGATCAGGCTGCGCAGCACACCAGGCTGGATATCCAGGGTGGAGCCAGTGGCATCCTCATCCTGACTGGGAAACTCGGACGCTGGCAGGGTAGACAGGGTAAAACGGCTGCGTCCGGAACGCACCAGCATACGCTCGCCATCGACTTCAAACCGGATCTCCGCTTCCGCCGGCAGGCTCTTGGCAATGTCGACCAGCTTTCGGGCCGGCACAGTGGTTTCGCCTGGCTGCAGTTCACCTTCCAGTGGCAACCGGGCCACCAGCTCCAGCTCCAGGTCGGTGCCAGTCATGGAAAGCTGGCCGTCCCCGACTTCCAGCAGGACGTTGGACAGCACCGGCAGGGTTTGCCGCTTTTCCACCACAGCCGCCACCTGCTGCAAGGGCTTGAGGAGCTGTTCTCTATTGATTGAGAATTTCATCGCGCTTTCCCGTTCTGGTTATCAGGGCTTACCCTTCCATTTTTTTACCCTGCTCAGGACGTCAGTGTCCGCAACAGGTTCTGATAATCTTCTTCGATTTCCGGGTTGGATTCTCGCAGTTCCAACACCTTGCGGCAGGCATGCAACACCGTGGTGTGATCCCGGCCACCAAAATTCTCGCCAATCTCAGGAAGCGAATGACTGGTCAATTCCTTGGACAGCGCCATGGCCACCTGTCGGGGCCGCGCCACCGAGCGGGTCCGACGTGGCGACAGCAGGTCGTTGATCTTGATCTTGTAGTATTCCGCAACAATGCGCTGAATATTGTCGATACTGATCTGCCGAGCCTGCAGCGCGATCAGATCCTTGAGCGCTTCCTTGATCAGGCCGATATCAATCTGGGCCCCGGTGAAACGCACATGGGCAATAACCCGCCGTAGCGCCCCCTCCAGTTCCCGTACATTAGACCGGATACGCTGGGCAATAAAGAAGGCTGCATCATTGGGCAGATCGACTTTCGCTTCCTCAGCCTTCTTCTTCAGGATCGCTACCCGGGTTTCCAGCTCCGGCGGTTCCATGGGCTGGGACAGCCCCCAGCCAAACCGGCTTTTCAGACGCTCCTCAAGCCCATCCACTTCCTTGGGGAACTTGTCACAGGTCAGGATGATCTGCTGACCATTCTCAAGCAGCGCATTAAAGGTATGGAAGAACTCTTCCTGCGACTGCTCCTTGCCTGCAAAAAACTGAATATCATCAATCAACAAGGCGTCCACGCTGCGGTAGAAACGCTTGAACTCATTGATGGTCTTGTTACGCAGGGCAGAAATCATGTCTGCCACAAAGCGCTCACTGTGCAGGTAGACTACCTTGGCATTGGGGTTACGACGAATCAGCTCGTTACCCACGGCATGCATCAGGTGGGTCTTGCCAAGGCCTACACCGCCGTAGAGCAACAAGGGGTTATAGCCATGGCTGGCCGGGTTCTCGGCCACTTGCTGGGCCGCTGCGGCCGCCATACGGTTGGACTTGCCCTCAACGAAGGTAGCAAAGGTAAAACCGGTATTCAGATTACTGCGATGCTTGCGTGCACCGCCGATCTCGCCCTGTGGCACCTGAGGACGGTTGTCGGCAGGTTCCGGGGTACGTATCGGCCCGGCAGGCGTAACCGCGCTATTATTCGCGGGCTGCGGGGCTGGCACAGGGGGGGGCGCAGGCGCACGGCTGGACCCCACTTCCAGGCGCAGATGGGGGAGAGCGCCGGTCTGCATTTCCCCCAGCACTTCGCCAATGCGCTCCAGGTACTTGTCTCGTACCCAGTCCACCACAAAGCGATTGGGGGCAAACAGGGTCAGCTCTGCGCCATCTGCGGAAGCCGCCACCTGCAGGGGACGAATCCACATATTGTACTGCTGCGACGGCAACTCATCCTCGAGCCGCGTCAGACAGCGTTGCCAGAGCTCTTCAGACACAAAACCGCCTTGCTCATAAAGAAATGAAAACGAGGGCAAACCCCTCAATCGAGCCAGCCATTCTACCCTCACAATCACACACCTATCCACAGGCTCCAGGGCTTTTTTTTCTTCGATCATGCTGTGGATAACTAGGCCCATAACCCTGTGCAGGGGCGCAGGGACAACCCGGTGGAAAACTGCGTGGATGAGTTATACCCACATTTAATGACAGCCCGTCCCCGTCTCCCCCCCAGTTCACACACACGGTTCTACGCAAGTTGTTAACCATGCAGGCCATTGAAAAATATAAGGAAAGCATGCTTATCCACAGAAAACGGCGTCCCTTATAATTACTAATACAATCAATAAATACTTAAATAATTTAATTCTATTAACAGTGACCGTTTCAAAAAGGCTGTGCAGCGGTGAAATTCCTGAAACACCTCCATAACGGACCAGGAACGGAGGCCGCTGCGACAAAATAAGAGAGCCCGATTCCCATCATTCCGTTTGCCAGCCCTGCCAACCACAACATGTTGTGATAGCCCAACAACCATGCTGATTTGCTGGGACTGTAGCGCGATTACCCATTGACACTGACCGGCCTATTCCATAGACTTGCCGCCCTTCTGAAATGCTGTTACTAGCACAGGTAAGCGAACATGAAACGTACATTCCAGCCCAGCGTACTCAAGCGCAAGCGCGCCCACGGTTTCCGTGCCCGCATGGCCACCAAGAACGGTCGCAAGGTTCTGGCCGCTCGTCGTGCCAAGGGTCGCAAGCGGTTGGCTGCCTAAGCCAACCGTTTTTCCGTCCCTCCGGCAGAGGTAACAGTGCCCGGCTCTCTGGCCTTTACCCGCCAACACCGACTTCTTACCGGTTCCCAATATCAAACCGTCTTTGACCACCCCAAATGGAAGGTGGGCAATGCGGTGTTCCTGCTATTGGCAACACCCAGCGATCAACCCTGCCCACGCCTGGGCCTGGTGATTGGCCGCAAGCGCGCAAAACGTGCTGTTGACCGGGGTTGTGTCAAGCGACGTGCCCGTGAACAGTTCCGGCTGCGACAGGACGCGCTGGCCGGCCTGGACATCATTTTGTTGGTACGCGGACGGGTGGATCACCCGGATCCTGCCCAGGTGACCCTCCAACTTGGTCAACTATTCGACAAGCTGCTTGCTAAGTGTCGGCAAGCTTGAGAAACTGCGGCCCGTTTTTCACGCCACTGACAAGCCATTTATGGAAATCCAGCGCGCTCTCGTGATCACCGGCATTGCCGTCGTCTCCTACCTGATGATTCAGGCCTGGCAGCAGGACTATGCCAACCCCGCCACCCCCACTCCGGTAGAGGAAGTGGCCGAGGCCAATAGCCTGCCCGGCGATGATCTTCCTGCACCGCAGTCTGAAGACAGTACCGTGCCCAATGCCCCTCAGGACACGGCACAGGCCCCCCTGAGCGAGGCCGCCCCGACGGCAGATGCAGAGCCTTCTTCTGCCAAGATTGAAGTCAGCACCGATGTGCTGCGTGTGGAAATTGATCCGCGCGGTGGCGACATTGTTCGCCTTTCGCTGCCTGAATACCCGAACCATGTGGATACGCCGGATCAGCCTTTTGTGTTGATGCAGCAAACCAATGCCAGCACCTATGTGGCGCAAAGCGGTCTGGTGGGCAAGAACGGTACCGATTCCAGCAAGGGCCGCCCGCAGTGGTCTGCCGAACAGACCCGCTATCAGCTGCGCGACGGGGCACAGGAACTGAACGTGGATCTGACCCTGACCCAGGATAACGGGGCGCAGATCATCAAGCGCTACACCTTTGAAAAAGGCAGTTATCTGGTGCGTGTCAGCCATGTGGTGCGCAACCAGGGGGCGCAGCCCTGGAGCGGCGCCCTGTATGGCCAGATCAAGCGTGATGGCGGTGAGGACCCGGGTACCGCCAAGGGCGGCTTTGTCCCCATGCCCACCTACCTTGGTGCGGCGTACTGGGACAGCGAGAAGCCTTATAACAAGCTCGACTTCGATGACATGCAGGAAGACCCGCTCAACCTGACGGTCACCGGTGGCTGGCTTGCCATGGTGCAGCATTATTTTGTCTCTGCCTGGATCCCGGATCCCCAGCAGCGCAATCATTACTCCAGTGTTTACCTGCCCAAGCGTGATCAATACCTGCTTCGCTTTGTGTCCCCCACCATGACGGTGGAGCCCGGTGAAGAAAAAGCCCTGTATGCCGAGTTCTATGCCGGGCCCAAGCAGCAGGATCATCTGGGTGCGATCAGTGATGGCCTTAACATGACCGTGGACTACGGTTGGTTATGGTTCATCTCCCAGCCGATCTTTGCCCTGCTGGTATTCCTGCAGAGTGGCGAGGTATCCGTGTTTGGCATGGATATCGATGTGGGCTTTGGTGTGGGTAACTGGGGTGTGGCCATTATCCTGCTGACCTTCATCATCAAGGCCATCTTCTTCAAGCTCAGTGCCACCAGCTACCGTTCCATGGCGAAAATGCGCAAGGTGGCTCCCGAGATGCAGCGCATCAAGGAGCAGCACAAGAACGATCGCCAGAAAGCGCAGATGGAAACCATGAAACTGTTCCAGCGGGAGAAGATCAATCCGCTGGGCGGTTGTCTGCCCATGCTGGTACAGATGCCGGTATTCATTGCCCTGTACTATGTTCTGCTGGAATCAGTGGAATTGCGCCAGGCGCCCTTCTTCCTGTGGATCAACGACCTGTCGGTGATGGACCCGTACTTCGTGCTGCCGATTCTGATGGGGGCGTCCATGTTCCTGCAGACGCGCCTCAACCCGACCCCTGCTGATCCCATGCAGGCCCAGGTCATGAAGTGGATGCCGGTGGTCTTCTCGGTATTCATGCTGTGGTTCCCGGCCGGTCTGGTGCTCTACTGGCTGACCAACAACATCCTGTCCATTGCCCAGCAGTGGGTGATTACCCGGAACATCGAGAAGGGCTGATGATACGCAGGACGCCTGATACCTGACGCTCGACGAAAAGCCGGTCCCTGACCGGCTTTTTGTTTGCTGGCATCCTGGGTTGCCTCGTCCCTATAATTTCGCCATGTCCAATACTAGCCAAGACACCATTGTTGCCATTGCTACTGCCCCGGGCCGGGGTGGAGTGGGGGTGGTGCGTTTGTCCGGGCCCCAGGCTCTGGCCATCGCAAAAGCGATTTGCGGTGATCGTGAGCTGACCCCGCGTATGGCCCATTTCGCCCGCTTCCGGGATGCCGCCGCGGAGGTGATCGACGAGGGGCTGGCGATCTATTTCCCGGCGCCCAACTCCTTCACTGGCGAAGAGGTGGTGGAGCTACAGGGGCACGGTGGACCGGTGATCCTCGATCTGCTGGTCAAGGCCTGCATTGATGCCGGAGCACGGCAGGCCCGGGCCGGTGAATTCTCCCAGCGGGCCTTTCTCAACGACAAGATGGACCTGACCCAGGCGGAAGCCATTGCCGACCTGATCGATGCCGGCACCGGAGCCTCCGCCCGTGCGGCCCTCCATTCCCTGCAAGGGGCCTTCTCCAACGAAGTGAATCAGCTGGTGGAAGCACTGATCGGCCTGCGTATCTATGTGGAAGCGGCCATCGACTTCCCGGAAGAGGAAATCGATTTTCTCTCCGATGGCAAGGTGGCCAGTGATTTGAACGGGGTTTATCAACAGGCCGAACGGGTACTGGATGAAGCTCGTCAGGGCCGGCTGGTTCGCGAGGGCATGACCCTGGTGATCGCCGGTAAACCCAATGCCGGCAAGTCCTCCCTGATGAATGCCCTGGCTGGATTTGACGCCGCCATTGTCACGGATATCGCTGGCACCACCCGCGACGTGCTGCGCGAGGCCATCCAGCTGGACGGCATGCCGCTCAACCTGATCGATACGGCTGGCCTGCGGGAAAGTGGTGACGTGGTGGAGCAGGAAGGCATCCGCCGCGCCTATGCAGAAATGAAAAAAGCCGACCGGCTACTGGTGATGGTGGATTCCCGGGAAAGCGATATCAATGCACAAGATATCCACAGCTTACTACCACAGAGTCAACAGCAGCTGGAAAACCTGGATTTGCCCGTCACCGTGATCCTCAACAAGGCTGACCTGTCCGGTCTGTCCCCCGGTGCCGCAAAGGACGGCACCTATATATTGTCAGCCTCCACCGGGGAAGGGCTGTCTGACCTGCGCGCCCACCTGAAAGCCGTGGCTGGGTACCAGGGCGAAGGGCAGAGCCGCTTCTCCGCCCGCCGCCGCCATATCACGGCCCTGGAACAGGCCCTCGAAGCCCTCGACAACGGCAAGGCCCAGCTGCACAGTCACGCCGCCGGCGAACTCCTCGCCGAGGACCTGCGCGCCGCCCAGAAAGCCCTGGAAGAAATCACCGGCGCCTTCACCGCCGACGACCTGCTCGGCCGCATCTTCTCCTCCTTCTGCATCGGTAAATAGCAGGCCAGACGCTGGATACCTGAGTCCTGACGAAGAAACCCCATCGCTGCTTCCTGTGGATACGAATACCCGCCTTTGCGCCAAATAACGCGCATCCGGATTTCAACGTTATTGATGCAATGTCAAAGACGAATTTACCGTTCGTCGGGATGTGACTCACTGGTCACCTTTTAAATCAATAACATATAAATGCGTATACAAACTGTTGATTATTGATCGTTGTGTGACCAATGACCTCATTGCAATTTATTCAATGCGATAGTCACCATCTGTGAACGGTTGTTTACAGATAGAAAATAAGAATAAATAAAACGTATAGGGGAGACGCGGGATGACCTTGCTGCATCACCGCACACACAACATCCGTTACCTGGCACGAACAGTCATGCTCGGTGGCCTCCTGATAGCCATGGATAGCCATGCTGCAATGGAGCCAATGGAGGACTCGGCCATGGCTGATGTCAGTGGTGCGGGTATCGCCCTTGGCTTTGAAGACTTCCGCTGGCTCACCAAGCCCACCAGTTATTACGAACAGATGGGCTCTGACCCGGTGGGTGCCAGTACCTTCCAGCGGGCGGATATGCGCTGGTATGGGTTGAGCATCACCGCCATCGGCGAAGGAGCCGGTGGGGCGGCCGGCAACCAGGGCTTCCACTGGGATCAGTCAGGCAACAGTTTTGGCACCCCATGTACCGCAGGTGGACTGGCTTGCCCGCTAGGCGGACAAATCACCAATTTTGCTCCCTATGACAACCCCTATGTCCTTCGCGCCTTTTCGCCTTTTGGTTATTCCTATGAGGGCGATCCACTCAACGAAGTAGCCGGTAGCCCTGACAAAACCGTCTACGAGTATTTGGCACCCACTAATCAGCCTTATTACAACTTTGCGTTCATGGGGGAGATCGAAGCGGGCCGAACCGGTGCGAACGAAAATCTGGCGGTGGGCGCAGGGGAATTTCTGAAAAGCCAGACCCTGATTCAGGGCAATGCGGCGGGCTCAATCTTCCGGATGTTCCAGCACACCCAACCGGGAAACGAAACCTTTGCCATCATGTACCACAGTCATCTGCGTGGTGACTTTCGTTTCTCTGCCGGGCAGGACGCCAGATCATCCAGTGATGAAATCGGTGTACCGGTGATTTTTGATGAAAACGAAGGTCTGCACTTAAAGAACGTAGAAGCCTTTATCGCACTAGGGCAGGCCTTCTATCAAGCGCTCACGTTAGACGCCGTGCCCCAGCAAGACGGGAATTTCATTATGGAAATTCCGTTTCTACGTGACCCCTCTTCCAGCCCGTATGATCCGCTCAACAATGCACAAAGGCATTTTTACAGCTTTGCGGTGGATGAAGATCTTGTTCGTGGCAGTTATGTGTTGGACGGAACCAACTATGAAAACGGTGTAGCTGGGTATATCACTGCACGGCTAGCCTATCTGCACAATATCAACAGCCCCAATGTTGCTGACTACGAACAGCATGTTGTCAACCAGTATGGCGTCAGTCTTTACGATGGCTTCTCGGTGCCCAGGAATGGCTGGCGCAATACAACACCACCCATGGTTATTCCCGCTGGGGCGACTGGACAACCTGCCGTGGCATCGGTTGTCCGGACATGCATGGTGTGGGATCGGCATCTCCCGCATCCCATCCTGATCGCAACACCTACAACAGTACCTCTGACGGGATCTTCTTCCGAAAGTGCACCAACTGTGATGACTTTGATGCTTTTGCGTACATGTTAACGGCGGTTGATGTGCGCCCTGGGAATAGTCAATACACGTGCCCCGGAGGGCAAGGGTGTACTTCAGATGGGTTTAGTCCGCGTGGCATCACATCAAACCGCGATAACGGGTTAGGTGACCTGTATGAAGACTCATATAACGCAAATGGACGTTACTACGCTCGTTCAGATAGCTGTACCGCAACCAGCGGAAATCCCTACCGTTGTGGTTATGGAGGAAGCTATTCCGTTGATGCAGGTGCTGACCACGTTTACGTAAACAACAAGGAGGATCCATCGACAACCTTTGATGTAGCAAGCAGACCTTACACAGAAAACAGGGAGTATAGCTGTGGACCGTTTGGGGCATTTACTTGTGACGAACCAGTACCCAGAGGCATACCGGTTATCCGTACTGATGTGGTCAATATAGGGGACTCCCGTATTGAAGGGTTGCAGATGAATTATATGAAATTTACCAGTTACGGAGCAGGAGGCCCGTAAGGGTAAGACTATGAGTAAAAGAACAATAATAACTATCGCATTGCTGTTGCTATCTTGTTCCGGAGTGAACGCTTTCAATCAACCTGGGTTGGTGGAATTGAAAGAGGATGAACTCAGAGGGGTTTCCGGTCAGGGACTCTTTGTGGCGGATATGGTTGAAGGTGATGAGCTGGCGAACCCCAATGCCTATTCCACGCCGTTCAATTTTTACCGGGTTGGTATGGACGGTGAAATGCAGCTCAATCTCAATATGTCAAAGCTACAGCTAGGCTGCGGCGGTGTGAACGATTTGCTGTCCGGCCATGCCGGCTGCGATATTGATATTGATTATGTGAGCATGATGGGCAGGGATGGGTTCCAGCCTGGCGACCCCCAAAGCCCGGTGGTTCTTGACCGACCTTACATGGAATTTGCCATCAAAAACGATGATATGAGAACCATGCGTGAAGTAGTGGGCATCAAGATTGGTGCTGCCAGTGTAGATGGTTTCATGGCAACAGGACGACGCTACTATCAAGGTGTGGTCAATGAAGAAAACACAGGGTTTGGATCTTCTTGTAACCCATCCTCTTCAACGGGGACCGGCGTCGTTGGATGCCATTCTGGCCTGAATTCCGTCAGCGGGTTTCTGGGTACGGATCTTTCTCTGACAATGCGGGTTATTGCTGATGTCTGTGTGGGTTTTGACATATTGGGTGGCTGCGCTGGGCTACCAATAGGTCTGGATGCTTGGGGGTGTACTGGGAGAACCGCGACGAATAACGACTTATGCGGAACTTCACAGTCGGAATCGGTTTTTGTGGATATTGCCGGGACGAGAATGCAGACCTTGGGACTACGATCTGCTGAACTTCTGCTAACAGGGGATGGGCTGGTTGCAGTAATGGAAGCAATCGGGCTGAACGACGTTTATGCATCATTGAATACTGATGCCAGAAGTATCCATGGTTTGGCTTTTGATAACACGAGTGATTTCTTTCTTTCATTTCAACGTGAACCGGTTGCCTATCCTAGATACTCAAAACAGTCACCGACTCAGGATTTTATTGATGAAGGATCATTCGGAACGGCATTTGATGCTTGTGCAACGAATGATATGGCAACAGCAAGGTGTGACAGTGGCTATGCTGTTCCTGCCAATACTGGGTGGTGGATGAATGCTCCCAGTGCAAGACTGGTCGATGTATATAACGATAATGCAAACTTGGGTCTGCTTGGCGTGGATGCAGTAATCGACCTTTTGGCTGCCCCTGGATATTTAATTAATCATCCTGAATTCGATCTAAATCGCGCGCAAAACTGCTACGGCAGTAGCACCTTCTGTTGAGGGAGGAGGTCACGTGACAAGAATAACGAGCAAGTACATAGCGCTGTTGACAGCCCTGGTTGTCAGCCTGGCACAGGCAGGCAGTCTTGAGCCTCTGAACGACGCAGAAATGGAATCGGTAACCGGTCAGAACGCCATCCAGCTGACTGTCAAAATGCACAACAATGTTCAGGTAAAAGATAACGAGCATGTGCGCTTGTCAATGTGTGAACCTAATGGAGCTGGCTACAGCCCGTGCCGGCTCGGCATGGAGTTCGTGGACAAGGAACGTAACTGGCTGGTGATGAAGCAGTTCTATGGCTATCTGAACCTGACAGACATCCGCCTGGAAGGGGTAAGTCTGCCCACCACGAATACCGCCTATTACGACGAGGATCGTTTCAAGCGCGCTGATGGCAGTTGCATGATTGCCGGCACCTGCAATCCCAGAGGGCTTGCCGCCATTGAAATGCGTTATCCCTCCTCCAAAGGGCCGGGGCAGTATCAGGACATGCAAACCTTTCTGAATATTGGTGCCATGGTCGTGGAGACCAACAATCCCTCAGCGACCTACAGTGATGGCAGTAACCCAAACCGTCCTGATGCCGTCGCAGATTATGGTTTCATGCGCGATCAGACCCAGGGCGTGGCCAATGCCTTCCGGATCAGTGACAGCAGCGGTCCCAATGCCAACATGCAGGTACGGTTTGACGGGAGCACATTGATCTATGGCTTCTAAAACGCTTTATCTGTTAATCGCCCTGCCTGGCGCGGCTATCGCGCTTACTCCCATGGATGATGCCGGTTTGTCCCAGGTGAATGGTCGCGATGGTATCACCGTCAATCTCACCAGTTCGACAGGCATGTCCGCGCAGGAAATGACCTGGGAGACGGATGCCGGGACGGCTCAGCAGGCATTGACCCAACTCACTAATGTAACCCTGGAAGGGAACGGTACCGATCTGTCAGCCAATCTGGTGATGGATGTGGGACATGATGGCACTGACCCCATGTTGTCAATGCAGTACCAGTGGGGGCCAAGCCGTTTCGTGATGGGAGGCATGCAGGTCACCACGCCCACCAATGTGTCCCCCTCTATGGGGCAGGCCGCCTTCTATTCTCAGGGGGCTCTCAACTATGCCAATCGCGGTATCTTTGATAACGACGGTAACAAGGCACGCCTGGATTTCGATCTCACCGGGGACTGGGTGTATCGACAGGGTAACCCTGGCAATGCGGAAATGAGTTTTGGCAATCTGGAGTTTACCAACCGTTTCACCACCGGGGCCGCCAATGGTCACACCGCGGGGGTGGGCACCGTGGCTATCGACAGTAACGGTATCAAGGTGGCCTCGGACTTTACCGAATCCATTCTCCAGTTTGATCTGATGTACAACGATAACCCGGCAACCAGTTTCGAGACTGCGTTGCGTGGCCCGTCTGACATGACGGGCCGTGTACCCATGATGCATGCCGGCTGGATCGGGGGGCTCACTGACACCCTGGTGCGGGTCGATCCCGGCGGGGTTGGGGTGAATGCACTCACTCCACGGACCCAGGGGCTGAATGTGCTGACCCAATGGGGCTTCGACAGTGACTTTATTCTCAACCTGGGCCATGCCGGTGGCAATGACACCCAGCTGCAGTTCCGTGACTGGCGACACCTGGGAACGGGTAGCGGGCCCATGTTGAAAATGAACCTGGCACTGGATGTGCTCCAGGACGATGCCGGTACTGGCGGGTTGTGCTTCGGCGTAACGGGTTTGACCTGTGGCGCCTCCGATTTTTATGACACCCGTGCGGATGATGGCCAATCTGCGTTTGCCATCCTGGTGCGGGATAGCTATCTGCGTGCCTACAGCGAGAGTATCGCCGTGGACAGCCTGGCCAATGTGGACAGCGCTACGGCCTACGACTGGAGCGTGATCCTCACCATGGGCCTGCTGGAGTCAGACATTCTCGTGTATCCCGGTGGTCCTTTTATGGAACCAGAAGGCTTGCGGCTGGATGCGGCGGTGATGGTGCAGTCACCGGGTTATTGGGCGGCGGCCACCAGCAGTGATGCCACCACCCGTGACAATGCCGCTGCCGGCTGGGCCAGCAATTCCCATTTTCTGTTTGCCGATATCGGTGCGGATGTGGCGATTGGCTTGATGAACGTGGATGTGCTGTGGAATGCGGACGACTTCTACTTTCTGTTGGGGCAAACCGATCCCACCTTTCCGGGCCTGCGATCTGGCATGATGTTGGGCACCAATGTGCTTTCCCGCTACCAGGTGCGCGGCTTGCTGGGGGCAGGCAGTCCGTCGAATCTGGGCAGTAATATTGCCAAGATTGCGCTGTGGGATCTTAACCTGTCTGCCAACCAATTCCGCTTTGTGCTCTATCCCACCATTGCGGAAGGTTCAGAAGCCCTGGGCTTTGATGCTTTCATGAATCTGGACGGTTCATCCCACTTCACCCTCGCGGAAGTGTCCAGCCCGCAGTCAGCCTTCCAGCTCTACAACGTGACCGGGAGTCTGGGCTGGGGTAACGGCAGTATCACGGTGCGATCCGAGAATGAAACCGCCGACAATCTGCCCAGTCTGACCATTGCCAATGAATTGTATATTGGTCAGAGCGCTGATTTTGGACAGGGGGCGCCGGATCACCTGGATCCGCTGATTGGCAGCCTTGGGTTCGGGGATCAGAATTATGGTCAGATCGCCATGCCGGGAGGGGTATGGCACAGCGAGATCATTGCCAAAGTTCCGTGATGATTCCTGCACAGTAGCACGCCTGTTTCCGGCCAAGGCCGGAAACAGGTAAAGCTGCTACGAGGCGGTTTTATGCCTCATTCCATGCGAATTTCTTGAAGGGCTCATCAACCGGCGTGTTGGCCAGGTGGTTGGTGTAATTGCTCATCACCTTCTGCGCCAGGCCGAGAATGATCTCGAGGATATGGCGTTTCTCATAGCCTGCCTGAAGAAAGGCGTCTACCGCCGCCTGGTTGACCTCACCCCGCTCCCTAACCACAGAAAGAGTAAAGTCACGCAGTGCTTCCAGTTTGTCGGTTGGCAGAGGTGTTTTGTCACGCAACGCATTGGTGATGTTGTCATCTACCTTCATGGATTTGGCGATCCCGGTATGGGCAGGAACACAGTAGTGGCAGGCATGTTCCACATTGATGGTCTGCCACACCACAGTAATTTCCTCATCGGTAAAACTGGTTTCAAGAAACAGGGAATGCAGTTTCTGATAGCCCTCCAACAATCCCGGCGCTTCCGCCATGACCGCATGCAGGTTCGGGATCATGCCAAAACTTTGCTGTGAAGCCTTCAGAAGGGAATGGCTGGCGTCAGGGGCAGTGTCTTCGGTATGCAATTGAAAGTCTGTCATGGGGGAGACTCCTCAGTGAAGAAAAGTTTTTGAGCGATTGCTCAATATTGGGAGAACCCTAACATCTCTGTGTGCAATCTCAACCTTTTTTTGAGTGAATACTCAAAAATGGAGTAAAATACCCGCAATCGCATATCACCGGGTTACCTGAGGAGGGAAAGGCGTTGCCAAGACCGATGCGCTACGACCGACAGGAGTGTCTGGAAAAAGCCATGGCTCTGTTCTGGGAGAGGGGCTATCACGCTACTTCCATGAAAGACCTGGAGCTGGTGCTTGATATGCGCCCAGGTAGCATCTATGCCGCTTTTGGGAGTAAGGAAGCGCTCTATGGTGAGGCATTGTCACTGTATGCCAGTGGCATGGCCGGTGAGTTTTCCCGCCGGGTTTCATCGGAAAACGGTGTAATCGACGGGCTGGCAAGCTATGTCAGAGAGATGGGCAAGCTGAACCGTGACAAGCTGCCTTCATGTGCCTGCATGCTGGTGAAAGGCCTGCTGGAAACCGGGGAAAGCGATACCCTGCAACAGCAAATCGAGGATAGCCTGGCAGGGATGGAAGGACTGTTCCGGCAGGCGTTTCAGCAAGCGCTGGAAGGCAAGGAATTGGCGCGCGGTGGTGGCGAACGCTATCAGCCGGAGCGTTTGGCGCGATGGCTGCAATGTTCCATTATGGGCCTGCGTGCCTATGCGCAACGCTCAGGCGATCGTCGGGCGCTACAGGCATTGGCGGATGATCTGGCCGATGATGTGGTGAGGCTGAAAGCCTGACCCGTCATCAGCGGGTCAGGACAGATTCTGGTGCTGGCCCTAGAACGCTACCGCAACACCCAGGCCCGCTTCGTTATCCACACTGTCTGAATCCAGCGCGCCGCGTCCGTAGAGGTCGAACTGAATTTGGGGTGTCATCATCCAGGTCACTCCCCCACCGGCGCGGTTGTTGTCATCGCCGTCGTCCTGGTTCTGGGTGAAGCCGGCATCCAGAAACACGGCCCACTGATCATTGAGCCGGGCATGCCAGGAGGGCACCACGGTGGTGGTGGATTCACTGCCGTCATCTTCGAAGCGCACACTGAGTTGTAGCTGGTGTCGATCATCCAGCCACCAGCCACCACTGATGGCGGCAAAGCTGCCATCCTCTTCTTCCTTGAAACTGTCGCTGGAGGTATCCATCAGCATGCCGGCCAGCAGGGCAGCGCGAAAGACCTCACCCCGATACAGGGCAAACTTGGCGCCAATGGAGCTGTCGCCCAGCCCGTCCAGATCGCCATTGTCGTTTTCGGATTTGAACTTCTGATAGCGATAGGCGTTGATGCCCACCTGAATTTCCATGTGGCTGATGACCTGCATACGCAGCAGGGTATTGAAATCCAGGGTGGTGATTTCCGGGCTTGCGCGCTGGTCCAGTGTGGCATCAGGCAGCCCCTGCTCAAGCACGATCCGGTGCTTGTCCAGGGTATCCGGGTTAAGGCCAAGGCCTCCACGTTCAAAGGGAGGGGCGGCCATTGCCATAGCGGGCAGGCATAGCAGGGCAACAATCCATCGTTGCATGAGGTCTTCACTCCTGAAGAAAAGAGGTTGCTGTGTGGACATGAAAATAAACCGTTACACCCTAGCCGAGAGAACCGGAATCAGCCATTAACCAAAAGGATTAAGGTAGGTTGCCCTTGCCTCACCCATTTCCTGTAGCAGCGCCGCTGGGTAGAGAAATTGAATTATCTTCACTTTTCCCTGTCATGCTAACGCCATATCTACATATTCCTTGCATAATGGCGGTCTAGACTCACTGGGCTGACGATCACGAGACGGAGAATTCAATGGGGCGGATCATTACGGTGGGAGCGTTGCTGGTCGCGATGGTGGCTGCAGCCTGGTGGATGCTGACACCGCAGCAGGCGCAACGCGGACAGCGTCCACCCACTGCCGTTAACCTGGCGCCCAGCATTGAACGGGATCTGGTGGATCAGGTGGAAGCGGTGGGCACCTCCCGGGCCGCCCAGGCCGTCGTGGTATTGGCGGAAGTGCCCGGCCGGGTGGCCGAAATCCACTTCCAGCAAGGGCAGCAAGTCAAACGTGGCCAGCTGCTGGTGTCACTGGATGATCGCAATGCCCGCGCGACGCTGGCACGCAGTGAAGCCGAGTTCCAGCGGGCCCAGGATGATTTTCGCCGGGGCCAGCAACTGGTGGAACGGCGTGCCATCTCTGAATCCGAAGTGGATACCTTTCGCACCGCTCTGGATTCGGCCCGCGCCGATCGTGATGCGGCCAGGGCCAATCTGAATGATCACAGCATCCGCGCGCCGTTCGCCGGGGTCGTCGGCCTGCGTCAGGTGGATGGCGGCGCCTACCTGCAGACCGGTGATGCCATTACCACCCTGGATAATCTGGGCCATATCGAAGTGGACTTTCAGGTGCCAGAACGCTATCTGGCAAGGTTGTCTGTGGGGCAGTCGGTGTCAGCCAGCAATGATGCGTTCCCGGATACGGCGTTTCAGGGGGCGATTACGCATCTGGACTCACGGGTGAACAGCAATAGCCGCAGCCTCACCGCGCGGGCCCGGCTCAACAACCCCGGTGATCGCATGTTACCCGGGCAGTTTTTGCGGATCACCGTGCAACTGGCGCAGCGGGCGGCCTTGCTGGTCCCGGAGCAAGCCATCATTACCCAGGGCGCACAGAGCTATGTGTTCACTGTGGACGCGCAACAGCAGGCGGTTCGCCATCCGGTGACCCTGGGGGGGCGCCGGGATGGCTGGGTGGAAATCACCAGTGGTCTGACCGGCCAGCCCGATGTGATCGTCAACGGGCACAGCCGCTTGGGTAGCGGCCAGCCGGTGAACGTGATCGATAATCCCGATGCCCTGCTGCCGGGGCAGCGGGCCCTGCTGGAACACACACCGGATCCGGCCAACGGCCCGGGGGCAGCGGCATGATCCTGTCGGATGTGTCCATCAAGCGGCCAGTATTTGCCACGGTGATCAGCCTGTTGATCGTGGTGTTCGGCATCAGTGCGCTGATGAAGCTGCCCATCCGTGAATACCCGGATATCGACCCGCCGGAAGTGTCGGTGCGGGTGGACTATGCGGGTGCGGCACCGGAAGTGATCGATACCCAGATTGTTCAGGTGATCGAAGGGGCCATTGCCGGGGTGGAAGGGGTGCGCAAGATCGAATCGCGCAGTCGTCTGGGCTCGGCGCGTACCACAGCAGAATTCGATCTGGACCGGGATGTGGATATTGCTGCCAATGATGTGCGTGATGCGGTTTCACGGGTGCTGAACCGCCTGCCTGAAGAAGCCGATACCCCGGTGATTGCCAAATCCGATTCGGATGCCCGCCCCATCATGTGGGTTACCCTGACCAGTTCCACACTGGCCCCCCAGGAGCTGTCCGACTTTGCCGAACGCTCGTTGGTGGATCGCTTCGCGGTGCTCGATGGCGTCTCGGAAGTGATCATCGGCGGCGATCGCCGCTATGCCATGCGGGTGTGGCTGGATCGGCAGACCATGGCGGCCAACCAGGTGACGGTCACCGACATTGAACAGGCGCTACGCAGCAATAACGTGGAATTACCGGCCGGCCGTCTGGAGTCCCAGGCCAGGGCCTTCACGGTGCGCGCCGATAATCGGCTGAACACGGTGGCCGCCTTCGAAAAACTGGTGGTACGTCGCGCCGGTGACTATCTGCTGCGGCTGGGCGACGTGGCGCGGGTGGCGCTGGGTGTGGAGAACGATGACAGCGTGATCCGTGCCAACGGCGAGACGGCTATTGGTCTGGGGGTGGTGCGCCAGTCCAAGGCCAATACCGTGGTGGTGTCGGACCAGGTGCGCGAAGAGATTGAGCGTGTTCGCGAGAATCTGCCCGCGGACATCAGCCTGGATGTGAACTACGACGAATCCCTGTTTATCCGCGCCTCCATCCGCGAGGTGCTGATCACCCTGGGCATCTCCGTCACGCTGGTGATCGCGGTGATCTTCATCTTCCTTGGCAACCTGCGCGCCACCCTGATTCCGGCGGTCACCATTCCGGTGTCCATCGTCGGCGCCTTTATCGGCTTCGGGGTGATGGACTTCTCCATCAATGTACTCACCTTGCTGGCGCTGATTCTGGCCATCGGCTTGGTGGTGGATGACGCCATCGTTATGCTGGAAAACATTCAGCGGCGTATCGATGAGGGGGAAACCCGTCTGGTGGCTGCCTATCTGGGTGCCCGTCAGGTGGCCTTCGCAGTGGTAGCCACCACCCTGACCCTGGTGGCGGTGTTTGTACCGATCTCCTTCATGGGTGGCGATGTGGGCAGGTTGTTTGGCGAGTTCGGGTTTACCCTGGCGTCCGCAGTGATCATTTCCAGCATCGTTGCCCTGAGCCTGGCGCCCATGCTCTGCAGCCGCTGGCTGCATCGCCACAGTGTTCGGGAGCAGCAAGGCCAAGGCAATGTTATCGATCGTGGCCTGCAACGACTGAACCGGATCTATGCCGGTGGCCTGAAGGCCACCCTGGCCACCCCCTGGCCATTGATTGCCGGTTCCGTCCTGTTATGTGTCTTTGCCGTGCTGCTGTTCCGGCAATTGCCCCAGGAACTGGCCCCCACCGAAGACCGCGGGGTGTTCATCATTCCGGCGTCGGCTCCCCAGGGCTCCACCTCTGAGTATGCCCAGCACCACACCCGGGAAGTGGAGAAGATTCTGATGCCGCTGGTGGAAAAAGGCGAAGCAGAACGGGTGTTGGCCATCATCGGCTTTCGGGGGGTCACCGAGCGTGCCTTTACCATCGTGCGCTTGAAGGACTGGGACGAGCGCGAGCGAACCCAGCAGGACATCGTCAACAGCATTCGTGGCCCCATTTCTCAAGTTACCGGGTTGCGCGCGTTTCCGGTCAATCCGCCGGGGCTGGGGCAGAGTGCCTTCGATCAGTCACTGGAAGTGGTGGTGGCCGGGCCGGACTATGAACAGGTCCAGGCCTGGAGCGAAACCCTGATGCAGGCCATGGGGGAGAATCCCAATCTGACCAGCATCGATACCGACTTTGAGCAGACCCAACCGCAGCTGGATGTGAAACTGGACCGGGAGCGCGCAGCGGATCTGGGTATCACCGCCACGGATGTGGGGGAGACGCTGCAGGCCATGTTTGCCACCCTCACCGTGTCCACCTTTGTGGATCGCGGGCGTGAGTACGATGTCATGCTGGAAGCAGAAGAAGGGGACAGTGAAACCCCGGAAGACGTCCTGCCCATCTACCTTCGCAGCAGCAGCGGTGAACTGGTGCCCTTCTCCAGTGTGGTGGAGCTGACTACCACCGGGGATGCGCCGGAACTGCGTCGCGTGGATCGCCTGCCGGCGATTACCCTGTCTGCCAATCTGGTGGAGGGCTACGATCTGGCCTCGGCCATGCGGGATGTGGAGCAGGCAGCCCGGGACAACCTGCCGCTGGAAGCCCGCATTGGTTACAAGGGCATGGCCGAAGAACTGCAGGAATCTTCCTCGGCCATTCTGATTACCTTTGGCCTGGCTCTGGTGATTGTGTTCCTGGTGCTGGCGGCCCAGTTTGAAAGCTGGATCCACCCGTTGATCATCATGCTCACGGTGCCGTTGGCCCTGGCCGGTGCCGTGGTGGCCATGAGCGTCACTGGCGACAGCCTGAACATCTATAGCCAGATCGGCATGATCATGCTGCTGGGGCTGATGGCCAAGAACGGTATCCTGATCGTGGAGTTTGCCAACCAGCTCCGTGATCAGGGCAAGAGTGTGAAGGAGGCCATCTACGAAGGGGCCATAGTGCGCTTTCGGCCAGTGCTGATGACGGGGATATCGACCATCTTCGGGGCTGTGCCGCTGGTGCTGGCCACCGGGGCCGGCGCGGAAAGCCGTTTCACCATCGGTGTGGTGATCCTGGGCGGTTTGCTGTTCGCCACCGTGCTGACCCTGTTCGTGATCCCGGTGTTGTACCAGTGGCTGGCTCCCTACGCCTCCCCGGCGGATGCGGTGAAGCAGCAGCTGGATAAAGAGATGGAAAGAAGCAGTTGAAAGTTCAAAGTTCAAAGTTGAAACGCGTATGATGACTTTGCCAAACGATAACGTCATCGTCCGCGCTTCAACCGGAAACGATTTCGCGGGCACGGCTTGTCAGAGTCATTCGGCGCTTATCGCGCTTTTGAACTTTCAACTTTAAACTCGCTTCTCAATGACTGATTTTGAACTGATCCGCAGCAAACGTCGCAGCCTGGAACTGCGCGTACTGGAAGACGGGACCGTCCAGGTACGGGCGCCACAGCGTGCGCCATTGCGCATGGTGCAGACGTTTGTGGACAGTCGCCGGCAGTGGATTGCCGAGCAACAGCAGCGTCAGGCCAGTCGGCCACGGCAGCGCTGGCAGGATGGCGAGGTACTGGCCTGGCGGGGTGAATCGCTGAAGATGGATGTTTGTGAAGGCCGCACCCGGGTGGTTGTCAGCGGGCCCTATCTGTCCATCCGTGTGCCGCAGCCCGATGATGAGATCACAGTCAGAACGGCGGTGGAAGGCTGGATGCGCCGTCAGGCAAAACCGGTGTTTGAAGACAGTATCCAGCGACAGTTTGGCTGGTTTGAGCAACAGGGTTTCCAGCGTCCGACACTACGCATCAAGAAAATGCGAACCCGCTGGGGCTCACTCTCGGCGCGCGGTTACATCAACCTCAACATGGCCCTGCTTCACTATCCTCCACAAGCGTTGGATTACGTGGTCATGCACGAGCTGTGTCACCTCAAACACATGGATCATGGCCCAGGCTTCCATGCCCTCATGGATGCCCGCATGCCCGACTGGCGCCAGCGCAAGGATCTCCTCGAACAGCCCCTGTTCCAACCGTGAATCAAAACCACCCACCCTCCCCGTAGGAGATTCTATGTTGTCCACCCCTTTTATGAGGCAGGCATAGATACGTAGTCAGTACGGCTCTTCATCAGCGCGAAGGCGATACGGACCAGCTTACGTGCGAGGATGACCAGGGCCTGCGTTTTCGCCAGGCCACGGTCGAGATAACCTTGGTAGACACCCGCCCAGCGGGCGCTTTTACGAGCGGCCATGGCCGCACAGTAAAGCAGTCTGCGGGTCTCTGAGTCGCCTTTTTTGGTCAGCTTGCGTTTTCCCGTTCTGGTGCCGGAGTCCTTTACATGGACATCCATCCCCAGGAAGGCGACGAAGGCGTCGCTGTTGCGGAAGTCTCCTCGCAGGAAGGCCATGACCAAGGCGTAAGCCGTCAGATCGCCCACACCTTCCAGAGATTTGCAGCGTTGTACCTGATCGCAGAGCCCTGCCTCTCTTACGGTGTTGCGAAGATGCTTCTGGATTAGTGTATCCAGACTGTTGATCTGTGAGATCAGCCTTGTCAGGCTCGCCTTGAGAATCTTTTCGCCACCCAGGCTCTGTTGGATCATGGTTCGCGCCTTGATCAGCGCCGCGCGGCGGCGTAGCAGTGTCTGCAGTGTTCGATACGCCTTGGGCGGCGGGCTCCAACGGCGCAGATCCTCCTTCTCTCTCTGCAGATGGCGGGCAAGCAGCTGGGCGTCAGAGGCGTCTGTTTTAGCTCGGCCGCCTGTTCCCTTGCGGTAGCTGCTGAGACGTGAAGCATCAATGACGTAAATGTGGTGCCCTTTGGCATGGGCCAACTCGATGACTGCCATGTGGTAAGTCCCTGTGGCCTCAATGGCGATCTCACAGGAGCATGGCAGGCTCTTGAGCCAGTGTTTAATGGCTTTGGGGGTGTTCTCGATGGTGAACGTCTGGCCCTGGAAATGAATGACCAACTCGGCCTTGGCGACGTCGATGCCGACGATAGATCTTGCTACTTGCATTGCCACTGAACTGCCCCTTGAGCTAGGTTACACATGCTTGTCGGGGCGCACCTAAACGCTGGCTTGCTGGTATCGTCGGTCTGAGGTGCAACTCAGCCGATGGATTCTTTATCGGCGTATGAATAGGTGCGGGGTGGGGCCAAGTCTCCTACCGTCTGTACCCTGAGGTCAGATGCGTCGTTGGTCCCTCCACCCCGGCAAGTCCTGCATCATTGCAGGAGAGGCATTCAAACATACAAGCGTCGCTTGAGACGCGAACCGAGCGTAGCGAGGACCCCGTAACGTTATCCAGAACCCTTCGCGCCTCAAGCGGCGCTCCTACAGCCAGGCAGCATTCCAGTAAGGGTAATCAGCCAGCCGGGATACCAGCCCTGCTCTCAGGGGATTGGCGACGATATACCGTGCTACATCCTTGATGGATTCTTCCTGTCGTAGTGCGTGATCGTGATAGCCTCGTTGCCAGATCGGCATTCCGCAACGGCGCGCGGAAGATGATTTGACCATATTGATCGTGTGGGACAGTGAGTAGCAATCGCCGAGCATGAACAACCAGTGCAAATGGTCAGGCATAACCACGAAGCACAGTGTGTCACTGGCGGACAGCTGATCAGATCGCTGGATAGCCCGGCATAGCGTCCTTGCATGATCATGCTCAGAGAACCAGAGGTATCGTCCCCTGGTGACAGTGGTGATGTGGTAGATATTGCGGGCTTGAGAGTGTCGACCTTTTCTCAAGTTGCTTCCATGGAATGTGCGGCTCATGAAGAAAGAGGTTAGAAAGCCGGACTGCTCATGACTGTCAGCGATATCGGAAATTTCTGTAGATACCCTGTTCAAGCGCAAGCATTTTTCGCATGGCAATCACTAAAAAGCAGTGATGAATCGAACGGGGTGTCCGTCTTAACGCAGGCCCACAGGCCAGTCAGATACTTACGCATTACCGCCACCTGGGCCTGCAGCTTGGTTTTCCCGCGGGCGACCAGGGCCTCATAAAATGCCTTGGCATTCGGGTCAAAGCGCACGGCGGACATGGCAGGCATATACAGCGCTGAGCGTATGTACACGTTGCCCGCTTTACTGATCCTTGAGGCCTGATGAACGCTGCTTCCAGACTGGTACAGACGTATATCCAGGCCCGCATGACGGCTTACCTGAGCGGATTTCAGATGATCCGGCAAGACGCACAGCTCAGCCAGCAACGCGAGGGCCGTTGCCTCCGCAATGCCCTTGGCTGCGCAGAAGTGCTTATACAAGCGCTTGAGCTCAGGTGATTCTCCCAGAAGCTCCACCGCAGCCCGCTTCAGCCGATCAATGCGTCGATCCAGCATCTCAATCGCTTCCTGCTCATCTTCAACGAGCAGCGTGGGCGTAGACTGGGTGGCCTTCATGGCATGGAGGCGGTTCTTTGCCTGTGTCCGGCTACCGGTCAGGCGGTTGATCTGCCTTCCGAGGCTTCGAAGGGCCTGACGGTGCTGATCTGGTGGTGTCCACAACCGGGGCTCCATCCGCATGCCGTACTCGGCCAGAAGTGCCGCATCTATGCTGTCGGTCTTGCTGTTCTGCAGCTTGATATTGGCGAAGTTCTTGGTGCTTTTGGGGTTAATCACTGCCACGGGCAGGCCGGCCTCAACCAGAGCCACCGCCAGATCAAAGTAATACACTCCTGTTGCTTCCATGACGATGCACTTCGGTCGAAGCTTTTTCATCGCGGCAATCATGGAATTGTGGCCATCAGGGGACTGCTTGTACTGCTTGGGCTTGCTGAACCTACCATCGCCAAAGCTCACAACATCCACAGAACTAGCACCAATATCCACACCGGCAAATACAGACATACCCTTCACTCGCAACGCTGAATTAACGACAATAGTCACCGGTTCCCCGACCTCGCACTGACTTACCTGCTACCGACCTTGTGATACGAAGTCTCGCGCAAGCGGCTTCGGGATACCCTTCGGAGTAGGTAATGAGGCGGGGAGCCGCTCTACAGACGAAGTCAGAGCAAGCTGCTTCCAGGAGCGAACGGCCTCCCCGGTAACCGGTAAACCATAATTCATATGGTGAAGTGGCAACATACAAGGAGCGGCGCTTGAGCCGCGAATGTGGTGACAGGCGCTGAAAGCGGCTGGTGTGATGGGGCACTTTCAGCCAGGCACAAAAAAACCCGCCGAAGCGGGTTTTTTTGTTGTGCCGAAGCAGTGCTTATTCAGCCACTACGTTGGCAGCCTGAGGGCCTTTCGGGCCCTGCTGGATCTCGAAGGAAACCTTCTGACCCTCGGCCAGGGTTTTGAAGCCTGAGCCGGTGATTGCGCTGAAATGAACGAATACGTCTGCACCACCATCGTCCTGGGAGATGAAACCAAAACCCTTGGACTCGTTGAACCACTTCACAGTTCCAGTAGCCATGTGAATCTATACCTCAAAATCTATTACTTAGGGTGTTGCTTGCAAACCATGATGGGGGTGTTCGGAGACAACTTCAGCTTCACGCAGGGAAGGCAACTACCAACACAAACTCCGGCCATAATTCGCAGCCACCTCCGACTCTACTCCCCTTTTTTGATCAGCACCACCCCTTTTTAAAGCCTGTTTTCAGGCGTTTATAGCGGGCTTGTCACGAAACGGACAGACATCTCGTGACGCTCATCAGGCGCCAGTGTCAGCACGTCATCCAGCACCCGGGCAGTTTCAATACAGAGCATGCGTTGCCAGGCGTCCGGGGCGAACTGACTGAGCCGCTGGCTCTTTTCCACCCATGGATTCCAGACCACTGCAGAGTGGCTGCCAGTGGTGGTCAGGGTCACCCTCCTTTGCCACCCCGGGTCATCAATGTGCAGGGTGGGGCCAAGCTGCAGGTAAAGCCGGTCGGTTTCCTCGCGGAACGTGAGCGGGCCGCTTTGCCGATGGCTGTGCCAGTCATCCATGGCATCCACGTAGGGTTTCTGGTCCAGCCCCTGCAGGGTGACCTGACGACTGTCGCTGACCGCAAAGTAGCTGTGCAAGGCCTGGGACAGCGTTACCGGGTTGACCCCCACATTGTGGTTCACCAGGCTCAGGGTCAGGGCAGTATCCAGGCGGATTTTCAGGCTGGGCTGCACGGCGGGGCAGGCATCGACAAGCTGTGTCGGTTCAGGCTGGAATACCAGCTCTGCCACATCGTCGCTTTGCTGCTGGTCGATGAGCGTCCAGGCAATGGAGCGCACCAGCCCATGGGCGGGAGGATCGTCCAGCGAATACGCCTGCTGCACGGCATCCGGATTAAAGGCCAGCCCGCCAAACCAGGGCCAGCACACCGGCACCCCGCCGCGCACCCCGGCACCCGACACATAGGCGGCCTGTTCACTGAGCCAGATAATGGGCGGCTCGTTATCCAGTCGGTACTCCAGCACCTGGGCGCCCTGTTCGGCGACCACCAGTGCCTGGCCACGGTGCCGAACCTGCCAACAGGCCAGTTCGCCACGGGTGATTGGTGAAATAGATGAGGTCATCCGTTACCTGTGGTTTGAGTTTAAAGTTCAAAGTTGAAAGTTAAAAAGCGCGGGGGATGCCCCTGGCTCTGAAAGGCCGTGCCCGCGCGATTACTGTTAATCGCGGGCACAGCGGTTGAAAGTCCAAAAGTCTATGTCGCGTTTTAACTTTGAACTTTTAACTTTCAACTTGCTCACTTGATCCCCGCCGCAATCTCCAGTTCACGAATGGACTGCTCCAGATAATCCAGCAACCGCTGCATGGATGGCAGGGTGCGGCGGCAGGCAATGAGACCAAACTCCAGTTGGTCCACATAGCTGGTGAGGGTGATATTCAGGGCAATGTTGTTGAGCGCGATAGACACCGGGTACATCCCCTTGAGCTCGGCGCCATTCCAGTAAAGCGGTGACTTGGGTCCGGGCACATTGGAGATGATCACGTTAAAGGCACGCCACTTGGGGGCCAGGCCGGTCAGCAGGTTGAGTCCGGTGGGCGCCATGGTCAGAGCTGTGAAGTTGAGGATCTCCTCGGGGCTCATCTGCGCGAAACGTTGCTTGGCTTCCTCGATGGAGTCGTGGATCACCTGGATACGCATGCCGGGATCACACACATGGGTGCCCAGGTTGGCCAGGATCATGCCGATCTGGTTACCGCCGGCACTGTCATCCTGACGCAGGCTCATGGGCACCATGGCAATCAGCGGCTCGTCTGGCAGGGCGTGCTGGCTGATCAGGTATTCACGCAGCGCATGGCCACACATGGCCAATACCACGGTATTTACGGTGCAGTTGAAGGCCTTGGCGATGACCTTGAGGCGCGACAGGCTGTAACTCTGTGCCGCAAACCGGCGAGAACCGGTGATGCTCTGATTGAGAATGGTGTCCGGCGCCTGAAAGATGGACACATAGTTCTCATCGTTCTTGGCTTTCTGGGTAACCTTGTACACTTCCCGGGCCAGCCCTGGCACCGTGGCGGCCTGCTTGCTCAGCCCGGCGCCCAGACGGGCCAGGCTGGAGGCCACATCCACCGGATTGCTGGGCAGCGAACGGGGCTTTTTCTTTATCTGGAACGCCCAGCCCGGGGCCATGTCCAGTTCATCGGGATCGGTGGAGAGTGTGCGGGCGGCGGTGCGCATGGCGGAAATGCCATCCATCACCGAATGGTGAATCTTGTAATAAAGGGCAAACTGGCGGCCACGGATACCTTCGATCAGGTGGCACTCCCACAGGGGACGCTCACGGTCCATCAGGTTGGAATGTTCGGCGGAAATCAGTGACAGCAGTTCCCGGATCCGGCCCGGCTTGGGCAGGGCTTCATGGCGAAAGTGGTGATCCAGATCGAATTGCTTGTCCTCGGTCCAGTAGTACTGGCCAAGCCGGCGGGTAAGCTTCTGGTTGAATGGCGCCACCGGGTTGCTGTAGTCACGCATCTGTTCGGCCAGTTCGCTGACATACTTGGGGCCGGCGCCTTCGGGAAAGTGGAACAGTTGCAGCCCGCCCACATGCATGGGTTGCTGGCGTTTTTCCAGCCACAGGAATAGTTGGTCTACCGGGCTAAGAGCTTTCATAGTGTCCAGATCCTTTTCACTTATCGTTATTTCCATCTACACAGCCTGTCATGGAAGTGAAATGCAGTCTCCATGCCAACCGGCCTATTACTGTGCAGAGAAGATCATAGTAGCAAACGGGCAGGGGGGTCACTGTGTGTGACCTGTAAAAATCCCGGCGTTGGAGTGAATAAATCGGGCTGTCTCAGTGAGCGATGTTATCGACTGAAATTCAGGACATGACAGACCCGTGAAATCCGCCATAAGCATGCATTTTGCCTCTTGCACCCGGGGGCGCTTTGACGAAGACTCAGGGTCTGACTGATGGGTCATTCCGGGGCGATAGGGAGAGCGACCTGGCTTGACGTCATGTATCACGCCGCTTGCGGCAGACACCCCGGGAAAGGGGGCTGGTCGTGCCCGCACAGGCATTCATCCCATGAATACTGAAAATAGACCATATTGATTATGTTTATGGGATGGCCGGGTCTAGAATGCGCAGCATCGAAGGCCGGCATGTCATGACATGAACAGGGTTGCCCCTCTCCGGTATCGATTAACCAATTCTTTTATCAGAGGTTCACCATGTCATACACCAAAGACATCGAAGCACTGGGCTCCGTGATTGGCGCCAACAGCACCTGGAAAGATATCAATCCGGAATCTGCTGTTCGCATGCGTCTGCAAAACCGTTTCAACACGCATCTGGACATCGCCAAGTACAACGCCAAGATCATGCGTGAAGACATGGCTGCCTATGATGCTGACAACTCCAAGTACACCCAGTCCCTGGGTTGCTGGCACGGTTTCATCGGCCAGCAGAAGATGATCTCCATCAAGAAGTACTTCGGTGGCACCAAGCGTCGTTACCTGTACCTGTCCGGCTGGATGGTTGCTGCCCTGCGCTCCCAGTTCGGTCCGCTGCCTGATCAGTCCATGCACGAGAAGACTTCCGTTGCTGACCTGATCCGTGAACTGTACACCTTCCTGAAGCAGGCTGACGCGTGGGAACTGAACCACCTGTACCGCAACCTGGACGCCGCCAAGGAAGCTGGTGATTCCGCCAAGCAGGCTGAAATCATCAACCAGATCGACAACTTCGAAACTCACGTTGTTCCGATCATCGCTGACATCGACGCTGGTTTCGGTAACCCGGAAGCCACCTACCTGATGGCCAAGCAAATGATCGAAGCGGGTGCGTGCTGTATCCAGATCGAAAACCAGGTTTCCGACGAGAAGCAGTGTGGTCACCAGGACGGTAAAGTCACCGTTCCCCACGCCGACTTCCTGGCCAAGATCAACGCCGTACGTTACGCCTTCCTCGAGCTGGGCGTTGACGATGGTGTGATCGTTGCCCGTACCGACTCTGAAGGTGCTGGCCTGACCAAGCAGATCGCCGTTTCCCAGAAAGAAGGCGACCTGGCTGATCAGTACAACTCCTTCCTGGAAGGTGAAGAAGTGACTGATCCGTCCTCCGTTCAGCACGGTGACGTTCTGGTCAAGACTGCTGGCAAGCTGATCAAGCCGACCAAACTGGCTTCCGGCCTGTTCCAGTTCCGTCGCGATTCCAACATCGATCGTGTTGTTCTGGACTGTGTCACCAGCCTGCAGAACGGCGCTGACCTGCTGTGGATCGAGACTCCGACTCCGAACGTTGCGCACATCAAGCACATGGTTGATCGCATCAAGGAACAAGAGCCGAACGCCAAGCTGGTTTACAACAACAGCCCGTCCTTCAACTGGACCCTGAACTTCCGTCAGCAGGTATTCGATGCCTGGTCTGAAGAAGGCAAGGACGTTTCTGCCTACGAGCGCGATTCCCTGATGAGCGTGAAGTACGACGAAACCGAACTGGCTGAAGTGGCTGACGAGTGGGCCAAAGAGTTCCAGGCCAAGGCTTCCCGCGAAGCCGGTGTATTCCACCACCTGATCACTCTGCCGACCTACCACACCGCTGCTCTGTCCACCGACCAGCTGGTAGAAGGCTACTTCGGCGAAGAAGGCATGCTGGCCTACGCCAAAGGTGTTCAGCGTCAGGAAATCCGTCGCAACATCGCTACCGTGAAGCACCAGGACATGGCCGGTTCCAACATCGGTGATGACCACAAAGAGTACTTCTCTGGTGAAGCTGCGCTGAAAGCCGGCGGTAAAGACAACACCATGAACCAGTTCGAGAACAACTAAGTTCCGATCTGTTCAAGGTAAGTCTTGAAGAAGCGGCCCCCGAAAGGGGGCCGCTTTTTTTGGTTCATCGCGGGTTAGCCGGAAGTTGCTGCTACCAAGGTCTTCCCGTAGTAGCGTCGGTTATTCGGCTCCGCGCACCCGTGCAGGCCGCCTTGTCGCCTTGTCAGGCGTTCCTTCGCTCCGCTCGGTGGCGGCGCGATTCCAGCGCTTTACTTCTCCCTGGGTGAAGCCGCTGTCTGGTGGGAGGTTCAGCTTGCTGAACGAAGGTTCTGGCAACAGCTCCCGATCCGAGGTTTCAGTGATCTTTGTGGTGAAAACGTTTTTCGATCCTGGTCTGAAATCGCGCCGCCAGCGACGCTCCTACGGAAAGGTGGGGCTTTCCCGGAATTCCGAGATGAACAAAAAAGGGGCGACCCGAAGGTCGCCCCTTTTTTAGCATCCGACGTCATAGATTTGACGTCCGATTTACCACTTACTCGTAATCGAACGAGAAGTGCTCTTCTTTCAGCTGCATGGTGCTCTTGGTGGGCTTCAGCGCGGCATCGGCGTGCCCTTTGGCGCTGGGCAGCATGCGCTCGAAGTAGAACTCTGCCGTGGCCAGTTTGGCTTTGTAGAATTCTGCCGGCTCGTTGCCACCGTTCTCCAGCTTGTCCTTGGCCACGCCAGCCTGCAGTGCCCAGAAGTACGCCATCATGGCGTAGCCGCTGTACATCAGGAAGTCGTAGCTGGCGGTGGAGACCATGTCGCGGTCCTTGGCGGCCACCAGCATGATGCGGGTGGTCAGGTAGTTCCACTCGGCAGCGATTTTCAGCAGCTTCCAGGCGAACGGGCGCAGTTTGGGATCGCGCAGGTTCTTGGTGCCGAAATCCACCAGTTTCTTGGTGAAGTCACGAACACACTTGCCCTTGGTGGTCAGCAGGACCTTGCGGCCCAGCAGGTCCAGGGCCTGAATGCCGGTGGTGCCTTCGTACAGGGTGGAGATACGCGCATCACGCACGATCTGCTCCATGCCATGTTCCTTGATGTAGCCGTGGCCACCGAACACCTGCATGCCGTCGTTGGCCACTTCCAGACCTTTCTCGGTGAGGAAGCCTTTCAGGATCGGGGTGAAGAAGCCCAGCTCGCTGTCCCAGTGCTCGTACTTCTTCATGTCGTTTTCCAGAATGCCGGAAATCATGTTGTCGGCGTACTGGGCAGAGAAGTACAGCATGGCACGGCCGCCTTCGGCGATGGCCTTCTGCTTGAGCAGCATGCGACGCACGTCACCATGGTGGATCAGGCTGTCGGCGATGGCATCGGGCTCTTTCTTGCCGGACAGGGCACGCATGGACTTACGCTCTTTGGCATAAGGCAGTGCACCCTGGTAAGACAGCTCGGCGTGGGCGATACCCTGCATGGCGGTACCCAGACGGGCAGTGTTCATGAAAGTGAACATGCACTCCAGGCCCTTGTTTTCCGGGCCGATCAGGAAACCGGTAGCTTCATCAAAGTTCATCACGCAGGTGGCGGAGGCCTTGATGCCCATTTTCTTTTCCAGGGAGCCAACGTTGACACCGTTGTCTTCACCGATCTTGCCCGGCAGGTACTTGGGCACGATGAACAGGGAGATCCCCTTGGTGCCTTTGGGGGCGTCAGGCAGGCGCGCCAGCACGATGTGGACAATGTTTTCCACCATGTCGTGGTCGCCGGAAGAGATAAAGATCTTGGTGCCGGAAATCTTGTAGGAACCATCCTTCTGCGGCTCGGCCTTGGTCTTTACCTGACCCAGGTCGGTACCACACTGGGGTTCGGTCAGACACATGGTGCCGCCCCAGGTCCCTTCGGTCAGCGGGACCAGGTAATCCTGCTTCTGCTCTTCAGTGCCGTGCAGCTGGATGGTGTTCATGGCGCCCAGGGACAGACCCGGGTACATGGAGAACGACCAGTTGGCGGTGGCCATCATTTCCTGCTTGATCAGACCCAGGGACATGGGCAGACCCTGACCGCCGTATTCCACTGGGTGGCTCAGACCCTGCCAGCCACCCGCCTGGAACTCTGCGTAGGCTTCCTTGAAGCCTTTCGGAGTGGTAACCACGCCGTCTTCCAGCTTACAGCCTTCCTCGTCACCGCTCTGGTACAGCGGACCGATGGTGTTCTCACACAGCTTGGCCATTTCACCAACGATGGCTTCCACCATATCCGGGGTGGCGTCTTCACCGTTGGGCAAGGTCTTGTAGTGACCTTCGAAATCGAACACTTCGTTCATCAAGAAGCGCATATCGCGCACGGGAGCCTTATAGTTCGGCATCAGAATTCCCTCGTCTCATCAGTCAGGCTGTCCATAGTGGGTTGCAGGATAAACCCGAACCGGACAGCGGATCACGGAGCGCATTGTTGGGGAAAGCACACTTAAAGACATTGACTGCCAAGGCGGGATAGGGCTGGCGTTACGGTGAATGGGCGTTCACGGGGTATTGAGCTTCGAGCTGCTAGCTATGAGCAAAACCGAACATTGCCACGAAGCCGCTGTAGGAGCCCAGCTTGCCTGGGCGATCCGAGCCAAAGCGAGGTAAGGATTCCAGAAGCGATTTTCGAAAACCTAAAACCCGGTGGCCAGTTAGGGTCTTGGCTTTTGAAACTCGTGACCCGAACCTTTTATTTCGCCGAGCCTCGGAGCGCGGTCGAACGACCGCTCCTACAGCGGCTCCGGTCTCACCTCTAGCCAAGTTCCCACAGCAGTTCTGCAGAAAGGGTTTTTCCTCACAGCTCAAAGCTCATAGCTCGCAGCTCTCTTACTTCTTCCCCTTCCAGCTATACATGGAAGTGGACACTCCGATGCGATACGCCACTTCGTCCCAGACCTTGCGGGGCAGGGCGGCCTTGAGCAGTTCGGTGGATTTGGCAATCGGTGGCTCAATCACGAAGCTGTCTTTCTTGATCATGCCCTTGATGATGCTGTTGACCACCTTTTCCGGGGTGAGCATGGGGGTGAGCAGCGGGGTTTTCACGCCGTCGAACATGCCGGTGGAAATGTAGCTGGGGCAGACCGTGGTCACGTCCACGTGCTTGATCTTGCGGACATCCAGTTCCAGGCGAATGGATTCGGAGAAACCCACCACCGCCCATTTGCTGGCGGCATAGGTGCTGCCATAGGGCAGGCCCACAAAGGCGGAAGCGCTGGCAATATTGACCAGGTAACCCTGCTTGGCCTGAATCAGATCATTGAGGAAGGCGTGGGTGGTGGCCATCAGGCCTTCGGTGTTGATGCGGAAGGTATTGAGATGCTGTTCCAGCTCTACCTGCTCGAACTCGCCGCCAAACACCACACCGGCATTGTTGATCAGCGCGGTGATCGGACCCACTTCCTCATGCAGCTTGTCACGGAATTTGGCAATGGACGCCAGTTTGCTCACATCCAGCACATAGGCATGGGCCTTGCCGCCGGCGGTCTTGATCCGGTCTGCCACCTCGCGGGCAGCAGCAATCCGCCGCGCCGTGACGATCACCTCCGCACCCTGTCTGGCAAACTCTTCCGCCATCAAGGCGCCAATACCGGCACCGGCGCCAGTGATCAGGATACGGTGATTATCAAAACGGGCCATGCGTCGTCCTTGCTGATGAGTTCAAAGTTGAAAGTTGAAAGTTCAAAAGCGCAGGATGGGTTCTCTGTTTTGAGATTCCGTGCCCGCGCCATTACCGTTAATCGCGGACACAGCATTGCAAGACAGAGCAGCCTGATCCGCGTTTCAACTTTAAACTTTCAACTCGTAACTGCTTTTATCCCGGCAGCTTCAGGCCAGCCATCACCACCAGCCCGTCTTCCACCGATCTGGCCCGCAGTCGCAGGCCGCTGATGCGTACCGTATCACCGACCACCGCCTGTTTCCCTACCTGTTTGGTAAACAATTCTGTCACGGTCAGGCCTTGCCAGAGCGGGGGCGGAGACTCCACCCCGTAGATGGCGATCAGTTGCGCCACCGGGGTCTTGCCGATCACGGTGAAATCGCCGTAATAGCGTTTCTCGTCCGGACTCATATGATGACACAGGTCTGACAGTGCCGGTTTGTGTGACAGCGGCGCCAGCCAGCTGATCAGATCGCCGGCCTCGATAACCGGTTCTTCCGTGGGGCTGTGCACCTGGTGATTACGGTACAGCATCAGCGGGGTGCGGCCTTCATCGGACAGTGCATTCAGTGGCTTGCCTACAGCGCGGGCACCTTCTTCCACCTGGAATTGCAGCAGGAAGCGGTCCCTCGGTGCGGCCAGCGGAACGATCTGACGGGCCTCGGTGGAGGGTGGCAGCGAGACCTTCATGCGTCGGGCCATGAACCGCAGGCTGGCACCCTGGCCGATCAGGGAAATCAGCACCACCACCAGGGTGATGTCGAACAGCAGATAGGTCTGCTCCACCCCGGCCAGCAACGGGAACACGGCCAGTACGATGGGCACCGCCCCGCGCAGGCCGGTCCAGGCGATAAAGATTTCTTCCCGGGCCTTGAAGCGAAAGGGCAACAGGCTGATCCACACCGCCACCGGCCGCGCGAACAGCATCAGGAACGCGGCTACGGCCAGCGCCCACACCAGGTGTTCAGTCAGCCGGGAGGGAGTCACCAGCAGACCGAGAATCAGGAACATGCCGGACTGGGCCAGCCAGGCCATGGAATCCATGGACTTGAGTATGTTGTCGCCGGTGCCGCCTCGGCGATTGCCCGCCACCAGCCCGGTGAGGTAAATGGCCAGAAAACCGGAACCGCCCACCAGATTGGTGACGGCGAACACCATGGCGCCACCACTGCACAGCAGCAGCGCGTGCAGGCCTTCGTTGCTGCGCACCCGCAACAGCACTTCACTGATCCCCACCCCCAGCAGCAGCCCCAGCAGGATACCCAGGCCGAACTGCTTGAGCAGAGTGATGGCCATGCCGAAGCCCCACTGAGTGTCCGGCTCCACCAACATGCCCACCAGCATCAGGGTGATAAAGATGGCCATGGGATCATTGAGCCCGGATTCAATTTCCAGGGTGCTGGCCACCCGCTCATTGAGCTTGACCCCGGCGCCCTTGATCACACTGAACACCGCCGCTGCATCCGTGGAGCCGATAATGCCGCCCAGCAGCAGCCCCAGGCGCCAGTCCACGCCCATCAACCAGATGGCAAACGCCCCCACCAGGCCAGCGGAAATCGCCACCCCCAGGGTGGCCAGACTGAGCGCCGGGCGCAGGCCCAGTTTGAAGGTGCTTAACCGGGTACGCAGGCCGCCATCCAGCAGGATCACCGCCAGGGCGATATTGCCGATTACATAGGCGGTGGAAAAATCATCGAATTCAATGCCGCCGATCCCGTCTTCACCAGCCAGCATCCCCACCACCAGGAAGATCAGCAGTGACGGCACCCCGAACCGGGCACTCAGCGAGCCCAGCAACAGGCCGGTAAACATCAGGCCGGTGCCGACAAGAAGGAAAAGGTTCAGAGAGTACAAGGAGTTTTCCGGTTAAGTGAGATCAGGGTTCTATAGTAGAATAGCTTACACGCAAGGGGTGGGTTGAGTTAAAAGTTGAAAGTTTAAAGTTGAAACGCGGTTCGGGGCTTTAGTGTGCGGCTACCCACTACCCGCGATTACCGGTAATGGCGCGGGCACGGAACCCCAAAACAGAGAGCCCATCCCGCGCTTTTGAACTTTAAACTTTCAACTTTGAACTGACTCTCCCGCGTGATGCTTGCAGCGTGAAGCGTTGTCCCTATACTATCGCGCCCCTTTGATCATATTTTGAGCAGCAGGCAAGCCCTGCAAGGTGTTTATCCATGGACTATTCCCAGCGTTATGGCGTGATCGTGATCGGTGGCGGTCATGCCGGTACCGAAGCCGCCCTGGCGTCTGCGCGCATGGGCGTGTCCACCCTGTTGCTTACCCACAACATCGAAACCCTGGGCCAGATGAGCTGTAACCCGGCCATCGGCGGTATTGGCAAGAGCCACCTGGTGCGCGAGATCGATGCCCTGGGCGGGGCCATGGCCCGCGCCACCGATAAAGGCGGCATCCAGTTTCGTGTGCTCAATGCCCGCAAGGGCCCGGCGGTGCGCGCCACCCGCGCCCAGGCGGACCGTATCCGCTACAAGGCGGCGATTCGCGACATCCTCGAAAACCAGCCCAACCTGACTATCTTCCAGCAGCCTGTCGACGACCTGATCGTGGACAATGGCCGCTGTGTCGGTGCCGTTACCAATATGGGGCTGCGTTTTCATGGCGATGCGGTGGTGCTGTGTACCGGTACCTTCCTGGGCGGCGTCATTCATATCGGCATGGACAATCATCAGGGCGGCCGTGCCGGCGATCAGCCCTCCAACGCGCTGGCCCGCCGTCTGCGCGAACTGCCGTTCCGGGTGGACCGCCTGAAGACCGGCACCCCGCCCCGGATCGACGGCAAAACCGTGGATTACAGCGTCATGGAAGAGCAGTGGGGCGATACCCCGCTGCCGGTGATGAGCTACCTGGGTAAGGTGGAAGAGCACCCGCAGCAGGTGTGCTGTTATATCACCCACACCAATGCCCAGACCCATGACATCATCCGCAGTGGTTTCGATCGCAGCCCCATGTTCACCGGCGTGATCGAAGGCACCGGCCCGCGCTACTGCCCGTCCATCGAGGACAAGGTGAATCGCTACCCGGACAAGGACACCCATCAGATCTTTGTGGAGCCGGAAGGCCTCGACACCCACGAGCTGTACCCCAATGGTATTTCCACCAGCCTGCCCTTCGATGTGCAGTTGCAGGCGGTGCGCTCCATCCGTGGCTTCGAGAACGCCCACATTACCCGCCCGGGCTATGCCATCGAGTATGACTTCTTCAATCCCCAGGACCTGAAGCACAGCCTGGAGACCAAGCACATGCCAGGGCTGTTCTTTGCCGGCCAGATCAATGGCACCACCGGTTATGAAGAAGCCGGTGCCCAGGGGTTGCTGGCGGGCCTGAATGCGGCGCGCATGAGCCTGGAGCAGGACGCCTGGACCCCCCGTCGCGACGAAGCCTACATTGGGGTATTGGTAGACGATCTGATCACCATGGGCACCCAGGAGCCCTACCGCATGTTCACCAGCCGCGCCGAATACCGGTTGCTGCTGCGTGAAGACAATGCCGACCTGCGCCTCACCGAAAAGGGCCACGAACTGGGTCTGGTGGACGACGAGCGCTGGGCTGCCTTTAACGCCAAGCGCGAGGGTATGGCAAAGGAAGAGCAGCGCCTGAAGAGCACCTGGGTGCGTCCGCAGACGCCGCAAGCCGAAGCAGTGAACCGCCTGATCGACAAGCCGCTCACCCGCGAGTACAGCCTGCTGGATCTGCTCAAGCGCCCGGAGCTGGATTACGCGGGCCTGGCGGATGCCGTCGCCCTGGAAGATCGCCCGGCCGAGGACGTGGTCGAGCAGATGGAAATTCTCGCCAAGTACGCCGGCTATATTGATCGTCAGACTGACGAGATCGAAAAGCTGCGCGCCGCGGAAACCACCGCCCTGCCTGCGGACTTCGATTATGAGCAGGTGAAAGGCCTGTCCAATGAGGTGAAGCAGAAGCTCGGCACCGTGCGCCCGGAAACCCTGGGCCAGGCGGGTCGCATTCCCGGGGTGACCCCGGCGGCCATTTCCCTGCTGATGATCTACCTGAAAAAACACCGCCACCAGAACAAGGCCGCCCAACACGCATGAGCCTGCCTGCACAACTTGCTGACACCCTGACCCGGGGCATTGATGCCCTGGGCGTGACCCTGAGTGATGACCAGCAGCGCCTGCTGCTCAACTACGTGGAACTGCTGGTGAAATGGAACCAGGCCTACAACCTGACTGCCATCCGCGATCCGCAGGAAATGGTGGTCCGCCACCTCCTTGATTCCCTGGCGGTACTGCCGTTCGTTGATAATGGCGACACCCTGGATGTGGGCACCGGCGCCGGCATCCCCGGCATTATTCTGGCGGTGTCCCGCCCGCAACAATCCTTCACCCTGCTGGATTCCAACGGCAAGAAGACCCGCTTCGTGCGCCAGGCCCGCCGGGAACTGGGTCTGGACAACGTGGAGGTTGTACACGGTCGCGTGGAACAGTACCGTAAAGCACCATCACAGATTATTTGCCGGGCCTTTGCCTCCTTGTCGGACATGCTGGCGCTGATGACGCCCATAATGACCGACAATACCCGACTGCTGGCCATGAAAGCGGCCAGCACGGAAGAGGAGCTGGCCACCCTGCCGCCAGGCTGGAAGGGGCATCACCACACCCTGACGGTTCCCGGGCTGGACGAGGCGCGCACCCTGGTGATCGTAGAGTCGGTTTCGTAGGTCGGAAATGGGCGTCAGCCCATCTCCGACAGGATGCCACGGCACGGGGTGGAGCGATCGGTGGAGATTGCCAGCAGCAATTTCCACCCTACAAAGAGCGGGTAGCAGGGTTTCGCGTCCGGCATCCAGCTTCTGGCGTCAGGCGTACAATCAAGGAGAACAGCGTGACCACCGTATTTGCCGTAGCGAACCAGAAAGGCGGCGTGGGGAAGACGACCAGCAGTGTGAACCTGGCCGCATCACTGGCTGCCACCCGCAAGAAGGTGCTGCTGGTGGACATCGACCCCCAGGGCAATGCCACCACCGGTTCCGGGGTGGACAAGTTCGATACCGACTACACCATTTACGATGTGCTCTGCGACGAAGTGCCCACCGAGCAGGCCATCGTCGGCACGCCGGAAGACAGCGGCTTTGACCTGATCACCGCCAATGGCGATCTTACCGCCGCCGAGGTGCAGCTGCTCGAGATGAAGTCTCGTGAATTTCGCCTGCGCAATGCGCTGGCGCGCATCCGAGACAACTACGATTACATCCTCATCGACTGCCCGCCGTCCCTGAACATGCTCACCGTGAACGCGCTGACGGCGGCGGACTCGGTGATCGTGCCGATCCAGTGCGAGTACTACGCCCTGGAAGGGCTCACCGCGCTGATGAATACCATTGAGAAGATCCGCACGGTGCTCAATCCCAAGCTGCACATCGGCGGCCTGCTGCGCACCATGTACGACCCGCGCAACAGCCTGTCCAACGACGTCTCCAACCAGCTCATCAGCCACTTCGGCGACAAGGTTTACCGCACCATCATTCCGCGCAACGTGCGGCTGGCGGAAGCGCCCAGCCACGGTGCGCCGGTGATCACCTATGATCCCAAGTCCCGAGGGGCGGTAAGCTACCTGGCCCTGGCCGGCGAAATCCTGCGCCGCGAACAGGCGCTCAAGAATCAGCCGGCAGCGGCATCGTAATTGCACGGCGACTGGAATTGTTTTTGCGCGTCAGGCATCCGGCGTCTGGCGTCAGGCATAAATTAAGGAAACACCATGGCGGCAAAGCGTAAACGCGGTCTCAGCAAGGGCCTGGATGCCCTGCTCAGCAGCAACGAGTCCTACCAGCAACGGCAGCAGGACGAAGTCAGCATCGAGTCCGAAGGGCAGCCGGATCCGGTCACCCAGCCCCCCCGTGACGGCGAGCTGCGCCACTTGCCGGTGGAATACATGGAGCGTGGCCGCTACCAGCCGCGCCGTGACATGTCCCCGGATGCTCTGGAAGAGCTGGCCGAGTCCATCCGTGCCCAGGGCGTGATGCAGCCCATCGTGGTGCGTCCGCTGGGCGAGAAGCGCTACGAAATCATCGCCGGTGAGCGTCGCTGGCGCGCCGCCCAGATGGCCGAACTGGAAACCATTCCGGCGGTGGTCCGCGAGGTGCCGGACGAAGCCGCCATCGCCATGGCCCTGATTGAGAACATCCAGCGGGAAAACCTCAATCCCATGGAAGAGGCCATCGCCCTGGGCCGTCTCAAGGAAGAATTCGGCCTGACCCATCAGCAGGTTGCCGACGCGGTAGGCAAATCCCGCGCCATGGTCACCAACCTGCTGCGTCTCATGGGTCTGGAAGCGGACGTGAAAAAGCTGCTCGAGCATGGCGACCTGGAAATGGGCCATGCCCGGGCCCTGCTGGCGCTGGAAGGCAACAAACAGATCGAGGCAGCGCGCACCGTGGTGGCCAAGGGCCTGTCCGTGCGCCAGACCGAAGAACTGGTACGGGATTTCGAGAAGGAAAAACCGGCCAAACCAGCCCCGGTGAAGGAAGATCCCAACGTGAAGGCGCTGGTCAACGATCTCTCCGAGCGTTTGGGTGCCCCGGTGCAGCTGCAGTCCGGCCAGGGCGGCAAGGGCAAACTGGTGATCAGCTACAACAACCTGGACGAACTGGACGGCATTCTGGCGCATATCAAGTAGAGCGCCTGACGCTGGATGCCGGACGCCAGACGCTGAAAACCGAAAATCAAAACCCGGCCACTGGCTTCTGTGGGAGCTTGCCTGCAAGCGATTTACCGCCATTCGCGTGCAAGCACGTTCCCACAGCAATGCCGCCAACACGGCCCGGCAGCGTAAGGCTGAAAAGGATTGCGCAAGGGTAAACAAATAAATTTTCGACGGACTGAACGGCATTCCGTACCGCTCTGGCAACCCCCTGAAGCGAATCCGTGTTCCACCATGGTCTAACTTTGACTAACAATCCACGCTCTACGGTTGCCACAAGCGAGCCAACTCCATATACTTCGCCGCGCTAACGATCAGGGGTGCCCAAGACCTTGCGCCTGGTGCGGCATCAACTTGCATCAGCCCAGAGGCTTCACGGTGACCACCAGCAACGAATTCCAGCCCCACAGAACATTGTTCTGGGGGTTAATGCGCGCTCAGCTAGCCGCGATTGTGGTCTTCGCGCTGTTGGTAACGGCACTGGCCGGAACACTGGCCGGTCTGGTAGCGGCCTGGGGTGGCACTATCAGCCTGATCGCTTATGCCTGGGGCGGCTTCCAGATCTGGATGCACCCCAAAAACCATATGCCAAAGCGTATGGCCACCGCGGCAGTAAGGGCGGAGATGGGCAAGATCGCAATCATGTTGTTGCTGTTCTGGCTCACATTCTCCAAAGTCCCCGAAACCCGGGAAATGAAGATTGCAATGGTTCTGCTGCTAGGCTTCCTGATCGCCCAGGTCGTGGGCTGGATTCAGGTAGCGCGCCTCGAGGGGCGCACAGCAGGGCAAGACGGGCAAAACGACTGAAACTGTAGGTATCAATATGGCTGGTAGCTCTCCGGGCGAGTACATCAAGCACCATTTGGGTAATCTGACCTATGGCGAACTGCCCGAAGGCTATGTCCGTGAATGTGCCGGGCGCGACACCCAGACCCTGACCGAAAGCACCTGGACCTTTGCCTGTAACGGCAACGAAGCCAAAGACATGGGCTTCTCTGCATTTCACGTGGATTCCCTCGCCTGGTCCGGCGGCCTCGGCATCATCATGTGCCTGCTGTTCTGGATGGGCGCTCGCAAGGCCACCGCAGGTGTGCCTTCCGGTTTCATGAACTTCATCGAAACCATCATCGAATTTATTGACACCCAGGTTCGTGATTCCTTCCACGGCAAGAGCAAGCTGGTGGCGCCGCTGTCACTGGTCATCTTCTGCTGGGTATTCCTGATGAACCTGATGGATCTGATCCCGGTGGACTTCGTTCCGGCCACCTTCAGCTGGATCATGACCTCCTTCTTCGGCTGGACCGCGCAAGAAGCCTACTTCAAGATCGTGCCCAGCACCGACCCCAACATCACCCTGTCCATGTCCTTCTCTGTGATGCTGCTGGTGATCTTCTTCACCATCAAGACAAAAGGCGTGGGCGGTTTCATCGGTACCCTGGCTCTGCATCCGTTCGAGTCCAGCAACCCGATCGTGAAAACCCTTCTGATCCCGGTCAACCTGCTGCTGGAGACCATTGGTCTGCTGGCCAAGCCGGTGTCCCTGGGTCTGCGACTCTTCGGCAACATGTACGCCGGTGAGTTTGTGTTTATTCTGCTGGCCGCCATGATGGGCACCTGGCAGTTTATCGGTGCCTGGCCGTGGGCGGTGTTCCATATTCTGGTTATCACCCTGCAGGCATTTATCTTCATGGTACTCACTATCGTGTACCTGAGCATGGCGGTCGAAGACCACTAAGATTTTTTAAACCGGTTTTTAACTAAACCAACCAAGCACTTAACGGGAGTGTAAAGATGGAAGGCATTCAATTTCTTGCTGCTGCTATCGTAGCTGGCCTGGCGGCCATCGGCGCAGGTCTGGGCTTCGGCATGATGGGTGGCCGTTTTCTCGAGTCTGTAGCTCGTCAGCCGGAACTGGCTCCGATGCTGCAAACCCGCATGTTCATCATTGCTGGTCTGCTGGATGCTGTGCCGATTATCTGTATCGCTATCGCGTTCCTGCTGATCTTCCAGTAATCGATCGCGTTTGATCCGGTAAATTACCTAACGCGATTGAGGTGATGGCATGAACATCAACATGACGATCATCGGCCAGGCTATCTGGTTCGCATTGTTCGTATTCTTCTGCATGAAGTTCGTCTGGCCGCCCATTTCCCGGGCCCTGGAAGAGCGCAAGCAGAAAATTGCCGAGGGCCTGAGTGCCGCAGATCGTGCCGAGCGCGATCTGGAGCTGGCTCAGGAAAAGGCGACCGCCAATCTCAAAGAAGCAAAAGAGAAGGCGGCCGAAATCATTGATCAGGCCAATCGCCGGGCTAATCAGATTGTGGATGAGGCAAAAGAAGCCGCGCGCACCGAAGGTGAGCGTCTGGTAGCCAAGGCCCAGTCTGAGATTGACCAAGAAGTTAATCAGGCTCGCGAGCAGCTGCGTAAAGAAGTGGCAGCCCTGGCGTTGAGCGGTGCCGAGAAGGTACTGACCAGCGAAGTAAACCAGGATGCGCACAAGCAGATGCTTGAGCAGCTGGCGGCTGAACTCTGAGACTACGGGTAACCCATGGCTGAACTGACCACCATCGCACGCCCCTACGCCAAGGCAGCCTTTGTTTTTGCAAAGGAACAGGGCGCCCTGGACAAGTGGGAAAAGATGCTGGGCCTGGCAGCAGCAGTGGCAGGTGATGCCAGCATGCGTGCCTACCTTGACCAGCCGGAACTGGATGACGCCGCCAAGGTTTCTGCCTTTGCAGAAGTCTGTGGTGACGAACTGGACGAGAGCGGGCGCAACTTTGTTGCGCAGCTGGCGCATAACAAGCGTCTGCCGCTGTTGCCGGTCATCCTGCAACTGTTCCATGAGCTTCTGGCCCAGGAACAGCAGTTCACCGATGTGGAGCTTATCTCCGCATTTGAAGTGGATGACGCTGTTGCCGAAAAGCTGGTAGCCGCTTTGAAAAAACGCCTTGGCACCGACGTGAATGTCACCACGTCCGTGGACCAATCCCTGATTGGAGGCGTGCTGGTGCGAGCCGGCGATACCGTAATTGATGGCAGTGTGCGTGGCCGACTTAACCGTCTGGCAGAGCAACTGAACTCTTGAGTTTGAGGGATTAGAGATGCAGCAACTCAACCCGTCCGAAATCAGCGAGATTATCAAGTCGCGCATCGCGAACCTTGATACCTCCACCGAAGCACGTAACGAAGGTACGGTGGTTTCCGTATCTGACGGTATTGTGCGTATTCACGGTCTTGCCGATGTAATGTTCGGTGAGATGATCGAGTTTGAGGGCGGCATCTATGGCATGGCCCTTAACCTCGAGCAGGATTCTGTTGGTGCCGTGGTACTGGGTGATTACCTGGGCCTGGCCGAAGGCCAGAAGGTACGTTGTACCGGCCGTATCCTGGAAGTCCCCACTGGCCCCGAACTGCTGGGTCGTGTGGTAGACGCTCTGGGTAACCCGATCGACGGCAAAGGCCCGATCGACGCCAAGCAGACCGACGCAGTCGAAAAGGTAGCGCCCGGCGTTATCTGGCGTAAAGAGGTTAACGAGCCGGTTCAGACCGGTTACAAGGCCATCGACGCCATGGTGCCGATCGGTCGTGGTCAGCGTGAGCTGATCATTGGTGACCGTCAGATCGGTAAGACCGCAGTAGCTGTCGATTCCATCATTGCCCAGAAGGGCACTGGCGTTAAGTGTATCTACGTTGCGGTTGGCCAGAAGCAGTCCACCATTGCCAACGTGGTACGCAAGCTGGAAGAGCACGGTGCCATGGATCACACTATCATCGTTGCCGCTTCCGCTTCCGATCCGGCGTCCATGCAGTTCCTGGCACCCTTCGCCGGTTGTGCCATGGGCGAATACTTCCGCGACCGCGGTGACGATGCCCTGATCGTCTATGATGACCTGACCAAGCAAGCCTGGGCGTATCGTCAGATCTCCCTGCTGCTGCGTCGTCCGCCGGGCCGTGAAGCTTATCCTGGTGACGTGTTCTACCTGCACTCCCGTCTGCTGGAGCGCGCCGCCAAGGTCAGCGAAGAATACGTAGAGAAGTTCACCAACGGTGAAGTGAAAGGCAAGACCGGTTCCCTGACCGCGCTGCCGATCATCGAAACCCAGGGTGGTGACGTATCGGCATTCGTACCGACCAACGTGATCTCCATCACCGATGGTCAGATCTTCCTGGAAACCGACCTGTTCAACTCCGGTATTCGTCCGGCGATGAACGCCGGTGTGTCTGTATCCCGTGTAGGTGGTGCAGCCCAGACCAAGATCGTTAAAAAGCTCGGCGGTGGTATCCGTCTGGCACTGGCCCAGTACCGTGAACTGGCGGCCTTCGCCCAGTTCGCTTCCGACCTCGACGATTCCACTCGTGAGCAGCTGGAACATGGTCAGGCCGTTACCGAGCTGATGAAGCAGAAGCAGTACAGCCCGCTGAGTGTTGCTGAGATGGGTGTTGTTCTGTACGCCGCTAACGAAGGTTACCTGAAAGGTATCGAAATCGAGAAAATCGGTTCCTTCGAAACAGCCATGCTGGACTACATGAACAGCGAAAAGAAAGCGTTGATGGACAAGATCAACGAGAAGGGTGACTACAACGGCGACATCGAGGGTGAGATCAAGGAATCTCTCGATCAGTTCAAAGCCACCCAGACCTGGTAATTCGCTGATAAAAGGTACTTCCTATGTCCAGCGGTAAAGAGATCAAAGGCAAGATTGCCAGTGTTCAGAGCACGAAGAAGATTACTCGTGCAATGGAAATGGTGGCAGCTTCCAAGATGCGTAAGGCACAGGATCGTATGGCAGCTAGCAAGCCCTACGCCAGCCGTATGCGTCAGGTGGTTGCCCATCTGGCCAATGCCGATCTGGAATACCGGCACAGCTACCTGCAAGAGCGGGAAGTCAAAAACGTTGGCTACATCGTAGTGACCTCTGACCGGGGTCTCTGCGGTGGTCTCAACGTGAACCTGCTCAAGAACGTTGTCAAAAGCGCGAAAGAATGGGAAGAGAAAGGCGCCAAGACCCAGTACTGCGTAGTGGGTACCAAGGGCGTTTCCTTCTTCAAGAGCGTGGGCGGCAACGTGGAAGCGACAGTTAACGGTCTGGGGGATACCCCGCACCTGAATGATCTGATCGGTTCCATCAAGGTAATGCTGGAAGCCTATGACAAGGGTGAGATCGACCGTCTGTACATCGTGTACAACGAGTTCGTGAACACCATGACCCAGTCGCCCACCAACATTCAGCTTCTGCCGCTTGAAGCCGGCGAAGAAGAAGAGTTGAAGCGCCACTGGGACTACATTTACGAGCCCGCTCCGAAAGAGCTGCTGGACGAACTGCTGGTGCGGTTCATCGAGTCCCAGGTCTATCAGGGTGTGGTTGAAAACAATGCCTGTGAGCAGGCAGCGCGTATGATCGCGATGAAAGCGGCCAGCGATAATGCCGGTGACATCATTCGTGATCTGCAGTTGGTGTACAACAAGGCACGCCAGGCTGCAATTACGCAGGAAATCTCCGAAATCGTTGGTGGTGCTGCTGCGGTCTGATCTGTCAGCAGGCAGGCGCGGCAAAAACGCAAGTTAAGAGGATGCAAGCATGAGTAGCGGTCGTATTGTTCAGATCATCGGTGCTGTAATCGACGTGGAATTCCCGCGCGAAGACGTACCGAAGGTATATGACGCCCTCAACGTGGACGGTACTGAAACCACGCTGGAAGTTCAGCAGCAGCTGGGCGACGGTGTTGTTCGTACCATTGCCATGGGCTCCACCGAAGGTCTGAAGCGTGGTATCGCCGTGACTGACACCGGTGAGCCGATTCAGGTTCCGGTAGGCACCAAGACCCTGGGCCGTATCATGGACGTGCTGGGTCGCCCGATCGACGAAGCCGGTCCTATCGGTGAAGAAGAGCGCATGTCTATTCACCGTGCAGCTCCTACTTACGCTGAGCAGGCCGCTACCAACGAACTGCTGGAAACCGGCATCAAGGTAATCGACCTGGTTTGCCCCTTCGCGAAAGGCGGTAAGGTTGGTTTGTTCGGTGGTGCGGGTGTAGGTAAAACCGTAAACATGATGGAGCTGATCCGGAACATCGCGATCGAGCACTCCGGTTTCTCCGTGTTTGCGGGTGTGGGTGAGCGTACTCGTGAGGGTAACGACTTCTACCACGAAATGAAGGATTCCAACGTACTGGACAAGGTATCCCTGGTTTACGGTCAGATGAACGAGCCGCCGGGTAACCGTCTGCGTGTAGCGCTGACCGGTCTGACCATGGCCGAGAAGTTCCGTGACGAAGGTCGTGACGTACTGTTCTTCGTCGATAACATCTACCGTTACACCCTGGCCGGTACCGAAGTATCCGCTCTGCTGGGTCGTATGCCTTCTGCGGTAGGTTACCAGCCGACCCTGGCGGAAGAGATGGGCGTTCTGCAGGAACGTATTACCTCCACCAAGGTAGGTTCCATCACCTCCGTACAGGCCGTATACGTACCGGCGGATGACTTGACTGACCCGTCTCCGGCAACCACCTTTGCTCACCTGGATTCCACTGTATCCCTGAGCCGTGACATCGCCTCCAAGGGTATCTACCCGGCGATCGACCCGCTGGATTCCACCTCTCGTCAGCTGGATCCGCTGGTCATCGGTCAGGAACACTACGACATCGCTCGTGGCGTTCAGATGGTGCTGCAGCGCTTTAAAGAGCTGAAGGACATCATCGCGATTCTGGGTATGGACGAACTGTCTGAAGAAGACAAGCAAGTCGTATCCCGCGCCCGTAAGATCGAGCGCTTCCTGTCCCAGCCGTTCTTCGTGGCAGAAGTATTTACCGGTTCTCCCGGCAAGTACGTTTCCCTGAAAGACACCCTGGCAGGCTTCAAGGGTATCCTGAACGGCGACTACGACCACATTCCGGAGCAGGACTTCTACATGAAGGGTTCTATCGACGAAGTGGTAGAAGCCTACAACAAGCGTAGCAAGTAACCTTCACCGGGAGACAACAAATGGCGATGACCGTGCATTGCGACATTGTAAGTGCAGAACGCCAGCTGTTCTCCGGCCTGGTTGAAATCGTGGTAGCTTCCGGTGTGGAAGGTGACCTCGGGATCATGCCTGGCCACGCCCCGCTCCTGACCCGGCTCCAGCCGGGCCCGGTACGGGTGAAGAAGCAGAATGGTGAAGAAGAAGTGTTCTACGTATCCGGCGGCTTCCTGGAAGTGCAGCCGAAGCTGGTTACCGTACTGGCGGATACCGCGGAACGCGCCGAAAACATGGACGCCGCTGAAGCCGAGCGCGCCAAGACCCGAGCCAAAGAAGCGCTGGAAGGGAAGAACTCCGAAATGGATTACTCCCGTGCCGCCGCCACCCTGGCTGAGTCCATGGCACAGCTGCGTACCATCGAACAGTTGAAGAAAAAGGCCCGGTAATCCGGTCTTTTGCAAATCTTCAACACATGAAAGGGTAGCCAGGTGCTACCCTTTTTTGTTTCTGTCATAGAATTAACGTACAACAGCAAACCAGACACGGGCCGGGAAGGTCCGCTCAAGTCGTAAAGCAATAAGGACAGGGTATGAGTCTCGCCGTCGTAATTCTTGCCGCCGGCAAGGGCACTCGCATGAAGAGTGCACTACCGAAAGTGCTCCATGAAGTGGCCGGCAAGGCCATGGTCCAGCACGTGGTGGATGCCGCTGATAGCCTCAACGCCAACAATACCGTAGTGGTCTACGGCCATGGGGGCGACCAGGTGCAGGCCACCGTCAGTGGCAGCAACCTGCAATGGGCCGAGCAGGCCGAACAGCTGGGCACCGGCCATGCCGTCGCCCAGGCCATGCCCGCGGTAAAGGAAGACATCGTACTGGTACTGTACGGCGACGTGCCGCTGATCCGTCCGGAAACCCTGCGTGAGTTCGTGGAATGCGTGGACGACAGCACCCTGGCACTGATGACCCTGACCCTGGACGACCCCAGTGGCTATGGCCGTATCGTCCGTGACGGCCAGAACAATGTGCAGCGCATTGTGGAGCAGAAAGATGCCACAGAAAATGAGCTGGGCATCCAGGAAATCAATACCGGGATCCTCGCCTGCACCCGCAGCTTCCTGGATGACTGCCTGCCCAAACTGTCCAGCAACAACGCTCAGGGCGAGTACTACCTTACCGACGTGATCGCCATGGCGGTACAGTCCGGCCTGAGCGTGGAAACCCTGCAACCCCAATTCGCCTGGGAAGTGGACGGCGTCAACGACCGGGTGCAGCTGGCCCGGCTGGAGCGCCTCTACCAGCAGGCCCAGGCAGAATCCCTGATGCGCGATGGCGTCACCCTGCGTGACCCGGCGCGTCTGGATATCCGCGGCAGCGTGCAGATCGCCAGCGATGTGATCATCGATGTGAACGTGGTGCTGGAAGGCGACGTGACCATCGAGGAAGGCGTCACCATCGGCCCCAACTGCATCATCCGCGATGCCAACATTGGCGCCGGTACCGTGGTGGAAGCCAACAGCCTGATCGACGGCGCGGTGGTGGGTGACCAGTGCACCATCGGCCCCTACGCGCGTCTACGCCCGGGCACCGAACTGGCGGACAACGCCAAGATCGGCAACTTCGTGGAAACCAAGAAATCCTATGTAGGTGAAGGCTCCAAGGTGAACCACCTCACCTACATCGGCGACAGCCAGATCGGCAAGGGTGTGAATGTGGGTGCCGGTACCATCACCTGTAATTACGACGGCGTGAACAAGTTCCAGACCATCATGAAGGATGGCGCCTTCATCGGCTCCAATTCATCACTGGTAGCGCCGGTCACCATCGGTGAGAATGCCACCGTGGGCGCCGGCAGCACCGTCACCAAGGACGTGGACGACAACGGCCTCGCCGTGGCCCGTGGCCAGCAGCGCAATGTGGCGAACTGGAAACGCCCCACGAAGAAATAACGGATTGTATCGGGTCCGCCCTTTTCATAGGGCGGAAATGGGCGAAAGCCCATCTCCGTCACAATGAACGGACCCGGCAGGCAACAGCTTTAGGAAAAAACACATGTGTGGAATCGTCGGCGCCATTGCCCAGCGTAACGTGGGCAACATCCTCATCACCGGTCTCAAGCGTCTGGAATACCGCGGCTATGACAGTGCCGGGGTGGCCCTGCTGGATGATAGCGGTATCACCCGGGTACGCCGCCAAGGCAAGGTGGCGGGCCTGGAAGACGCGGTGAACGAGCAAGGTGCGGCAGGCACCCTGGGCATCGCCCACACTCGCTGGGCTACCCACGGCAAGCCCTCCGAAGCCAATGCCCACCCGCACATGTCCGGCAGTGATCTGGCCCTGGTCCACAACGGTATCATTGAGAACTTTCAGGAATTGAAAGACGAATTGGAAGCGGCAGGTTATACCTTCCAGTCACAGACCGACACCGAAGTGATCGTCCACCTGCTCGACCAGACCCTGCAAACCGGCGTGGACCTGTTCGCCGCCGTGCAGCAAGTGACAAAGAAGCTGGACGGTGCCTACGCCCTGGGCGTGATCCACAAGGCGCAACCGGACAAGCTGGTCACCGTACGGTCCGGCAGCCCGTTGGTGATTGGCCTGGGCATCGATGAAAACTACATCGCCTCCGACCAGCTGGCCCTGCTACCAGTGACCAACCGCTTTATCTTCCTGGAGGAAGGGGATCAGGCCGAACTGACCACCGACGGCGTGCGCATCGTCGATGCCGACGGCAATCCGGTCACCCGCGAGCCCCACGAATTCGACGGCACCCACGAAGATGCCGAGAAAGGCGAATACCGCCACTACATGCAGAAGGAAATCTTCGAGCAGCCGGCGGCGATTCAGAAAACCCTGGAAGATCGCATCGAGTCCCCCGCCGGCCTGATTGAGGCATTCGGTGAAAAGGCCCCGGCGATTTTCGACAAGGTGAAAACGGTACAGATCGTTGCCTGTGGTACCAGCTACCACGCCGGCATGGTGGCCCGATACTGGCTGGAAGACATCGCCGGCATTCCCTGTCAGGTGGAAGTGGCCAGCGAGTTCCGTTACCGCAAGCACGTGGTACCGGAAGGCACCCTGTTCGTGACCATTTCCCAGAGTGGCGAAACCGCCGATACCCTGGCCGCCCTGCGCGATACCCAGTCGCCCAACTACGTGGGTCGTCTGGCCATCTGTAACGTGGACAGCTCCTCGCTGGTACGCGAATCGGAACTGGTGTTCCTGACCAAGGCCGGCCCGGAAATCGGCGTGGCCTCCACCAAGGCGTTCACCACCCAGCTGGCCGGCCTGCTGATGATGGTACTGGCTCTGGGCCGCCAGAAAGGCCTTGCCGACAGCGAAATCGAAAAGGTGCTGGATGAAATGCGCCAACTGCCTAACCTGATCGAACAGGCCGCCTCCCTGGACGCACCCATCGAAAAACTCTCCGAGCATTTCGTGGAAAAACACCATGCCCTGTTCCTGGGCCGTGGGGTGCAGTTCCCGGTGGCCCTGGAAGGGGCGCTCAAGCTCAAGGAAATTTCCTACATCCACGCCGAAGCCTACGCCGCCGGCGAGCTGAAGCACGGCCCGCTGGCACTGGTGGACAGCGACATGCCGGTAGTGTCCGTGGCGCCCAACGATGAACTGCTGGAAAAACTGAAATCCAACCTGCAGGAAGTGCGCGCCCGGGGCGGTGAGTTGTATGTGTTCGCCGACAAGAACGCCCACGTGAAGGAAGGCGAAGGCATCCATGTGCTCAACATGCCCGCCGTCCCGGAAACCATCGCCCCCATAGTCTACACCGTACCGCTGCAGTTGCTCAGCTATCACGTGGCCGTGCTGCGCGGCACCGACGTGGATCAGCCAAGGAATCTGGCCAAGTCGGTGACGGTGGAATAAAGGCAGTTAACAGTTAATAGTGAACAGTTAACAGCGAAAGCCCGGCAACGCCGGGCTTTTTTGTGCACAACACCTGGCCGAACACTACTGTAGGAGTTCCCTTCCAGGGGACGAACCGTGCGTAGCACGGGATTCGCGAAGCGAACATTCGATTGCGGTGAAACACCAACGCCAGCCCCTGTGGGAGCGGTCGTTCGACCGCGAAAGCCGAAGCGCGGCGCTCATTCGCGGTGGAACCACCGCTCCTACAAAACACTTGCCACCCCAGCCATCCGTTTTTCGACTTTCACAGCTCACAGCTCATTAGGACTCCCGCCGTAGGAGCCTGCCTGCAGGCGATCCTTTGCAGGCCCTCACCCACCAACTTGTATACCACCTTGTATGGCACGCTTGATGCATAAACTTGGTGCATATCACACCGTCAGGCAAAAGGGGTCAGGCCGTGACCGTACAAGAGCCGGTGCCAACCGATCAGGCGCACCGGGAGCAACCGACATCACCAAGCCATGGCAGTGGCTGGCAGGCCAGCCTGCACATGCAGCTGGAATGCTCCATGACGGGGCATGGTGCCAAGACGGTGATGACCGGCCTGCACCATTATGGCCCGCTGCGCGTGCAGCGCCCCTTCTACCCGGAAGGCGACACGGCGCATATCTACCTGCTGCATCCCCCCGGTGGCGTGGTCGGTGGCGATGGTCTGGATATCGACATCACCGCCCGGCGCCAGGCCCATGGCCTGTTCACCACCCCCGGTGCCACCAAGTTCTATCTCAGCGCCGGCGACACCGCCCGGGTCCGTCAGGCCCTCAGCGTGGAAGCCGGTGGCACCCTGGAGTGGTTTCCCCAGGAAAACATCTTCTTCCCCGGCGCCAAGGTGCACATGGACACCACCATCGATCTCAGCGGAAACGCCCGCTTCATGGGCTGGGAGATTTCCTGCCTGGGGCGGCCGGTGAACAGCGAGATCTTTGAACAGGGCAATATCGATGCGCGCTTTCGCATCAGCCGTGATGGCAAGCCAGTCATGATCGAACGCCTCAAGGTAGATCAGTCGCGCCACCTGAATGCCACCTCCGGGCTGCGTAACTTCCCTATGCAGGCCCTGTTTGTCGCCACCGGCTGCAACGAGCCCTTGCTGGAACAGGCCCGCGAACTGATCGAAGGCAAGGCTGGCGACATGCCCTGCGGCCTCACCTTGATCGACGACATCCTGGTCATGCGCGTGCTCGGCACCCGCTGCGAAAAGATCCAGGCATTGATGATTCCGGTCTGGCAGAAGCTGCGCCAGACGCTACTGAACAAACCGGCGGGCATCCCGCGTATCTGGAATACCTGAAACGGTAAAAGAGAAAGAGACGCCAAACCATGGAACTGACACCCAGAGAAAAAGACAAGCTGCTCATCTTCACCGCCGCCCTGCTGGCCGAGCGCCGTCTGGCCCGTGGCCTGAAACTGAACTACCCGGAATCCGTGGCACTGATTACCGCTGCCATCATGGAAGGGGCCCGGGATGGCAAGACCGTGGCAGAACTCATGGGCGAAGGACGCACCATTCTGAGTCGTGATGACGTGATGGAAGGGGTGCCGGAAATGATCCACGAAGTGCAGGTGGAAGCCACCTTCCCGGACGGCACCAAGCTGGTCACCGTCCATGACCCGATTGTGTAAAGGAGCAGGCTGATGATTCCTGGCGAAATGAAAGTGCAGGACGGCGACATCGAAATCAATCCCGGTCGCGACACCGTCACCGTGGAAGTAGCCAACACCGGCGACCGTCCCATCCAAGTGGGCTCCCATTACCACTTCTACGAAGTGAACAACGCCCTGCAATTCGATCGCGAAAAAACCAAAGGTTTCCGGCTCAACATCCCCGCCGGCACCGCGGTGCGCATCGAACCCGGCCAGAGCCGCACCGTGGAACTGGTGGCCTACGCCGGCGAAAGAAAAGTCTACGGCTTCCAGGGCAAGGTGATGGGCTCGTTATAAGGCTGGGGGTTTTCTGTGGGAGCTTGCCTGCAGGCGATTTACCTCCATCGCCTGCAGGCAGCCTCCCACAGTCGAACCAGCAGAGACGGGAAATAATGTCTGAATGGGGTGGTTAAACCATCCCATCAAAAAACAGGAGAACCACAGTGGCAACAATGTCCAGACAGGCTTACGCCGACATGTTCGGGCCCACCATCGGTGACCGGGTACGCCTGGCCGACACCGACCTGTGGATCCAGGTAGAAAAGGACTACACCGTCTACGGCGACGAAGTGAAATTCGGCGGCGGCAAGGTCATCCGCGATGGCATGGGCCAGTCTCAGCACCCCTCTGCCAAAGTCATGGATCTGGTCATCACCAATGCCCTGATCATCGATCATTGGGGCATCGTCAAGGCGGACATCGGCATTAAGGCCGGACGCATCGCCGCCATCGGCAAAGCCGGTAACCCGGATGTGCAGCCCGACGTGGATATCATCGTCGGCCCCGGCACCGATGTGGTAGCAGGCGAGGGCAGCATTGTCACCGCCGGCGGCATCGATTCCCACATTCACTTTATCTGCCCGCAGCAGATCGACGAGGCGCTGGCCTCCGGCGTCACCACCATGATCGGCGGCGGCACCGGCCCCACCACCGGCACCAACGCCACCACCGTCACCCCCGGCCCCTGGAACATGGCGCGCATGCTGGAAGCGGCGGATTCGTTCCCCATGAACCTGGGCTTCCTCGGGAAGGGCAACGCCAGCCTGCCGGAATCCCTCACCGAACAGATCGCCGCCGGCGGCATCGGCCTGAAACTGCACGAAGACTGGGGCACCACCCCCCAGGCGATCGACACCTGCCTCACCGTGGCCGACGACACCGACACCCAGGTGGCGATCCATACCGACACCCTGAACGAATCCGGTTTCGTGGAAGACACCATCGCCGCGTTCAAGGATCGCACCATCCACACCTATCACACCGAAGGGGCCGGCGGTGGCCACGCACCGGACATCATCCGCGCGGCGGGGCTGGCCAATGTGTTGCCATCCTCAACCAACCCTACCCGGCCCTACACCGTGAACACCGCCGATGAGCACCTGGACATGCTCATGGTCTGTCACCACCTGGATCCGAGCATCCCCGAAGACGTGGCCTTCGCCGAATCGCGCATCCGCCGCGAAACCATTGCCGCCGAAGACATCCTCCACGATCTCGGCGCCTTCTCCATGATCGCCTCGGACTCCCAGGCCATGGGCCGCGTCGGCGAAGTGGTCATGCGCACCTGGCAAACCGCCCACAAGATGAAAGTGCAGCGCGGCGCCCTCAAGGGCGACCCTGCCGAGCACGACAACTTCCGCGTCAAACGCTACGTGGCCAAGTACACCATCAACCCGGCCATCGCCCACGGCATGGCCCACGAAATCGGCTCGGTGGAAGTGGGCAAGCTGGCAGATCTGGTGCTGTGGAGCCCGGCCTTCTTCGGCGTGAAACCCAACCTGATCATCAAGGGCGGCATGGTGGCCATGGCCAAGATGGGTGACCCCAACGCCTCCATCCCCACACCGCAGCCGGTGCATTACCGCCCCATGTTCGGGGCCTACGGCAAGGCCCGCCAGGCCACCACCATGACGTTCATCTCCCAGGCGGCCATGGATGCCGGCATCCCCGAGCAACTGAAACTGGCCAACCGCATCGGCGTGGTGAAAGGCTGCCGTACCGTGCAGAAGAAAGACATGCTGCTCAACGACTGGCAGCCGAACCTGGAAGTGGACCCGCAAACCTATCAAGTGCGCGCCGACGGTCAGCTGCTCACCTGCGACCCGGCGGACGTGCTGCCCATGGCCCAGCGCTACTTCCTTTTTTAACGGGGCGCTTTAGACAGACATTGAGAACACCATGATCGAACTGACGGAAAAATTGAACGAGACCGCCCTGGAAAGCATCGACAACAGCACGCTGAAAATCCTCAGCCTGCCCATCGATGCGCGCATCAAGAGCCGCCAGAAAGCCCTGCTGGAAACCGGCGAGCCGGTGGGCCTGTTTCTGGAACGCGGCACCCTGCTGCGTGGCGGCGATGTGCTCAGCAACGCCGATGGCGTGCTGGTCCAAGTCATCGCCGCCGATGAAACCGTCTCCACCATCCAGTGCGACGATGCCCTGATGCTCGCCAAGGTGGCCTACCACCTGGGCAACCGGCACGTGCCCTTGCAGATCGAAACCGGCTTCGTGCGTTACCAGCACGACCACGTGCTCGACGACATGGTGCGCCAGCTCCCGGGTGCCGACAGCAGCGTCACCGTCAACGTAGAGCAGGCCCCGTTCGAACCGGAAGCCGGTGCCTACCAGCAGGGCGGTGGCCACCATGGTCATTCGCACGGGCACGGACATGGCCATAGCCATTCACACGATCACGACCACAGCCACGATCACTCAAACGAACACAGCCATTGAGCTAACGCGATGCCCCGGGGCGTCGTCACGAAAGGAGCACACCATGAAACACCTGACTCGCAAGGCCACCACCGCGGCCCTCACCCTGGCCACCGCCGCCCTGCCAGCCGCCGCCATCGCCCACACCGGCGAAGGCACCCATGTGCACGGCGGCCTGATGGCGGGCTTCACCCATCCCGTCACCGGCATGGATCACCTTGTCGCCCTGGTGTTGTTCGGCGCCTTGCTGGCCGGCACCACCCTCAAGGAAAAACAACTGGGCTTTGCCGCTGCCGGCATTAGCCTCGCGGCAGGCTTCGCCGGTGGCGTGGCCCTCGGTGGTCATGTGGCAATGGAGGCCGTGATCACCGGTTCGGCCCTGCTGTTCGCCGCCGCCCTGGCATTCCCGGCCAGCGTGCGCGGCAAGGCCGCCTGCGCGATAGCCTTGCTGCTGGGCGCCCACGGCTGGGCCCACGGCGTGGAAATGACCGGCAGCCTGGCTGGCTTTGGCGCCGGCTTCCTGGCCAGCTCCGTACTGCTGATGCTGGCGGGCCTGCCGCTGGGCCAACAGATCCAGAAAATCGCCCCGGCCCTGCGGGCCGTACTGGCTGCCGGTGCCGCCCTTGGCCTGATGCTGCTGGCGGGCTAAACGATGAGCCGCGCATCATGAGCAACAGCGACTTCTTCCGTCTACAGCAACTGATCAGCCCGTCGCTGCCCATCGGTGCCTTCACCTATTCGCAAGGCATGGAATGGGCGGTGGAGTGTGGCTGGATCAAGGATGCGGACGACGTCTACGTGTGGCTCGATGGCCTGCTGGAAAGCAGCGTCGGCGCGCTGGAGTTACCGGTATTGGCGCGGCTCTACCACGCCAGCCAACAGCAGGATGTAGAGGCCTTCAGCCACTGGGCCGACACCCTGCTGGCCTGGCGGGAAACCAGTGAGCTGCGCGCGGAAGAATGCCAGCGCGGCCAGGCCCTCACCATGGTGCTGGACAAACTGCCGGACGCGGCAGGCTGGCCGGAGCTGCAACAGCCGGAGTGGCGCGACGCCCTGGCCCAGACCCAACTGGCCGGCTTCGCCCTGGCCTGCGCCCACTGGCATGTGGATCTGGAACAGGCATTGAACGGCTACCTGTGGAGCTGGCTGGAAAACATGGTCATCGTCGCGGTGAAACTCATCCCCCTGGGCCAAAGCGATGGCCAGCGGGTGCTCTACCGCTTCAGCGACCAACTGGCGGCCATCACCAGGCAAGCCATGGCCCTGGACGACGATGACATCGGCTCCTCGTCCCCCGCCATGGCCATCGCCAGCAGCCTCCACGAAACCCAATACTGCCGCTTATTCCGGTCGTGAAAAGATACCCACACCCAATGTAGGAGCGGCGCTTGAGCCGCGAATGATTCATGTAGGAGCCTGCCTGCAGGCGATTAAGAACAACGGAGACAACCATGACAACCGAACACAAATCCCCCCTGCGCGTCGGCATCGGCGGCCCGGTCGGCTCCGGCAAAACCGCCCTGCTGGAAAAACTTTGCAAAGCCATGCGCGACGACTACCACATCGCCGTGGTCACCAACGACATCTACACCAAGGAAGACCAGCGCATCCTCACCGAAGCCGAAGCCCTGGAGCCGGAACGCATCGTCGGCGTGGAAACCGGCGGCTGCCCCCACACCGCCATCCGCGAAGACGCCTCCATGAACCTGGCGGCAGTAGAAAACCTGGCCCGCAAATTCGGCAACCTGGACGTGGTGTTCGTGGAAAGCGGCGGCGACAACCTCAGCGCCACCTTCTCACCGGAACTGGCGGACCTGACCATCTACGTGATCGACGTGGCCTCCGGCGAGAAGATCCCCCGCAAGGGCGGGCCCGGTATCACCAAGTCGGATCTGCTGGTGATCAACAAGATCGATCTGGCGGAACTGGTGGGGGCGGATCTGGGGATTATGGAATCAGATACCAACCGGATGCGCGGGGAGAAGCCCTGGGCGTTTTCCAATCTGAGGAATGATGTGGAGGGGTTGGAGAAGATTATTGGGTTTATTGTGGAGGAGGGGATGTTGCGGTCGCACTCTGAGAAGGCGGCTGTTAGTTAATAGTTAACAATTAATAGTGGATTGTTGAGAGAGCCTGGCGTTGCCGGGCTTTTTTGTGGGTGGGAGATAGCTGAACCGAATAGTGATGGCGTAATGACATCAGTGGTGTCGGTAGACAGGGGAGCTTGTAAGAGATTGCTTACAGAGAAATCTAACTCTTTGATATAAAGTGACTTTGTGTTCGCGAGTTTTTGGAGCTAAAAAGTAGTTGCTGTAAATAACCCTGTTGTTCTAATCAGTTAGAACAATCTCACTTGTGGGATCAACCTCTATATCCATGCTTTGCAACTTCAACTAGTGAATGAGTAAGACTGATTAAATATAGAATTGGAGAATGCTTTGAGAAAGCCTCGTTTATTCATAGCGTCATCCGTTGAAACTTTGCCGGTAGCTGAGGCTGTCAATGTTAACCTAGATCATGACCTTGAGGTAACTATATGGAAAAACGGGACATTCAAGCTATCCTCATCTGCAATTGATGATCTCGTTGAAAAATCATCAGCTATTGATTTCGCTCTCTTTGTTTTTGCTCCAGACGATATTTCCCAAATAAGAAGCAGGGTAGAGCATGTTGTGCGCGATAATATAATCTTTGAAATGGGTTTATTTGTTGGGGCGATAGGTAAATCTCGCTCGTTTATTTTGAAGCCGCGTAATGTTGAAATGCATTTGCCAACGGATCTGCTCGGTGTCACGCCAGCGGACTATGATGCAAGCCGATCAGATAATGATCTTGTTTCCGCAACGAATCGTGCTTGTGCTCTAATTAAATCTGAGATTGATCGTATTGGTCTGATTGATCATGCCAGTGTATCGGTAACACAGAGAATAGTTGCTAATCCAGCAAACTACTCACTCAATGATCAGGATTACAGATTCCTTGCAGCATGTTTGCAAAGTCATACATGTGATCCAAAAGGCATGTCTTTCTACAGAATTTCAAACAGCTTCGCGGGTATAAATGAGGAGGTTATTCAATTGTCTCTTGTGAAGCTTGAAAGGATGGGTCTAGTAGATAAAGTAATCGAGACAGGGGAGCAAGACGGGTACGATTACTTTTCATATTCCATTACAAATCTTGGGGTAGATACTCTTTTAAAAAATGAAGATTTAATCCGAAGAGAGCGCCAAGACAAAAATGATGATTTTGACAATGATATTCCCTTCTAAATTAGTGATTGTTTATACTTGGGCTTGTTATGATAAAAAAAAATGAGGCTAGAAAGCTAATTCACACTGCTCAAGGAAGAAAATGGCTAAATCAATTTAAGCCTTTAGATCAAGAAATCGCCTCCGCACTTGCTAATAATCTTACACTGGTTTCGCATAACGAGTTTGAGAGAAATCTAGTTTCAAAAATGGCTCAAGTCGTGCCCAGTATTCCTGGCCCGGTTGCATTTTTTTCCATCCGAGAAATGGTTGCCAGAAAAGCAGTTTTAAAAGGAGGGGAAATAAAAGAAGCGGTGTATGTCTCAACACCATTCTATGAGCAAGTAGAACTTGCGAATGATGGGGAATCTGTTGTTCCTTTGGCGAGCACAGCAGATGTTGGTAGTGAAGGGAGGGTAGCTTCCATTATTCGCCAATTTTGCAAGAAGAAAAAGAATTATTATCTAAATCACCCAAGCCTTGATAAATTGAGAGAAACTAAGTGTAGATCAATAGTTTTTGTGGATGATTTTATTGGTTCAGGGAATAGAGCTCTTGATTTCGTTGATTCATTCTGGATGGAAAAAACAATTGTTTCATGGAAATCTTACAAGCTTATTGATTTTCATGTGATTGCTTATTCAGGTGTCGAAGAAGGGATAAGAGTTCTCGAATCGCATAAATCTAATCCTTCAGTACATGTATATAGAGATGCGCCAACGTTTAATTCATTGCCCTGGAGTATGGAAAGGAAGCAAGAGCTGATTGAGCTCTGTGAAAAGTACGGTAGAGTTTCTAATAAAAAAAAGAAACACATGTGGTTAGGATACAAGAAGACTATGTGCTCTCTAGTTTTTGAGCATGGTTGTCCAAACAATGTTCCTGCTATTCTAATAGAAGATAGTGATAAATGGACCGGGTTGTTCCCGGATAGAACAATATCGGACACTACACTGTCTGTTTTTCCCAGTGAGATTCCTCTGGAGGCAAAAGTAGAGAGCTTTGACGATATAGGCTATCAGCAACTTGGGGAGGCTACTCGTTTGATTGGTTGTGGCAAAGAGGGGAAAATCATGCTTTTAATTTTGGCCCTTATCTCAAAGGGGAAAAAGAAGAAAACAACCCTTTGCTATGCAACAGGGTTAAGTAATGATGATTGTGATAAATATTTGGCAAGGTGCATAGAATGGGGCTTTGTAAGCCCACAGAAGAGAATTACACCAGCAGGGTTAGCTGAACTGAAGGCTGCGAAGAAAGTCTCAAAAGTAAAGGCCAGGCGCCTTCACAAAGGGTCGGATTATTACTATCCTCAGCAGTTGAGAAGATCACATGGTGACTAGTGAATGCAAGCAACGATCCTGTTGCTATAACTACTTCTGTGGTTGTTGGGGTAAGGATTGCCTGATCCCTGTGGTAAAGCCTGCGCTGAGCGAGAGCCAAAGCACTCTGGCATTTCCCTTCGCAGGCTCAGGATGCCAGAGCGCTTTAGCGCTCTAGGTTTATCAGAGTAGTTGCTATGTGGTCTTCTCAATCATATAAGAAGAAGGGACTTAAATATGGTCGACCAATTTCTGTACTAAAAAATGGAATTGAGCAAACAGAAGCCGTTCTAGACCACAACGATCAGTTGCCTTCAATCTTGACCCTTAAACACCTTTCTGAAAGAACAGGTGTTAGTCTGGAAAATTTAAGATCCTTCGTTTCCAGAGAAAATGAAAATTCATATACAAAGTTCTCAATCGCAAAACGGTCTGGTGGTCGAAGATTTATTAGAGTTCCTTCCCCTCCGCTAAATCATGTTCAAAAATGGATACATAGCTATATCCTTAGTTTGGTGAAACCAAATAGAGCTAGCTTTGCATTTGTAAAAGGAAAATCGATAAGGGATTGTGCTGAAATGCATTGCGGGGCTACATGGCTTATAAAGTTTGATATTGTAAATTTTTTTGAGTCTATATCCGAAATTCAAGTTTTCAATGTATTCAATTCTTTAGGTTACCAACCACTGGTTTCATTTGAGCTAGCCAGATTGTGTACGGTCGCCACTCCCAATCGAAGCCCAAGGGCTCATTACAAAAATTGGCATGTAATTAAATGCTATAAGGCCATAAAGCAATACGAGCAATCATTATTAGGTTATTTGCCCCAGGGCGCACCTACGAGCCCTGCTTTATCAAATTTAGTAATGTCTAGATGTGATGAAATATTGGGGGGTATAGCCAAAGAGTTTGATTTGCAGTACACGCGTTATAGTGATGATATTACATTTTCCACTTGTGCAACTGACTTTTCTAGAGGGCAAGCAAAGGAAGTTATCCGGAGAGTTAACAAGGTTCTTTCTAGGCAAGGATATTTGCCAAATTATAAAAAAGTAAAAATTGTTCCTATTGGAGCAAAAAAAATTGTGCTTGGGCTGAATGTTGATGGGGATTTTCCTCGGCTTCAGAAAGAGTTCAAAGATCGTTTAAGGCAGCATATTTATTACTTGCAGAAAGTGGGGCCAGTGGAGCATGTATTGGCTAGGGGGTTTGATTCAATTTGGGGTTTTAAATCACATCTTAGAGGGCTTATCGATTATGCAAAAATGATTGAGCCACGGTATGCAGAAAAGATGATGGAAGAATTTAATAAAGTTGATTGGCCTTTTTAGGAGTAAAGTAATCGGGGGTACAACCACAATAATCGGGGACACCCGAGTAATCGAGTGATGCGTAATCGGCGTAATCGGGGACACGCATGAATTGGGGTATGTCTTACGGTGTTTGTGGTTGTTCTCTGATGTAGGTTGGTTTGCGTAGTCAGTAGTGTTGGGTGATGGATAAGCAAGGAGGCTTGTCATGACCCGCGCACTAATCGGGGACACGCATGAATTTGCTTTCTGGCCAGGTTTTGCATTGGAGGTTTGGCGCAAAATTCAAGACATTGATCCGAATGTGTCCCACGTCAGAAATCTGGCCGAATGTACTATTTGGCCTAATGTTCTATAGGTTGTCGAATGGATAATCAGAGTTATTACTCGATACTTGGTCTTGTGCCCGGTGCGGAGGTGGCTGTAATTAAAGCGGCTTATCGTGCATTGGCATCCACATACCACCCTGACAGAAACAAAGAGCCTGGAAGCGAAGAAAAAGTTAAGGCGATAAATACTGCGTATGCAACCTTATCCGATCCCATTAAAAGAGCACAATATGATAAAAGCCTAAAGGTGCAACAAGATAATTTAATGGGGGCTGAATTTGATACTGATCCAGGCATCCTTTCTCAAGCAATTTCTCAGGCGTGGTCAGTTGCTGTTTCTTTTTATCCTAATATTGACAAAAAGTCGGCAGACTTAGAAAGAATATCTTGGAGACTTTCATTTTCATTCAAATTAAAGTTGCTTGAGAGCCAAGAGTTCAAGAGTTGCGATGATATTTATGAGGAAATGAAAGGGTATTACTTGGAAAGGTATTTTGGGTCTGATAGAAAAGTACAACATTATGCAGAGGAAATTATAAAGTCAGGCCACAAAGATGTAGCAGTAAAAATCAATGAAATTGTAAGGGTTATGGGGAAAAGTGTCTCACTGTGGCAAATAAAAGAAAAAATTGAATCTGAATTTCCTGATATTCAAAATGAAATGATGCTAAGAAAGCTATATCAGGATATGAAATTTTCAAATGGAGGCTATGATTATTCTGCGGTTGTTGAATTTATCCTTGGGCTTGGTGGAAGGGTGCAACGAAATACTTTTTGGAGTCCTGGAAGGGTTAAGCTGACAATCTTTTCTGAGGTTCATGAATTTGATAGCGTGAGAGAGTTCTATTCCTATGTTGAAAAGACTTATTCACACTATTCGTAAGAGCGGGAAGAGAGAGTAATCGGGGAGAATCATCAGGGACACGCATGAATTGGGGGATGTCTTACGGTGTTTGTGGTTGTTCTCTGATGTAGTTGGGTTTGAGTAGTCAGTAGTGTTGGGTGATGGATAAGCAAGGAGGCTTGTCATGACCCGAGCGCGTTATAGCCAGGTATCGCTGGATTCAACGTCTTACTATCACTGTATCTGCCGTTGTGTGCGGCGGGCCTTTCTGTGTGGCCAGGATCACTATTCTGGACAGGATTATGAGCATCGCCGCCAATGGGTGGTGGATCGCCTTGCTGTTCTCGGTGAGGTATTTGCCATCGACCTTTGTGCCTATGCGGTGATGTCCAATCACTACCATGTAGTCCTTCGTATTAACCAGAAGAAAGCCTTGGGTTGGTCTGATCAGGAAGTGGCAGAGCGGTGGATGCAGCTATTCAACGGGCCCTTGATCGTTAAGCGTTGGCTCAAGGGTGAGACTGAAGCGGCAGAAGATCTGAAGGCTGAAGAGAGGCCTAATCAGGGACACGCATGAATTACTGCCAGGCTGATGCCGATACGGCGTGTGGTGGCTGTCACGTGTACTCCTTGTGAATGTTCGGTGAGATGCCCATATCAAACATAACGTACCGCGCCGCCATCCACCCGGATGTTCTGCCCGTTGATAAATCCCGCTCTCGGGCTGGCAAGAAACGCCACCAGGTCAGCTACTTCCTGCCGAGTCGCCAGTCGACCGGTGGGGTTAGGGAAATCATGCTCGACGATCCTGTCCTGCAGGTTTTCCCAGTCCGTGGGCCAGCCTTTCTTCTTTGCGCGCAGCTGATACGCCTGTTCGATTTCCGGGGTGTGGATCAGGCCGGGGGAGATGGTGTTCACGGTAACGCCGGTATGGCTCAGTTCCTTGGCCAGGCTCACCGTGGTATTGGAAAGCGCGCCTTTAGCGGCATAGTAATGCGGCATGATGGCGTTGGGTTGATGGTCACCCATGGTGCTGAGATTGATGACCCGTCCCCACCCGGCCTTTTTCATGTGCGGAGTACAGTGCTGAATCAGACGCACGGCACTGAACAGGTTGACGTTGCTGGCCTCAATCCATTGTTCGATGGTGAGTGAATCCCACTTGCCCATCAAGGCCGAGCCGTAGTTGTTCACCAGGATATCCACCTGCAAGCCGTGCCCAGCCAGTTGGTCCATCACTTGCTGCGCGCCCTCATCGCTGAGGATGTCGCCCACCACCGGTACGATCTCCAGAGCTGAGTCAGTGATTTCCGATATTGCAGCGTCGGCCGCTTCTTTGGTGAAAGCGTGAAGTGCAACGGTGGCGCCTTCTTCTGCCAGGGTGGTGGCGATCACATTGCCGGTACCGCGATGGGCGCCGCTGACCAGGGCAGTTTTACCGTTGAGTTGTAGATCCATCGAGGCTCTCTTGTCAGGTTCTCGGTGATAGAGGGATGAAACAGGAACCGGAGAGCAGGGGCAAGGGGGTATCGGCAATGTGGATGCCGTGAAGCATCACGCGTAAAGGTGATGCTTCACGGTGGTCTGCGGCAGTCCTTCAACCGCCAGCTCTTCCAGAATGCCGTCCAGGGTTTTGGAGATCATGGCAGCGTTCTTGATCATGGCGATCTTGGGGTAGACGTTTCGACGGCCGGCCTGGATCAGGGCTTCTTCTTCACCGTCCTTGAATTCAAACAGGGTATGGCGCCATTTGAAGTCTTTCTTTTCCAGCAGGATGTTGATGTCGCCCAGGTAACTCTGGTCCAGCATTTCCTTGATATAGGCAAGCTGTGCGCCGGCCAGCTGGCCCACGCGCCCCCCTCTTTCCAGCAATTTTTCCGCATAGCTGAGCACTTCACTGGTCAGGTTCAGGCCGGAGGCAGAGAGCGCATTCTTGAAGCCCTTGCGCTGACGACTTTTCACATCGTCAATAAACGGCACCACCACCGGATTGATCAGGCTGACGATGAAATGGTTAACGCCATAAAGCCGTGCCAGGCGGCGTGCTGGCAGGTCGCCGGACACGGAGCCGTCCACCCAGCGACGGCTGGCCAGATAGGGGCGTGGCTTGCCATCGTAGCCCTTGGCGTACAAACGCTCAGCGGGAATCATGCCGGGGATGCTGCAGGAGGCGGAGATGGCCGAGCGCACATAGACGTTGGGGGAAGTGATGGCATTCATCAAACGTGAGTTCTGATGCTTTTCCGCCGGGGAGATCGACACATTGATATAGCGGCCGGTTTTTTCGTAGGCTTCCTGGAAGGTCAGATCCATGGGCACGATTTCGTCCAGCGCCTGTTCCTTGTGCAGCTTGGCTTCCTTTTCGGTCATGCGACCGAGCAGGGAATCCAGCAGAGAATTTTCGGCATATTGTTCGTAGCGTTTGCTGGAAAAATAATTTTGGCTCTTCAACTCTTCATCGGTATAGATGCCCAGCTGGCCGGACACCACGGCCCCGGCACTGGCGCCAGACAGCACATTGGGCACCAGGCCCTGGTTCACCAGCTCCTGCACCACGCCATGATGAAAATAAATCAGCCCGGCCCCGCCGGAAAGAAGAAGGGCAGAGCGCCCATAGCAGTGGCTGGCACGGCGAAAGAAATCCAGTTTTTCCAGATAGCTGATTTCTGATTCAGGGACTTCACTGATGCGCACCAGTGACTGGCAGATCACCGAGACATAATCATCGATCAGATGTTTGGTGCCGCACTTGGCCCGGTTGTAGAGAATCGGTTTCCCCATGCCGCCCATATTGCCGTGCACACCTTCGTTGAGTGCATAGAGCAGTTCCCGGTTGGCGCCTTCATCAAGGTATTTCTTCAGCTTGTCACGGCGAGTCTGGATTTCAACGTAGTCGTAGAGATTGGTGCGATTGCGCTCGCGCCAAAGATGCGCCTCTGAAAGTGCATCGTGCTGTCGCGCCAGATCCAGCCAGTCGCTATAGCGGGTGGCCGCGTCCATGGCCTGATCCAGGCGTTTCAGATTCATGTTCAATGGCAATGAATGATCCATGCCCGACTCCTTGGATTCCTGTGCACAAGCACGGCGTGAGCGACGGATCGGGAAACAGTATCCCGATATGCCGTTTCAATGACTCACTGAGTAAAAGCGAAAGCAGGTAATGCCTGTTCTGTTTTATCAGGCAACGTTGGGAGCTGCCAGCCAGTTTCGCTCACGCTGGGTGTCACATTGTTGCCTTTGGGCTCTTTCAACCAAAGGAATTAAACGTCCGACGCCCTGCTGTTTACCCCGTGTTGCACCGGGAGGCCTGAAGGCATAGAAAGAATGCTCGTATAAGAAAAAAGCAGGGTGACTCCATGACTGCAGATGTTCGTGCGATTCCTCGCTCGTCCGAAACGCTCAGCCACCAGGGTGGCTTTGATACGCTGGAAGACGAGTTGCACTACACCGTGGCTCCGGCCGACATAAAGGGTTCTCTGCCGGCGGCGGTCAGTGGCACCTTCTTTCGCATCGGTCCGGGGCGCAACAAGATTGGCGGGCAGGAATTCGGGCATTGGTTTGATGGCGACGGCATGCTGCATGCCGTGTCGTTCACTGATCAGGGGGTGGTGTACCGCAATCGTTATGTACGCACGCCAAAATATCTGGCGGAAACCCGGGCAAACAGGATTGTGAAGCGCAGCTTCGGTCACAATGCGCCGGGGGGGATTCGCAAGAACATCGGCCGTCTGCCGGCCAACTGTGCCAACACCAACCTGGTCTATCACGGCGGAAAATTGTTGGCCTTGTGGGAGGGCGGTCGTCCCTGGCGACTGGATCCGGTGACATTGGAGACCCTCGGTGAACATGACTATGACGGACAGCTGGGGCGTTTCAACGCCTTCAGTGCCCACGGCAAGGTGAACCCACGCACCGGGGTGTATTACAACTTTGGGATCCGTCCTTCGTTCAGTCCCCGGGGGGCGCTTACCGGCAAGGGCGCCATTGATCTCTATCGCATTGCCCCGTCAGGTCATCTGCTGGAAAAGGGCGCCTTCGAAGTGGACTTTCTCAGTTTCTGCCACGACTTCGCGCTCACCGAGCACTACATGATTTTTTTCCAGTCCCCCATCGCCATGACCTCCCCGGTACCGTGGTTGGCCGGGTTGATTCCCTTTGACCGGGCCATTGCCTGGCGACCGGAACTGGGCATGAAGATCTATGTGGTACGCACACTGGATTTTCAGGTGGAGAAAGTCTTCACCGTGGACGAGCCTTTTGTGGCTATACATTTCTCCAATGCCTGGGAAGCCGGCGACGGCAAGATCCACGTAGACCTGACACGCTACGAGGATTTTTCTGTGAATGAGCAGTTGCGCCATGTGCTCCACAGCACGGGTGAGACCGCGGCCGGTCGTTTCATGCGTTACCGGCTGGATCTGCGCGGCGGCCAGATTGAAGCAAGCGAATACCGCAATGCCCTGGGTGGCGAGTTCCCCCAGTGGGATCAGCGCTACACCACCCAGCCCACGTCAGTGATGTATGCCGCCTGCATGATGTCACCTGACGCCACCTTCTTTGACGGGGTAGAGCGGATTGATCTGCACAGTGGTCAGGTCATCAGCCATGATCTGGGCGCAGGCCGTTATACCTCAGAAGCCATGCACGTTCCGCCAGAGGAAGGCGATGACAATCAGGAGGGCTGGCTGGTGAGCATGGTCTACGACGCCCACACGCACCTGAGCGAAGTGGTGGTCTTTGATGCCCGCACGCTGGAGGAAGTGGCGGTGGTGCCGTTAAAGAACCATGTGCCGTTCGGTTTTCACTGTGGCTATACCCCGGAGCCGTTTGTCAGCTAAGGGTAGGGAATCGCCGTAGGAGCTCTCTGTGCTCGTCAGGGTATGCCTGCAAGCGATCCGAGCCTGAGCGCGGTAAGGATTCCAGAGAGACGAGAACGAGTTTTGTCTTTTGAAACTCGCGATTCTGCCCTCATCGCCGGCAGGCTGGTTCCCCTGAATGGGTTGAAGCCGCTGTAGGAGCGGTGGTTCCACCGCGAAAGGGTGAGCCGCGCCGCGGCTATCGCGGTGGAACCACCGCTCCTACGGGGGCGTGCCTTCGTTTGATGAAGCGGGTTTCGAGAAGTGGTTTTCGAAAAGCCTGAACACCTCGCTTTGGCTCGGATCGCTTGCAGGCAAGTTATTCGCTTCGCTCACCCCTTCGGGGCCAGCCTGCGACGGTTACCTCCGTTGCACTCCGGTTCCTGCAGCGGGATCTGGCCACTATCGCTTTATTAACCCAATGCATGACGTTCCATGCAGGGCAATCAATGTCATCCCAGCCACCAGCTGGCTACACTGTGGCTTCGTTTTTGAAGACTGGAGTCCGCCGTGCCCGTCCCGTTTAGTGCCATCCTGATCGCCAACCGTGGCGAGATCGCCATTCGTATTGCCAACGCCTGTGCGGATCTGGGCATCCGTTCGGTGGGGGTGTTTGCCGAGGATGATCAGGCCTCCCTGCATACCCGTCAGGTGGATGAAGCGGTGGCGTTGCCGGGTCGGGGTGTGCCGGCCTATCTGGATGGTGGGCAGTTGATTGCCATTGCCAAAGCGCAGGGCTGCGAGGCGATCCATCCCGGCTACGGGTTTCTTGCCGAGAACGCGGACTTTGCCGATCAGTGTGCCGAGGCGGGCATGACGCTGATCGGGCCCGGGGCGGAGACCCTGCGGCTGTTTGGCGACAAGGCGGCGGCCCGGGCGCTGGCCGCCCGTTGCCATGTGCCGCTGGTGCAGGGCAGCGATCAGGCGGTGACGCTGGCTGAGGCGCAGGCCTTTATGGCGTCTCTCGATGGCAGCGGGGTGATGATCAAGGCCCTGAGTGGCGGCGGCGGCCGGGGTATGCGAGCGGTTACTGACCCCTCGGAACTTGAAAGCGCCTATGCCCGTTGTCAGTCCGAAGCGAAGGCGGCCTTCGGCAATGATGCGGTGTATGTGGAGCAACTGGTCACCGCAGCGAGGCATATCGAAGTGCAGGTGCTGGGGGATGGCAGTGGCGCGGTGAGTCACCTGTGGGAGCGGGACTGTACCCTGCAGCGCCGCCACCAGAAGCTGGTGGAATTTGCCCCGGCGCCAGGGCTGGAGAAGGAGCTGCGGGATCGCATCATCCACAGTGCCCTGACCCTGGCTGCAGAGGTGAAGTATCGCGGCATCGGCACCTTCGAGTTTCTGGTGGAGCCGGACCAGGACCGTTTCTACTTTATGGAAGCCAACCCCCGGGTGCAGGTGGAACATACGGTCACCGAGCAGGTCACCGGGGTGGACCTGGTGCATAGCCAGATCCGTCTGGCGGCGGGCGCCAACCTGGTGGAGCTGAAACTGGATACGCCGCCGGCCTGCGAGGGCATGGCGGTGCAGCTGCGCCTGAATCTGGAAACCCTGAAAGCCGATGGCAGTACCACGCCGGCAGCGGGCACCCTCGCCGCCTACGAGCCGGCCAGTGGGCCGGGCATCCGGGTAGATGGTTATGGCTATGCCGGTTATGCGGTGAGCCCGGCCTACGATTCCCTGTTGGCGAAACTGATCGTCACAGGGGCGGATTACCCCGCCGTACTGCAGCGCGCCCGCCGGGCGCTCAAACAGACCCGCATCGCCGGGGTGCAAAATAACCTGCCGCTGCTGCAGGCGTTGCTGGCCAGTGACGATGTGCAGACCAACGCGGTGACCACCCGCTATGTGGAAACTCACCTGGATCAGCTGCTGGCGGCCCTGCCGGAAGCCGCCCCATCAGATCTACCCGCAGCAGAGCCAATACAGCAGGAGCAGCTGACCACACCTGTCGGCTGCGAGGCGCTGCTCAGCCCCACCACCGGGGTGCTGGTGTCCCTGCTGGTGAACGAGGGCGCCACGGTGCAGGTGGGGCAGGTGGTGGCCGTGCTGGAAGCCATGAAGATGGAGTTCGAGGTGCGTGCCACCGTGGCCGGTCAGGTACACAGCCTGGCCGCCCAGGAAGGTGACGCCCTCAACGAATCGACGCCGCTGCTGTTTGTGGAACCGGGTGAGGTGGCTGGCGATGCCATCGCCACGGAAGAAAGCGTGGACCTGGATCATATTCGCAAGGATCTGGCCGAGGTGCTGGCCCGACACCATGCCATCAGTGACGAAGGCCGGCCGAAGGCGGTGGAGAAGCGCCACAGCAAGGGCAAGCGCACCGCCCGGGAAAACCTGGATGACCTGCTGGATGCAGACAGCTTCCAGGAATACGGCGCCATGGCGCTGGCGGCCCAACGTCGTCGTCGCAGCAGTGAAGAATTGCAGGCCATGAGCCCGGCGGATGGGCTGATTGGTGGCACCGGCACCGTTAACGCCGAACAGTTTGGTGAGTCGGCCGCACGGGTCATGGCCATGAGCTATGACTACACCGTGTTTGCCGGCACCCAGGGGATGATGAACCACAAGAAGACCGACCGGCTGCTGCAACTGGCCGGGCAGTGGAAGATGCCGCTGGTGTTGTTCGCCGAAGGCGGCGGTGGCCGCCCCGGTGATACCGACTTTGTCGGCGTGGGTGGACTGGACTGTCCCACCTTTGCGGCCATGGCAAAACTGTCCGGCGAAGTGCCGCTGGTGGGTATTGGATCCGGTCGTTGTTTTGCCGGCAATGCCGCCTTGCTGGGTTGCTGCGATGTGATCATTGCCACCAAAGATTCCACCATCGGCATGGCCGGCCCGGCCATGATCGAAGGCGGAGGCCTGGGCCGCTTTACCCCGGAGCAAGTCGGTCCTGTGGACGTGCATACTGCCACCGGCGTGGTGGATATCGCGGTGGACGATGAGGCCGGCGCGGTGGCCGTGGCTAAACAGTACCTGTCCTATTTTCAGGGCACGGTTGAGGACTGGCAGGCCGCGGACCAGCGCGAACTGCGCCACAAGATTCCGGAAAAGCGCACCCGTGTTTACGACATTCGCAACGTGATCGAGACCCTTGCCGACAGCGGCTCGGTGCTGGAACTGCGGCGGGGCTTTTCGCCGGGCATGATCACGGCGCTGATACGAATCGAAGGCAAACCCTTTGGCCTGATCGCCAACGATCCCACTTACCTGGGCGGTGCCATCGATGCGGTGGGTGGCGACAAGGCAGCGCGTTTCATGCAACTGTGCGAGGCCTTTGGCCTGCCCATGGTGTCCCTGTGCGATACCCCCGGTTTCATGGTCGGCCCGGAAGCGGAAAAGCAGGGCACCGTGCGCCATGTGTCGCGCATGTTTGTGGCTGCCGCCAGCCTTACCATTCCGTTTCTCACCATCGTGCTGCGCAAGGGCTATGGGCTGGGTGCCCAGGCCATGGCGGCAGGCAGTTTCCACTCGCCGCTGTTCATTGCCTCCTGGCCCAGCGGCGAGTTCGGCGCCATGGGGCTGGAAGGGGCCGTGCGGCTTGGCTTCGCCAAGGAGCTGGCGGCCCAGCCCACCCCGGAGCGTCAGGAGCGCCTGTTCAACAAGCTGGTGTCCAAGGCGTATCAACAGGGCAAGGCCCTGAACATGGCCAGCTTCCTGGAGATCGATGCGGTGATTGATCCGGTGGAAAGCCGTCAGTGGATTCTGCGCGGGTTGAATGCGTCTGGCTTTAAGACGGGTACCCACGGTGGGCGTCCGTTTGTGGATACGTTCTGAAAAAGCAGCTACGAGCTACGAGTTTCGAGCTGCGAAAACCTGGCCGGAGTGGTTTGAAGGTTTTGTTTTTCGAAACCCATTTCTCGCAACTCGCAACTTTCTCTTCGCCAGCAGGCTGGCGATTCGCTGCGCCCACCCCTTCGGGGCCGCACTGCGTGCGTTACTCCGCTGCGCTACGTTCCTGCGGGTGGTTTGTAGTCACTGTAGGAGTTCCACTTGAGGGACGAACCGCGCGAAGCGCGGAATTGAGCGAAGGGCAATCCGGGCCTATACCGTACCGAAATTTCTGCAATCGTACGGTTTCATTCACCGTAGGAGCCAGCCCGCTGGCGATCCTTGTGAGTAACGAGAAGTGAGTGACGAGTTTCGAGTTACGAAAACCTGGCCCGGAGTGGTTTGAGGGTTTTGCCTTTCGAAACTCGCTTCTCGAAACTCGGAACTTTCTCCCCTCTTTCCTTGCTGCGCCTGGTTCGCCCCTCAAGCGGGGCTCCTACAGAATACGGTGGTGTTGCTACCGTCATGGCGCTGAAATCCCTACACTGGGCTGATCACTGATTGATCAGGACCCAGCATGACTCCATCCGCTCCGACTCCCCGTGCCTGGCCGCTTCTTCCATTGCTGTTCTTTCTCGCCGTGTTCCTCGGCAGTGGCTTGTACTACACCTCCACCGATACCGAGTTTGCGTTCTACCAGATCAAGGCGCCGGTGGTGGCCATGGTGGCGATTGTGCTGGCCATGCTGTTCGCCCGCTTCGCCGGGCAGCGGCTTGAGCGGAGTGTGGAGCGGCTGCTGTCGGGCATTGGCCACCCCAACATCATTCTCATGTGCCTGGTGTTCCTGCTGGCCGGTGCCTTTGCCAGTGTCAGTGACAGCATTGGCAGTGTGGACGCGACGGTGCAGTTGGGGCTGCGCATCATTCCGGCTGACTGGGTGCTGCCGGCCCTGTTCCTGATTTCCGCTTTCATTGCCACGGCCATGGGCACCTCCATGGGGACCATCGCGGCCACCGCCCCCATTGCGGTGGGCTTTGCGTCTGCCACCGGCTTGTCCCTGCCCATGGCACTGGGTGCGGTGGTGGGTGGCGCCATGTTCGGTGACAACCTGTCGATGATTTCCGATACCACGATTGCGGCTACGCGCAGCCAGGGCGTATCCCTGAAGGATAAGTTCCGGGTGAATATCTGGATCGCCCTGCCGGCGGCCCTGCTGACCCTGGTGGTGTTGGTGATGGTGAGCGGTGGCGAACATACGGTGGAGCACAAGCCCTTCGAGTTTGTGCGGGTGGTGCCCTACCTGCTGGTGTTCGGGCTGGCCCTGAGTGGCCTCAATGTGCTGGCGGTGCTGATCATCGGCATTCTGGTGGCGGGTGTGACCGGCATGGTGGTGCAGCCAGAGTATGGTCTTGCGGAGATAAACGGTGCTACCTGGAAAGGCTTCGAGGGCATGTTCGAGATCATGCTGTTGTCCATGTTGATCGGTGGTCTGTCGCAACTGATGACCGATCAGGGTGGCACCCGCTGGGTAATCGAGCGGATTCACGGGCTGACAAGATTACTGAAGCTGCCGCTGCAAAAGGCAGGGGAAGTGGGCATTGCCTTGTTGGTGGTGTTCGCCAACGTGTTCGTGGCCAACAACACCGTGGCCATCGTGCTGACCGGTGACATGGCCCGCGACATTGCTGACGACCATGATGTGGACCTGCGTCGTTCGGCCAGTCTGCTGGATATTTTTTCCTGTGTGGTGCAGGGGCTGATTCCCTACGGCGCACAGGTATTGTTGGCTTGCTCCATTGCGTCGATCTCCCCGTTGGCGCTGATCGGCAGCATACATTACTGCTGGGTGCTGGCGGCCGCCGGTGTGGTAGCCATTCTCCTGGGGCGGCCAAGGCTGAAGGCTGCGCCCTGACAGCGGTAATCTCCTACACACAACGGCCTTGAAGGCCTACAGGCGCATGCCCCAGGTTCTGTCAGAGTCCATGCTTCACTGACAGCGCCAGGGAGGTGCGCATGGTCTGGTTATATCGTTTCAGTTACCGGTTGCTGCTGTTCCTGGTGATGGTGTCACTGGCCGCCACTGCCGTCGCTGGCCAGGGGGATATGCAGCTGGCCGGCACCTGGCGCCCAGGCATGGACTTGCAGGGTTATTGGGTCAGCGAGAAGCTGGACGGAGTGCGGGCCCGCTGGGATGGTCAGGCGCTCTACAGCCGAGGTGGTTATCCCATTGCCGTACCGGACTGGTTCACCCGGGGCTTTCCCGCGCAGCCGCTGGACGGCGAACTGTGGATGGGGCGGGGCCGGTTCAGTCAGGTAGCGGCGGCGGTACGGCGGCTTGAACCGGTGATGACAGAGTGGCGGCAAATACGTTTCATGGTCTTTGATCTGCCCGCCAGCCAGGCGCCATTCCGGGACAGGGTGGCGCAGATGCGTGACCTGGTAGCCGGCAGTGGGGCCTACACGCTGGCGATGATTGAGCAGCAACCGGCGACCACCGAGCAGGCGCTCATGGTTCACCTGGACAAGGTGATTGCCCGGGGCGGTGAAGGTCTGATGCTCCACCATGGTGACAGCCTCTATCATGATGGTCGTAGCCAGGCCCTGCTCAAGGTGAAGACTTGGGATGACGCTGAGGCCCGGGTGGTGGCGCACCGGGAAGGCCGGGGCAAGTATCAGGGTATGTTGGGGGCTCTGGTGGTGGAAACGCCGGAAGGTCGGCGTTTCAGGCTGGGGACCGGTTTCAGTGATGCGGAGCGAGCGGCCCCGCCGCCCATTGGCAGCCGGGTAACGTACAAGTATTACGGCCTGACCGCGACCGGGTTGCCGCGCTTCGCCAGCTTTCTGCGAGTGCGGCCGTCGTTTGTGCCCACGCAGACTGCGGCAACCGATTAAACCCGGCTTGAGCCCGGCCGGGCTTTACTGCATGGTGAGGCGTTGATGTTCGTCAAGGATCACTCGCTGACATGCACCGTATCCCGGAGGGGTTGTGGACCCCCTGACACCGCTTTCTTCCCTGTCCCTGGTGGCTGACAGTGACCAGGCGTTTACCCTGCGTGTCACCCTGGCCCGCCTCGCCACCCGTACCCTGGATGTGCAGTACTACATCTGGGATGACGACACCACCGGCAAGCTGTTGATCTACCGGGTACTGGAAGCCGCCCGGCGCGGCGTGAAAGTGCGCATGCTGCTGGACCATGCCAACCAGCTGGGGCGTGACGTGAAGTGGGCATCGCTGGATGCGCATCCCAATATCGAAGTCCGTCTGTTCAATCCCTTCCATGGTCGCTTCAAGCATTTTCACCAGTGGCTGTATCACGCACCGTTACTCAACCACCGCATGCACAACAAGGCATGGATTGCCGATGGCGAGCGTTGTCTGGTGGGGGGGCGCAATATTTCCGATCACTATTTTGGCGTGAACCCGGCCAGCAATTTCCGTGATCTGGATTGGTATGCCAGTGGTCCCATTGCGGCGGAAACCCGCGATGCGTTTGAAACCTACTGGCAGAGCGATCTGGCCATGCCATTGAAAACCCTGCGCCGCTATCGTCCAGAGCGGGCGGAGCGCAGCTGGCAATGGCTGAGTCGCTGGCGTCGTTCGCTGAAAAATTATCCCTACCTGTTTCCCCAGCATGAACAGTTCTTTGTGGATTACCTGGCAAAGCAGGAAGCGCAGTGCGAGCAGGCACCGGCGGTGCTGTTGTTCGATAGCCCGGAGAAAGCCGCCGGGGCTACGCAGTCACTGATGGGCGACCAGCTTGCCCGGTTGCTGGATCGCGAAGACCATCGCGAATTTCTGCTTGAGGCAAGCTATTTTATTCCCGGCGATGATTTTGTGGCAGCGCTGTCCCGACTCAGAGAACGTGGAGGACGCGCTGCGGTGCTCACCAACAGCCTGGCCACCAATGATGTGATTGCGGCGCACGCTGTTTATGCGCCTTACCGGCGCGCATTGATTCGCGGCGGTGTGGAATTGCATGAGCTTCAGCCCAATGCCCACAGCATGAAACGGCAGGTGCGACTGTTCCGCGGGCGCTCCAAAGCCAGCCTGCATACCAAGGCCATGGTTCTGGATCGGCGTGAGATCTTTATTGGTTCTTTCAACATGGATCCCCGCTCCCTGCATTTGAATACCGAGATGGGCTATTACGTCGTTTCGAACTCCCTGGGCAAGCAGGTGGCAGAATTTATCGAAGAAGGCCTGTCGCCGGTAAACAGTTACCGGTTGGAAATGGCGGGGGAGGCGCTGCGCTGGGGGGGTGTGGATAAACAGGGCAAACCCGCAATGCTGGATCATGAACCCCGAACCAGTCTGATGCGAAGATGGCTGGCTGCTTTTCTGGCGTTGTTGCCCATTGCCCGGTTTTTTTGAGATGACTACGAGCTACGAGCTACGCTCGATTGGATAGAAAACCCCGGAAAAGTTACCGGGTTTTTCAGCATTTCTACGAAGCCGCTGTAGGAACGTAGCGTAGCGAATAACATCCCTTCCAGGGGACGAACCGAGCGACAGCGAGGAACTGAGATGCAGTTGGCACAGGCCCTTGTTATAACCCGTAGATACCGTCTCTCTCCATACCCTGCAAGCCGTCTCTATGCGACTTGTGGGGTATATTTCTTTTGGTGCTTGATTACCCCATAGGCGATTTGCACCAGCTTGCGCATTGCTGCCACCACAATCACTTTACCTGTCTTCCCCCTGTCTTCCATGCGCCGTCTCAGTGCCCGGATATCGGGGTTGTGGGTGCATGCTGTGACTGCTGCCATGAACAATTTTCCCCGTACGTTGGCGCGGCCACCTTTGCGGATCTTTGTCGGCTTTCTGGAGTCGCCGGATTCATTGTGCACCGGCGTAATGCCCAGGAAGGCGGCACATTGCTTGGCTGACCGGAAGTCCCGACTGTGTATTAGCGACAGCAGCTCTCGGGACATCACATCGCCTACCGCAGTGATGCTCTCCAGCAGTGAGCGGTCCTGTTTCAGTTCAGGATGGCCATCAATGTGGTCATCGATGTCCTTTTTGAGCTTGCGGATCTCCTCATTCAGTGTCGCGATCATGTCCTGTATAGAGGCAATGACTCGCTCGCTTGACTGGTTGAATTCCGCTTTCTCAAGCCGGTTTTCTTCCCGCTGACGGTCTTTCTCCAAGGCCTCCAGACGAGCACCAAGCGCTCGTAACTGCCTGATCTCTGGCGCTTCCGGCTGCCATTTATGTAGTCGCTCATGCTTCTCTTTCACGTAGAGAGCCAGGCACAGCGAGTCGAGCTTGTCTGTCTTGCTTGAGAACCCTTCACTCTTGGCGAAGTCCCTGGTGCGCGCCGGATTGGCCACATACACCTGCAACCCAGCTTCATGGAGTGCGTAGGTCAGGTTCTCGTGATAAATACAGGTGGCTTCCAGCACCACATGAATCTCGGACGGCTCAGCACCGGTCTGCTTGAGCAGCCACTGCGCAACCTCGTGCTCCTTCCCGCGCCGATTCTGGAAAACCCGTGTTTTTACCTTCCGGGGATTGGCCTGGCGCAGCCAAAGTGTATCGAGGCTCTTTTTGCTGACATCAATTCCAACGAAGTGCATCTCTCGTGTCTTCCCTTGCTTATACGGCTTCATCCCGCGGAGGGGAGAGCCCGGATACCGTTCAGATTTAAGAGAATGGGTCGGAGCCAGGATCTACGTCACAGGGTCTATGCCCTCAGGAGCTTGTCAGGCTTTAACCCGACCCGTGAGTGCTGGTAGCTAATCAGCACTCGTGGAGAGATACAAGGAGCTTGCCTGCAAGCGATCTGTGCCCAAGCGAGGTAAGGATTCCAGAAACCTCCCTGGAGCTGTAGGAGCGGTCGTTCGACCGCGAACCGAGCGATAGCGAGGCAATCGGTTATGCCCATTGCGTTACTATCAGGATGCTCGGTGTTGCTATGTTCTCATCCAGGGTGGTTCGGCCAATATGTTGGCGCAAATGAAAAGGCCTCCTTGCAGTCGCCTCGCTGCGCTCGGTTCGCGGTCGAACGACCGCTCCTACGGGGGCCGTTACGTCCGGGGTGTATGTGGATGAACCTGATCATTCCCAATGGGTTGTGATATGAAGGATGATCCGTATTGAATTCCACGCAGGCTGAATAGTTA